>DATJPX010000137.1:0-73970 GCA_035506155.1 Anaerolineales bacterium
CAAGCCGGGACCCGCTCAAAGGCCGCATAGCTGCCCAGGCCCTCATCTGGCTGGCGACGCTGCCGGAAGACGGTCCGAGCGGGGGATTTTTCGAAAGCCGCACAAGGATCGATTGGTAGATGCAGCCCGTCCCCGGTGAATCAGGCCGGGGACGGTTCATTTTGGATCCGGGGGGAACCGGAAAACCAAGATCCACTTCAGTGGGCGCCGGAGGATGGGACGCCCCAACGAAGGTGGCTCCCGGGCATATCCGTCAGCCTGAGCACCGGGCTGCCATCCGTATGCACCAGCCAAAACTGCTGGATGCCCCCGGCCGCCCGGGCCGCGAAGAGGACGGCGAGGGACCCATCGGGCGACCACAAGACCTCGCCGAAGGTGTTTGATCCGCCCGCCAGGTATTGATCCTCGTCAAAGAAATAGAATTGTTCCTGTCCCAGGACGGTCCGGTCCGTCACGCCGTCGGGATCGGAGGAATACAGGTTGTGTGGAAAGGTCTGGCCGTTGAGCGCGGCCGCCGGAGCCTCGTGATAAAAATACAACAGCCGGCCGGCCGGCGTCAGCTTGAGCCAGCCGTAGAGGTGCAAGACGGCTGAATCCGCCGTATTCGCATCCAAAGCGGTGACGGTTCCCGTGGCAGCGTCCACACGCCAGAGGCCTCCCTGGCTGTCGCACGGCCCGCCGGGGACCGGGTTGGCGCTATAGAGCGTCTGGCTGTCGCCGGTCCAGATGAACAGGCTGTTTTCTGCATTGAACGAGGCAGGCGGGTTCCCGCCGGCCGCCGGCAGGATGGTCATGCTGTCGCATTCCTGGCCGCCGATCCGGGCCAGGATCCTTCTCCCATCCGGGGACCATGACCAGGGCTCGTACAGGCGCAGGTCCTGCGGTTTATCGGCTGCAGGAATGGTATCTGCGATCAGGCTCGTGGTCTTGCCCGTGGCGAGTGTGTAAATATTTACCCCATTCAGGCCATACGCCAGACTCTTGCCATCCGGCGACCAGACCGGACTGCTGACTTCGATCGCCCCATCGTTTTCGGACGGGGTCGCAGGAAGCGGGCCGCCAGCAAGGACCTGCCGGTTGTTCCCATTCGCGTCCGCCAAGATCAACTGGTTGTTACTGATATAGGCCAGGCTGCCATCCTGGGGAGATACATCCAAGGCGACCACCCGACTTGGTTCGAAGGTCAACTGTGTTAAGGTAATGCCATTCGTTTCCATCCGCCAGACCTGGTAACTGCTTGGAGATGGGTCGCTTTCGTCCCCGCCGATCAACCCGGAAATAAAATAGACAGGAGCCGGCAGGCTGATCGGGATCGGCGTGACAGTCACCGTCGGACTGGGAGTGATCGAGGGGATCGGCGTGAACGTCTCGGTCAAGGTCGGAGTGATGGTCGGCGCCAGGAGGGCAGCCGCGGTCTGCGTCCCCATCGAGCTGGCAGTCGCCGTGGATCCGGCAGGGCTGACCCATCCCAGGCGGCTAGCCACTGCCGGGCCGAAGCGTTCCCACAGGAGGTAGCCGGCCATGGAGAGGACGATCAACACGATCAAGGAGATCGCGCCGATATCCACACCGTTCAGGCGCGGGCCTTTTTTCGATTCGGGCCGTCTGAAAGCAGTTTCCGGTTCGGGTTCGGGTGTGAGTGTGGGTGCAGGGGCGCCCGGGTTGACCAGGGCCGCCATACGGGAAGGTTTTTTCTCCACCTCTGCAAGAGGTGCAGGAACCGGGCTGGATGAACTCTGGGACTTGGCGGGGCGTAGGGGAAGGTCGGGCAATTCCTGCCGGGACGCCGGAGTCTGGCCGACTTGCTGGGAAAAAGGCGGTTTCACCTGGGCCGGGGGCAGCGTGGGGCCGCTGGGTTTCTCGACCGGCGGAACCGCCGGCGGCGTCTTCCGAGCCCGTAAATTTTCCAGGCCCAGCCGGGCTCGCTGACTGTTTGGGATGAATTTCAGGCACTGCTCGAGGGCGGCGATGCGCTGCTCATCGGTTGGCAAGGTTTGCACCAGCCACAACCAGGCGGTCTCATTGCGGGGATCTTCCTTGAGAATTTGAAGCAGGATAGGGCGCGCATTGTCCTGCCTCCCCGCTTTAATCAGCGCAATTGCCTCGGATAGCCTGTCAAGAGTCATCGGGTCTCCAAAAAGGAATACCGCACAATTGATTATAGCATCAGGGCAGGCACTTGAAAGTGCTCAGAGGTACTATCAGGGTTTTCGGGCGGATGCACAAGCGCCAATCAGCGGACCGGTTGCGCCTCCTGGACATGGAAGTGAGACAGGTTGCAGCGATGCAGGAGGTCATGATCTCCCAGGATTTCGCCCGGGGCGCCGGAGGCCACCAGGTGATGGCTCTCGTCGAAGACGGAGATGGCCGAGGCGATCTCTTTGGCAACTCCCAGGTCGTGCGTGGCAGTGACGATCGTCCGGCCCTCCGAGCGCAGCTTCAGGATGAATTCCACCAGCCAGGACTGGCTACGCGGGTCAAGCCCGCTGGTGGGTTCGTCCAGCAGCCAGACTTGCGGATCCAGGCTGAGCAGGGACGCCAGTGCCACCCGGCGCTTCTCACCGCCCGACAGGCGATGCGGCGGGCGATCGCGGAGCTTCTCGATGCGCAGTGCCTGCATGGCCTGTTCGACCCGCAGGAGGACCTCCTCCCGGCCGATTCCGAGCTGGAGGGGCGCGAAGGCGACCTCATCCATCACGGAGGCGGAGAACAGCTGGACATCCGTATCCTGGAAGACCAGTCCCACCCGGCGGCGAAAAGCGAAGTTGAAATCGTCTCGCCGCAGGGCGGCCTCGGTCAAAGGATCGCCAAACGCCTGGATGGTCCCACTGGTTGGAAAATACAGCCCGTCCAGGAGCTTCAAGAGAGTGCTCTTGCCACAACCATTGGCGCCCAGGATGACCAGGGATTCGCCCGGTCGGACCGTCAGGCTGACGTTTTCCAGGGCGGCTTGTTTCCCATCGTAAGCATAGGAAATATCGCGGATGTCAAAAACAAGGTCGTTTGTCATTTTTTTTGTTTTCACGAGAAAATAAGGTCATCGGCCAAGGAAAATCGCCAGGCCGGTCACAGCCAGGAAGATGAACAGCCAAAGCCAGTCCCGTCTCTGCATGCGGAACGGCTTGAGGGTCACGATGGTGTTCCGAAAACCGCGGGACTGCATGGCCAGGTATACCTCGCTGCTCAAGTTAAGGGATTTGCCCAGGAGCGTCGCACTGATGGAGGCCAGGATGCGCCGTGCGTTCGCATTCGACAGGGCGCCCACGCTGCGGCTCTTCCTGGAGAGAAACATATCATTGGCCGTGTGGAGGAGGAGGAAAATATAGCGGTAAGTCATCCCAAGGATCAGGATGAACACATCCGGAACGCGCAACACCCCCAGGGCGCTCAGGATGGTGTTCCACGGGGTGGTCAGGATCAACAGCAGCGCCAGCGAGAGCGAAGTACTGACCCGCAGCAGCAGGAACAAGGCCGAATTCAGGCCGGTTTGGGTAATGACCAGCCCGAGCGGCAGGTGCAGAAGGACCGGTCCCGGGGTGATGAAAAGGGCCGGCAGGATCAACGCGCCGGTGAAAAAAGGCAGGGCCAGCCAGACCCGGCGGATGAAGAAATCGGCCGGGATGGCGGAGGCGAGCGCCAGCCCGAACGCCAGGGTATAGAGGCCCAGGATCACCCACAGGTTGCGGGAAAGGCTTACCCCGACCAACAGCGCCAGGGTTGCCAGGACCTTGACGCGGGCGTCCAACCCCTGGAGCAGTCCGCGCCGCAGGCTGATTTCCTCGGCGAACAGGCCGCGTTCCAGCGTCTCGGAGATGCCATGCAAGGTATCTTCCAGGACATGGCTGCGCTTCGGCAGGGCTTTTGAAGAAGCCAGGCTCACGGTTTCTGCTCCCGTTTTCCGGCGCCTGTCGTCAGCAGTGTCATGAACAGCCAGACGACCACCACCACCACCAGGATCCCGACCAGGGCGGAAAGGATATAACCGAGGGAAGCATTACCCAGGATTGGCAGATTGTAATGCGCCAGCGGGGCGCCCCACAGGCCGGAGAGCTGATCCATCCCGGCCGGGATCGATTTGATTCCCAGGCGGGTCAGCTCCCCGCGGGTCCACTCGCCCCAGGCCGTTCCGGGCGCCAGCAGGCCGAGCGGCGAGGCCAGGACCAGGATGGCCAATCCGGCCCACACCCAGCGCAGGCGCCGCAGGCCGGTCGCTTCGACCGCCGCAGCAGGGTTTTCGGCTCCTTCCAGGACCTTGGTATTGAAACGCTGCAAGGTTCCCACGACCAGGGCAGTCAGCAGACCCTCCACCACCGAGGCGACCGCCATGTGCGGCAGCACCATGGCCGGGATGGCCACCGAGAGCGGGTAAGGGGAGTAAAGCGGGGTCCCGTCTGCAGCCTTGAACAGCAGGGGCTGGAGGCCAAACTCGAATCCGGCAAAGAAGGCGCCCATCGTCACCCCCACCCAGCCGCCCAGCGCCGCTCCAGCCAACCGGCGTTTGGATGTGACCGGCGTACCCTTCGAAAAGATCCGATAGATGGCATAGGAGATATAAGGAATCACGACTGCCATATTGAAGCAGTTCGCCCCGATGGCCAGTATCCCGCCATCTCCAAAGAAGAATGCCTGGATCATCAAGGCGATCGAAACAGCGATCGTCGCCACCTCCGGACCGAGGACAATGGCCGCCAGGGCCGCACCCACGGCGTGACCGGTCGTTCCGCCGGGCAGCGGGACGTTGAACATCATGATGACGAAGCAGAAGGCCGCCACCAGGGCGATCAACGGGACACTCCGGGCGCTCATCGTCTGGCGAATCTTGCGCAAACCGATGGCCCAAAACGGCAGGACCAGCAAGAGCATGACCAGGCTGGTAAGGGGACTGAGATATCCGTCCGGGATATGCATGGCGGTCGTGGCCAGCCAACCAAACAGAATAAGGTAGTAGATCCCCAGTCTTTTCCAGTCAGCTTTGGTTTGGTTTAGGAACATGCGAACCTCCATGATTTCCTCAGTCTTTCTGGCAATCCGGGCACAACCCAAAGAAGGTAAGCGGGCTTCCGATCACTTTGAAGCCGCTGGCCATTTCCAGTTCTGTGAAGAACGGCTGGAGACAGGAGTGGGCGATCTCCACTTCGGCGCCGCATTCCCGGCAGACCAGGTGATGGTGATCGGCTTCGGCAATCTCATAAACCAGGTGCCCGCCATTGACCAACCGTGACTGGACGATCCCATTCTCAGCCAGGAATTCCAGTGTCCGGTAGACCGTGGTCTCGGTCATGCCAGGCACCGTGCTGTGCGCCAGCTGGTAGACCTGGGCGGGCGAGAGATGCCCCCCTGATGCTTTCAGGATGTGCAGGATGGCGTGTCGCTGGGGGGTCATCCGGTAGCCGAGCGCCTGCAATTCGTCGGCATAGGGTTGCGAACAACTCATGGGAACTCCTTATTGCAATAACTTGCAACAAGGATTCTATGCAATAACTCGGTTCTGTCAAGTCAGAAAATAAAATAGGGCAAGATGCTATCCTGCCCTACCGGTTTGATGGCCTGTTTGAGAGCCTGAAAGAAATTACGGCTCCCACTCCAGCTGGGTCACGCTATAGATGTACGGCTTGCCTTGGACGTACTCCACCCCGATCAACAGGGTCCGCCACGAGTTCTCGTTCCCGGTCGGCCCGGGCTTGTAGATCGAATAAAAGTTCAGGTTGGCCAACTCGGCCGGCCAGGAGGTGTCGTAACTGGCGCCTCCGGTCTGCACGGCGTCACAGCTCAGCGTCGGGCTGCCGTTGAAAACGTCAAGCCACTTGGGAAGGACGGCCACGTGGAACGACCCGGTGGTGTCCAGGCCGGAACCGGGGGCGGCGCCCCAATCGTGCTCGTAAGTGCTGACGAAAACGAACTGGGCGTGGGACTGGTCGAAGACGACGGCCGTTCCGTTGCGCCACAGTCGGACGGTCATCCCGTGGGCCGGGCTGACCAGGGCGGCCAGGACCCCGCCGTTGGAGGTCTGGACGGCATTGCCGAAGTTGGATAGCAGCGTGTTGACGTGCGTGTCGGCGCAGAAGGTGGCCGAGGGGACGTATTCCGTCAGGTAGGCGGCGTTGACCCAACCGGTCCCGCCGGAGGGATTTTGCACCTGCACCCAAAGGTCCGTGTCCACCTGGATGGACGGACCGGTTCGCATCACATTGGTGGCAGCGGCCGGGAAGGTCCCGGCGACCGAACCGGCCGTCGAGGGCGTCGAGCGGATGTTCAACACCTCCCCGCTTCCAACCCCGATGACCGCGTACGGTCCGGACGGCGAGCCGGGCTGAATCCCGCCCGTCGTGGGGGTGGCCGTCGGGCCGCTGGTCGTCGTCGGACCGCTGGTAACCGTGGGGGCGGCATTGGTAGCGGTGGCGGCCGCCGGCGTGAGAGTCGGCAAAGCCAGGGTGGCCGTCGGCACGACCGGCGTCGGGACCGTCTGCGTGTCGGTGGCGAACGCCGGGGTCGGGGACGGCAGGCTGAAGGGTGAAAATGGCGTTGGGGTATCGGCCAGGGAAATCGTGCAGCCGGTCATGGCCAGCACGATCAGGCTGCTCAACAGGCAGATCAGGAAGCGTTTCATAGGATGATCATCTCCTTGCTATGGAAAGTTTCCATGCCGTCATTGTAACACGCCACCCCTCACTCAAAAAAGCTTCAACTGTCCGTCAGATCCGTGGAGACGTTTCTGCGGGGTGAAAACCGGCATCCTGGCCGCCAATTCATACTTCCGGCAGGTCTCGCCGAAGAGCTTTTCCAGGGCAAAGTGGTCCCGGGCTTTTGCGGAATAACGCTCCCCGAAGGCTCTTTCATAGCGGGTGCGCAGGCCGGGAAAATGATGGTCGAGTTTTTCGTAGTAGTAACTGCGCTGGCGATCGCGCAGGGTCATCCCAAAAGCAGGGATAATGTAGCCGGCTCCATTTTCATGTGCCAGCCGGAGGATTGCCCCAATATTTTCGGGGGTATCTTCGATGAATGGCAGGATCGGCATGAGCGTGACTCCCGTCAGGATGCCGTTTTCGGACAGGGTCTTCATGGCTGCCAACCGCCGGGAGGAGGCCGGCGCGCCCGGCTCGAGCTTTTTGCTCAAAGCGTCCTCGGCAGTCGTGACGGTGAACGAGACGGCCGCGTAGACCCTGCCAATCTCCTTCAGCAGGTCGAGGTCGCGCAAGACCAGGTCGCTCTTGGTGATGATGTGAATGGGAAAGTGGAATTCGGCGATTGCTTCCAGGGCCTGCCGGGTAAGCCGCCTTTCGGCTTCCAGCGGCATATAGGGGTCGTTCATCGAACCGGTGCCAATCGTCCCGATGACGCGTTTGCCGGCCAGTTCCCTGCGCAGCAGGTCGATGGCATTGACCTTCACCAGGACATCGTGGTTGAAATCCTCGATCTGGTAGCACTCGGAACGCGAGTCGCAGTAGATGCACTGGTGCTGGCAGCCGCGGTACAGGTTGAAGTTGTAGTACAGTCCGAACCAGTCGTCCTCCCCCTTGACGCGCGACAGGATGGTCTTGGCCTGGATGTCTCGTATCATCGAATGAACAGTCCGGCGCGGCTCCGCGCTTCAGCGTTTTTCCCCGTTGGCATCCGGGCTGCCTGGGGTCATCTCCCGGTACAGGAACCAGTGCCCGAGCCGGTCGTCGACGTCCTTGATCTCGCGATCATAGTAGATGTCGTAAACCTGGCCCGAGTCCACCCGGACCCGGAAGTAGAACCGACCGACCCCCAGCGAACCGCGCCCGGCCGCAACGGCGGCATGGGCGGGCTGCATGTTGCGGGCGTACCGGCCGCGCCGCGAGAAATCGGACCATTCGGCCAGTTTCTCCTCGATCCGGTACTCCCGTCCTTCCCAGGTGAATCCGTCCGGGCAGGGCGGGGTCTTCTGCAGGGCCGGAGGGGTTTTAAATCTTACTTTAATTTCTTCACCGATGAAATGAAATCGTTCGGGTTCCATGGTTGGTGCGATCCGCCTCCATTCCCCCTGAACGGTCGAAGGAATCCGGCCTTTGGGTTACTCTTCCCCGAAGACCACCACGACCAGGTGTTGATTCAGGAACTGCGGGGCGAATGCCCCGTTGGGGACGACCTGCCCCAGCGTATACCCACCCACGATCGGGATGTTCGCGCCCAGCGCAGCCTGGACCGCGGCGATGTCGGCTCCGGGCTCGGCCTCGAAGAGCATCTGCCAGGCGATGTCTGCCAGGACCAGCGCCAGGACGGGGCGCGCTCCCTGGAGGCCGGCGATGGCCTGCTCGACGGCGGTCGTGGCGGCCTGCTGGCAGGCGGTCAGGCTGCCCACCAGCATGTAAGCTTCCGTCCCATCCCCGACGGTGGCGTTCATGCGGAACGAGCCGTCCGCTTCGATGCGCAGGGGCGAGCGCAGGACCAGGCTTTTGTCGAGCTGCTCCAGGCCAAGCGGATAGAGGCGGGCCAAGTGATCGAGTGGAGGAAAGGCCCAGTCCCGGGCCGGATAACCGAACAGGTGGGCGTAGGCCTCGGAAGCCGGGCGTCCATCCAGGGTGCGGACCCAGAAGCCGCGCGAGCGAGTAACCCGGAAGTGCGTCCCGACCCGCTGCCAGCCGTGCCCGTAACCCACCCCGGCGTGGATATTCCCTTCCAGCCGGGAGAGGGCCAACCCGCCCGCGCCGAATTGCGAGCCGCCGATCTGGTAGGCGTTACCGGTGTGCAGATCGCCGCTGGAGAGGGCCCCGATCAGGTTGGTACCGGTTGGCAGGCTGGCGCAAAGCTGTTCGGCGTCCGCGTTGAAACCGTCGGCGAAGAACAGGGCGGGTTGTTTCGGGTTGGTCTTCAATAACTCCGCCAGTTGCATGGAGACTTCCCGGCTGCCCTGGGTGTAGCCCGCCAGCCAGGTAACGTCGGCGCGGATATCGTCGGAAGCCAGCAGGGCCACAACGACCGAATGGGGCTGGATGCCGTCCGAGGTCATCCCGGCCGGGGTGCTGAAGCCGATGATGGGCGTGGTGCCAATCAAGCTGGCGACGCCGTTGACTACCTGGGGTGCGTCGTACAGATAGGAGGAAATCACCAGCCCGAGGACCGGCGGGGTATTGCCCAGGTTGTTCAACGCCTGGTGTGTGGCCTGCATTCCGGCTTCACGCCCATCCAGGGCGCGCGCCTGTCCAACCGCGGCTAGGAGAGTCATAGATCCAATCCTGTGGTTACTCTGTCGCCACCGGGACGGTGAAGTGGAACGTCGTCCCCTGGCGGAATTCCGATTCGAACCAGATGCGCCCGCCCATCATTTCGACCAGGCTTTTGGTGATATTCAAGCCCAGGCCGGTGCCGGGCGCTTCGCGGGCCTTCGAGTCCTCCGAGCGGAAGAACTTCTGGAAGATCTTCTGCTGGTCCTCCAAGCTGATGCCGATCCCATTATCCTTGACCCAGATATGGACAACGTCCGTAGCGCCCTCCGGGTCCCATTGGTTGGCGCTCTTTTCGGCGCCCACAGTGACCACGCCGCTTTCGGGGGTGTATTTATTGGCGTTGCTGACCAGGTTGGTGATGATCTGCCCGAGGCGGGTGTTATCTGCCCAGATCTTGGGCAGCTTTTCGGGGATTTTTAGATCCGCAGATTGTTTCTTGTCGTCCATCTGGCGCTTGGTGGAGCGCATGACTTCGTCGACCACGCCGGCCAGGTCGATGGCTTTGAAGTCCAGCCGCAAGCGCCCGGCTTCGATCTTGGAGTTATCGTTCAGGTCGGAAACCAGCGTCGACATGCGCTCGACGTTGGAATGGATGGTCGCCAAGAAGTTCGATTGCATATCCGTGATCGGGCCAACCGCCCCCTTGGCCAGCAGTTCGGAATAACCCTTGATGGAGGTCATCGGGTTCTTCAGTTCGTGCGCCACGAAGGAAACGAACTCGCTCTTGGCTTCGTTGGCGGCCTGAACTTCGTGATAAAGCTGGGCATTGGCGATGGCGATGGCAGCATGATCGCTCAGGCGGGTCAGGAAGGCGAGGGTCTCGCCCGACTGGTATTCGGCCGAGCGGGTCTCCATGACGATCAGGCCGATGACGTTCGCCTCGCGGCGGATCGGGACCACGGTCTGGATGTGGGCGTCGGCAAGGAGGCCCGGCTGGCCCTCGCCCAGGACCAATCGCTGCGGTTGGCCAGTCTCGACGGCGGTTTTCATGGCAGCCTGCTCAAGCGGGATCGGATTGTCCTTATAGGCCTGCTCGAGCTCTTCGTACCCTTCCTGGGCCATCAGGCGAATGCCGCGTTCCTCCAGGATGCCGATCAGGCCCGCTTCCGTGCCAGACTGGCGCATGGCCCACTCCAGGGTCAGGCGCATGGCGCGCGCCACATCCAGGCTGGCATTCAGTTCACGGTCGATGCGCTGCATCACCGAGAGCTCTTCCACACGGGCGGTCAATTCCTGGTCGGTCAAGGTATACAGGCGGGCATTCTCGATGGCCACGGCCGCCTGGGAGGCAAAGGCCGCCAGCAGATTCTGGTCGTCATCCACGAAGGGCAGGCCGTCCTTGCGATTGATGACTTCCAGCACCCCGGTGACGCGCTCCTTGACCTGCATCGGCACGGCCAGGATGGCGCGCGTGACGAAGCCGGTCGTCTTGTCGGTCGAGGCGGACCAGGCGGTGGTCTGGGCGACGTTATTTGTGATGACCGGCCGCCGCGATTGGACCGCTTCCCCGACGATCCCCGTACCGGGAGGCAGGCGCTGCCCGGCCAGATTCTGGGCGACTGGTCCGGCCGTGGCTTTGAAGATCAGTTCGTCGGTGTTCTCGTCCACCAGGAACAGGCTGCCGGCTTCGCAGTTCAGGATGGCCGCGGCATTGTCGAGGATGTTCTGGAGCAGCGGCTCGGTCTCGAGGGTACCGGTCAACTGGCGGGTGATATCGTTCAGGGTGGCCAACTGGCGGGCGCGCCGTTCCGTCTCCTGGAAGAGGCGGGCCTTGACGATCGCGCCTGCGGTCTGTTCGGCAATGGATTGAAGCAATTCCTGCTGGCCGGTCGTATAGATGATGGTTGGATCACGGGTCCCGACCGAGAGCGCGCCGATCGTTTCGGCGCCGGCATTGAGAGGCACACCCACCCAGGCATAAACGCCTTCGGAGATGGGAGTGGCGCCGCGTTTCTGGCACTCACGCGGGTAATCGATGGTCAGGATCGGGCGGCGGGTGCGGATGACCTCCGGGCTGAGACCGCTGGTCGGGGGCATCGGGTGATTCTCACGTTCGGGAATGCGATCCTTCTTTTCGAGGCAGAAGGCAAAATAGTAATAATCGCTGCTATTGTTATAGAGGGTGATGTGGAAATCGTCCACCGGGATGACCTGGTTGGTCTGGGCGAAGATCAGTTCCATGATGTCGTCGAAAGCCACCGTGATGTTGACGCCCTGGGCAACCCGCGCCAGGATGTTCATCTCGCGCACGCGCCGTTCCAGGTTGAAGATGACCTGGGCCCGCTCGATGGCCACTGCCGCCGCCGTGCAGATCTGGTCGAGGAAATCCAGGTCGCGGGTGGTGTAATTTTCGCCCGATCGGCGGGGTCCGAGCGCCAGCCAGCCGATCGGCTGCTTGCTGCTGGGCAACGGGGAGAAGAGCGAGGCTCCCAACAGGGACAGCCGGGCCTGCTCGTATTTGAGCTCGGGGGGCACCGCGGCGGGATCGAAGAAATAGGGGAGTTTGGCTCCTCCGAGCATCAACGTGAAGGGACTGGTCGTCGCAAAACGCAGGTCGCTGGTCGGTCGTCCATCCTCGCCAGCCGAAGCGACATATTGATCGTTGACCGGGTCGTAGACGTAAATATGAAGAAACTCGGGTAACAAGCTGCTGTTGACGTGCTGGCGCAGGGTCTTTACGATGATCGACAGGTCCACGGTATTGGTCAGCTCGTGGCTGAAATCGCGCACGCGCTGCTCGTAGGCGTGCACGCCGCGGAAGAAGATGTTGTCCACCAGTTGCTGCAGCCTGGTTCGCAGCGGATTCAGGCCGACCGCAAGGATGAGGATGATCAAACCGATGAAGATTGGATTGGTGGCCTGGAAACTCTGTCCAAAGAGCATCGTCAGGCCGGTGACCAGCAGGGCATACCCGCCGACCACCAGGACCGAGAGCAGCGCATACAAAACGCCTTGGCGGAGCATGAAATCCGTCCGCACCAGGCGGTAACGCAGGATGGTATAGCCGGTCGCCAGTGGGAAGAGCACCGTAAAAAGAAGAAGGTAGGGTGAAAAGTTGAATGAAAATACGCCGGCAAGCATCTGGAACCAGCCCTGGGTCGCCACCCCCGGTGAAAATCGCTGGATCGTTGGCAGCAGGGAAGTCATCGTCATCCACAAGGCCAGCGGCCCAAACGCCACGAGCATGCCCAGGAGGATCGTCCCGGCCTGCTGGCGCACCACCGGCGAACGGGCCCAGATCCAGCGGATGATCACCATGACCAGGAAAAAGGCCACGGCCAGTCCGGCCATGATGTAGATGTTTCGCCAGCCGAGGATGTATGCATCCGGGTGGGAAAAGTCGTACACCTTCAACATGGCCAGGATGTACAACACCAGCCCGGCGGCGTACCCGATCCAGCGCAGGTAGGGTCGCTTCTGGATCTGTCGAAATTCGAGCGGGAAGACCAGCGCCAGGTCAAGGATCGAGCCGCCGGCGCAGGCCAGGGCAAAGGTCCACAGCCAGGACAGCATGTGGGTGGTGTAAAGGTCGAACAGCGAGGCGGAACCGAGCGCCACCGAGGTGGCAAACAGCGCAAACGCCCGGCCGGAGGTCTCCGTACGCCGCATCCCGAAGATCCACAGGCTGATCATCAGGAAGATCAAACCGACCACATAGGGGATGAAGAAGTATTCGATGCGGGCCGGACCCGGGAAATCTTGCAAAGTGACGGTGACGGTTTCCTCGACCCCGTCGGTAATGCGTCTCAAGACGACCGGCACAGATTGGCCGATGGTCTTCCCATCCAAGGCCTTCTCGACTTGTTCTTCGTTCCGCACCTCTAAACCGTTGACTTTTTCGAGTTGATAATGGAGTTGATATAACGTCAGGCCATCTTTGCCGCGCTGTTCGTCCGCCAGGTAAAGGCCCCACGCTTCCGGCGGCGTCTTCTGCCCCACGCCGTTGAAGACCATGGTCTGTTCGACGAAAGCCCCCAGGAAGGGTGTCCTCATCCAATCGATCGCCAGGAAGGGAATCACCAGGAAAGCGATCAAAGCCAGGCCCTGGTAGCCCAGGACGATGGCTTGCAAGACACGGTTGATTATTTGATTGAGGCGTTCGGATTGTTTCATGGCTGGTTTTATCCCATGGATCGTGCCAGGATTTACAATCATTTTACACTACATTCAAGGGGAGAGAACAACTTTTTCATATCATTTCCGTAAGTAGGAAGGAGTACATACCCCCGAGCGGAGATTCGCATGTCATCTCACCCGACCAATCGACCAACTACCAATTTTCCTCGCCCGGACCGTCGAAGGGACGGCCGGGGAGGATTTCACGCCCTGGCCTTTGAGCAGCTTTCCCGATTGATCGGCCTGACCCCGCCCGACCCGGCCCTGCTCCTCCTCCCGGTAGAGTCTTCCATCCCGCAGTCGACCGGCAAGAAGCCGCCCTCCGGATTCGTGCTCTGACCCGGTTTGCCCGTCAAGGGGGAATCAAAAAAACTCGGCGAACGCCGCATTTCTTCAGTACCGTTCATTAGAACTATGGATCGAGGTATGCCCGAGCCAGCCGTCATTCGGCCGGGCTCTTTTTTTCCCCCAACGTGCGGAACAATTCCCGCAGCTCGCTGATCGTGGCCCCGCCTTTTTCGATCACTGCATCGGCATGCGGTTCCGAGGGAGCATATTCCCGGAATTCCTGCGCCCCGCGCAAGTCGGCTGTCATAATGTAGATCAACACCCGGGACCATTTTTCCTTCCTCCGGGCGGCTCGCAAAATCTCCCCTCCGCTCATCCCGGGAAGGCGCGAATCGAGCAGTACCGCAAACGGAATGGGCTCCCGTTCCAGCCTTTCCACAGCTTCCTTCCCATTGTAGATATGCTCAACCACATAACCCGCCTGTTCGGCCACCATCCCGTACAGGTTTTGAAAGTCTTCGTTATCGTCGATGATCAGGACGAGCGATTGCGCCGCCATGCTGCCAGCTCCTGTTTTTGCCAACCAATAAATGAAAACACGGATTCTAGGCTCTGATAAAGTAAACCCTGGGATCCTGAAATTGATTTGCCAGGGGACCAGCAATAGTTTAGCACAACTTCGGATTTCAGTGCGATTCTTGGGCGGGTCGGCCGGCTTTCAGCCCCAATACAAAAGCCACATAATTATGATAATTATTCTCATGTATATCTAATATTTTTGTCCTATAGTTGCTTATTGTAGTATTGCGCGGCAACTTCCGCCGGCACGCCTGCCAAGCGGTTGGACTCGACAGCTTTCGGATTCCCTGATTCCCCAATCAAAATATGACCGACGAACCTTCTCTTTCGAAACAAGAGCAACGGGCCCGCCGTACACAGCGCCTGCGCGCCATTCTGAGACAGTCCGGCTTGATTGTCGCCGGGATCGCAATGGCTTTAATCGCCGTGCTGATCTACCGATTAGCGTTCCCCGGTCCCCAACCGCTGACGACCCAGGATGTAGCCACCAACGTCGCCCAGGCGCTCGCTTCCGCCACTCCGCCGCCCGCCTATTCTGCGGGCGTGTATCAGGCCATTCTCCCTTCGCTGGTCCTCATCGAGACAAAAAATACCGGAACAGCCGACCAGATCGAGAGCGGATTGGGCAGCGGCTTCGTGGTCGATGACGCCGGCGACATCCTGACCAGCCTGCACGTGGTCGCCGACGCGGACCAGATCCAGTTGACCTTCTTCGACGGCACCCAATCCACTGCCCAGGTATCCAGCAAGCAGCCCGAAAACGACATTGCCATCCTGCGGGCGACCAACCCACCGGCTCAACTCGTCCCGGCCACGCTCGGAAACCCGAACGCCATGCGGGTGGGTGACGAGGCCTACGTGGTCGGCAACCCCTTTGGCTTGTATGGCTCGATGAGCGCCGGCGTCATCTCGGGCTTCGACCGCTTTTTTCAGATTCCCAACAGCAATGTGCAACTCAAGGGTTTGATCCAGATCGATGCAGCGGTGAACCCCGGAAATTCGGGCGGTCCCCTGCTGAACCGGGCCGGCCAGGTGATCGGGGTCATCGAAGGGATCGCTAATCCGAGCGGGGAAAATGTCTTCATCGGGATCGGTTTCGCCGTCCCGATTACCACGGTCACGTCGGGTATGGGCTCGCCGCCGGACTAGGACCTTGCACTCAAATCAACCACAAGGAGCATTCTTATGGACGAGAACAAAAGACCTGAAGACCGTACTCCGATGGAGCGCGTCCTTTATGAGGTAAAAAAGGTCATCGTCGGCCAGGATCACCTGCTCGAACGGCTGATCGTCGCCCTGGTGGCGCGCGGCCACATCCTGGTCGAAGGCGTCCCAGGGCTGGCCAAGACGATGGCCATCAAGACCCTGGCGGATGCGATCGGCGGCGAGTTCAAACGCATTCAGTTCACGCCTGATCTCGTCCCGGCCGACCTGGTCGGGACGCGCATCTATAACCAGAAGACCGGCGAGTTCAACACCTCCCTTGGGCCGGTCTTCACCAACCTGCTGCTGGCAGACGAGATCAACCGGGCTCCGGCCAAGGTTCAGAGCGCCCTGCTGGAAGTCATGCAGGAACGCCAGGTGACCATCGGCCGGGAAACCTTCCAGGTGCCGAATCCCTTCCTCGTCCTGGCAACCCAGAACCCGATCGAGACTGAAGGTACCTACGCCTTGCCGGAGGCCCAGGTGGACCGGTTCATGCTCAAGGTGCTGGTCGGCTACCCGGAGGCGACCGAGGAGTTCGTCATCGTCGAGCGCATGACCAGGGCGCTGCAGGCCGTCCAGAAGGTGCTGACCCCCAAACAGTTGGTCAGCCTGCAGCAGGAGGCCGACCGGGTCTTCGTCGACCCGGCGCTGATCGAATACGCCGTCCGGTTGGTGACAGCCACGCGCAATCCCGAAGAGGTCGGCCTGCCAGACCTGAAGCATTACATCCTCTACGGGGCCAGCCCGCGGGCCTCGATCAACCTCATCCTGACGGGGCGCGCCCTGGCCTTCGTGCGCGGCCGCGATTATGCCTTCCCACAGGACGTGCTGGATATGGCCCTGGATGTGATGCGCCACCGCCTGGTCCTGTCGTACGAAGCCCTTTCGGATGGCGTCACCGGGGACGATATCCTCCAGAAGATCCTCGACCGCGTCCCGATCCCCGTGGTGCCCTTGCATGAACACGCCAACGCCAGTAACGACGCCTGAACGCATCCTCCAGCGCCTGGACTGGAAGGTCATCCGCCGGCTGGACGGGCTGTTGCAGGGCGATTACCGCACCCTGTTCTACGGCTACGGTGTGGACTTCGCCGACCTGCGCGAATACCAGCCCGAGGACGATGTGCGCTACATCGACTGGAACGTTACCGCCCGCATGGACACGCCCTACGTCCGCAAATACGTCGAGGACCGGGAAGTCACAGCCTGGTTCCTGCTCGACTTGAGTCCATCGATCGACTTCGGGACCGTCCAGAGCGTCAAGCGGGCCGTGTTGATCGATTTCGTCGCAACCCTGGCCCGCCTGCTGACCAGCCACGGCAACCGTGTCGGCGCGTTGTTCTACGGCGAGCGGATCGAGCGGACGATCCCGGCGCGCGGCGGCCGCGACCAGGTCTTGATCCTGATCAACGACCTGCTCAAGCAGCCTCCCCTGCCCCGGGCGCCGTTCACCGACCTCTCGCCGCTTTTCGAAGGCGGGCTCAATCTCATCAAGCGCCGCTCGCTGGTTTTCGTCATCTCGGATTTCATTTCCGCGCCCGGATGGGAGCGCTCGCTGAACCTGCTCAGCCGCCGGCACGAGGTGCTGGCGATCCGCCTGTGGGATCCACGCGAGGTCCGTTTGCCTGATATCGGTCCGATCATCATGGAAGATGCAGAGACCGGAGAGCAATTGTTCATTGACACTCACGACCGGAAGTTCCGTCGTCGTTTCGAAGAGGCTGCCAAACAACGCGAAGAGTCACTCGAAGCAGCCTTTCATCACGCTGGCGTGGATATGCTCTCGCTCTCGACAAATGAGGATCTGGTCCATGCCATCGTCCGGTTCGCCACCTTGCGAAAGACGCAAAGGAAGCATTAGCCATGACGTTCATCTGGCCGACTATGCTGTTCGCCCTGCTCCTGATCCCGCTCTTCGTGGGCGGGTACCTGCTCTATCAACGACGGCGCCAACGGCTGATCAAAAAATACGGCGAGCTGGGACTTGGCCAGGGCGCCGGCGCCCGCCGGCACATCCCGCCGACGATTTTCCTGATGGGGTTGAGCGTGTTGTTGTTCTCCCTGTCCCGTCCTCAGGCGGTCGTCACCCTGCCGAAGCTGGAAGGGACGGTCATCCTGTCCTTCGACGCCTCGGGCAGCATGGCCGCCACCGACCTGAAGCCCACCCGGATGGAAGCCGCAAAAACCGCCGTAAAGGACTTCATCAAGCGCCAGCCGCCTTACGTCCAGATCGGCGTGGTCGCCTTCAGCGACAGCGGCTTCTCGATGCAGGTGCCGTCAGAGGACCAGGGGGCTGTCCTGGCCGCCATCCAGCGTCTGGCCCCGCTGCGCGGTACTTCGCTGGCGAACGGCATCCTGGCCTCCCTGAATGCCATTGCAGTCGCCCAGGGACACAATCCGATCGGGGTGACTGCCGGAGAGCCGCCCAGCTTGAGCCTTAACACCCCCATGCCTACCCCTTCCCCGACTCCCGTCCCGCAGGGGACGTACACCAACGCAGTCATCATCCTGCTCAGCGACGGCGAGAACAACGAAAACCCTGATCCGCTCGTGGCCGCCAAGCAGGCCGCCGACCGGGGAGTACGCATCTACACGGTCGGGATCGGCAGCGTAACGGGGACGGACGTACACGTCAACGGCTTCATCGTCCATACCCAACTCAACGAGGACCTGCTGAAACAGATCTCCCAGATTACCGGCGGGGCGTACTACAACGCCCAGAGCGAGCAGGACCTGGAGACGATCTACCAAAAACTCGCCGCCCAGTTGGTCAACAAACCGGAGAAAACCGAGTTGACCGCCCTGTTCGCCGGTGCAGCGATCCTGGTTCTCTTGATCGGCGGCACTTTCTCCCTTCTCTGGTTCAGCCGGTTGCCATGAACCTTATTGATCGGTAGTTGGAGGTCTTCCATGGACCTGCTCTGGCCCGGATTCCTTTTCCTGCTTTTGCTCATCCCTGTCCTGATCGCCCTTTACATCTGGATGCTGCGGCGCCGGCACGCGGCCGTCCGCTATTCCAGCCTGTCGCTCGTGCGCGCCGCCGTGCCGCCTCGCTCGAGGTTGCGACGGCATATCCCGCCCGCTCTCTTCCTGCTCGGACTCGCCAGCCTGGTGGTCGCCCTGGGCAGGCCGGTGGCCATCGTCACCCTGCCGACCGACCAGACCACCATCATCCTTACTATGGACGTCTCGGGGAGCATGCGCTCGATGGACATCCCGCCCAGCCGCCTGCAAGCCGCCGAGGCGGCCGCCTTGAACTTCATCCAGCGCCAGAAATCGAACACCCAGATCGGGGTGGTGGCTTTTTCCGGCTATGCCGAGGAAATCCAACCGCCGACGACTGACCAGGAGGCCCTGCAGGCTGCGGTCGAAAGTCTGACGACCGGCCGGCGGACCGCGATCGGCAGCGGCATCCTCCAGGCCATCGACGCGATCTCCGAAGTGGATAAGAATGTGGTACCCAGCATCACCGATACGAACCCCGGCGTCGAACCGACCCCGCTTCCCAAGGGAGATTACGTGCCCGATATCATCGTCCTGCTGACCGACGGCGTCAGCAACGCCGGGCCGGCGCCCCTGGATGCCGCCCAGCAGGCCGTCGACCGCGGCATCCGGGTATACACGATCGGCTTCGGGACCGACAACGGGTCCATCCCGGCCGACACCTTCGGGGGCGGGTTCGCGGGTGGAGGCGGGGGCGGATTTGGAGGCCGGTTCCGTACCGGCATCGACGAAACTGTCCTCAAACAGATCGCCAGCATGACGGGCGGCACGTACAACTCGGCCAGCAGCGCCGGCGAGCTCCAATCCGTCTTCGAAAACCTGCCGACTTACCTGATCGTCAAGCACGGGACGGTCGAGATCACCGTCGCCTTCGCGGCTTTGGGTGCGTTTCTGTTCGCCCTGGCGATCGGCCTTTCGATGGCCTGGCATCCACTGCCCTGATGTCGATTTGACAAAGGCTTTCCCAGGCGCCTCCCGTGAAAAACCGGGAGGCGCCTTTTTATCGGAGTGATCCGTGGCTGCGAAACTCGGCGGACACCGACACTCGCCGCCGGCTTGACGAAACTTCCTGGTTAACCTATAATTTGACCAGAAATATAAAATCAGTCATCTGGTCATAATACGTATGGATAAAGATCCACTTTCCCGCCCCGCCCGCATCCTCGCCGCGGCCTCGCGCCTGGTCGCCCATTACGGTTTCAACAAGACCACCGTGGACGACATCGCCAGTGAGGCCGGGGTCTCGAAGGGCGCCGTCTATCTGGAATGGCCGGGCAAAGATGAGCTCTTCGATGCCCTCCTGGCTTACGAAATGAAACGCATGCTCACGGACTACCGCGGACGGATCGAAGCCGACCCGGAAGGCGGCCGGATCGCCAATCTCTACCGCCACGCCTTGCTGGCGCTGCACGCCAATCCGCTGATCTGCGCCCTGTACGTGCGTGATAGCCGCATCCTCGGCGACTTCGTCCGCCGGCAGGATGTGGAGCGGTATACCAGCCGCCTGCTTCTCGGGAACGAGTCGATCCGGCAGATGCAGGCCGCCGGCCTGTTGCGGGACGACATCCGTCCAGAGACGGTCGCCTATCTGTTCACGATCATTGCCCTGGGCTTCATCCAGGTCGGCGCGGTCCTGCCGATGCAGGACGTACCCCAGCTTGAAGAAGTCGCCCAGGCCGTCACCCGGATGGTGGAAGGTGGCCTCGCCAGGGAGGGCGGCGACAGCGCGGCCGGCAAACAGGCCTTTCTCAAAGTATTGGATCTGATGATGGAACAATACGGCGCCGTGACCGGGACCGAATCCGGGAATGGCGGAGCAGAAAGCAAGGAAAACTCAGGAGGTTGAAATGGCTGCAAACATGAAAGAATCATCCCTCCAGGAAAATATCCTGGAGCGCAAAGGCTGCCGACTGCACTACTGGGCCGGCGGGGCCGAAAGCCGGCCGCTGGTCGTCTTCACCCACGGCGCAGGCGTGGACCATCGCTCCTTCGACCTTCAGGTCAAAGTGGCGGCTCAAAAGTACCGGGTTTTGACGTGGGATGTGCGCGGGCACGGCCTCTCCCAGCCGGTCGGGGAACCGTTCACCATCCCGCTGGCGGTCGAAGACCTGCTGGCGATCCTCGAAAAGCTGGGCTGCAAAAAAGCGACCTTCGTCGGCCATTCCAACGGCACCTACATTTCCCAGGAGCTGGCCTACCGACATCCCGAAATGGTCCAGGCATTGGTGATCGCCGATGGCACCTGCATCACCTGGCCCCGCTCCGGTTTCGACCGCTGGATCCTGCGCTCCTCGAATGGGATCATGAATCTCCTCCCCTTCGAAACCTTGAAGAAATTCGGCCTGCCTTATTTCTCGGCCCGCAAAGACGTGCAGGAATATATCTACGAAGCCTTTTCGATGCTTACCAAGCCGACATTCATCGCCATCTGGAACGGGGTCACATCCTGCCTGCACGACGAGCCGGATTACAAGATCACCCAGCCGATGCTGCTGGTCCACGGGGACAAGGATCAGACCGGCGACATCCGCAAGATCGCGCCCTTATGGGCGGCAGCCACGCCCAACTGCCAATATGAAGTAATCCCAAACGCACTCCACCTGGCTCCGATGGATAACCCGGAATTCTTCAATCTACTGCTGATGGACTTCCTGGCGAAATGGGCGAAGTGAACCCATCCTCTCCCATGGTCTGAAAATCGCAGTCGATCGACTCATCGACGCCTCCCGATCATCTCCGGGAGGCATATTGGTTCGTCCATGGGGAAGTCTCTTCATCGTTTTCAGAGGAAAAAGGAAGATGCTTAGAAGAGCCAGTTGACGTTCGATGGCTACGCCATCAGTTCTTCCAGGTGTTTAATTCTGTTCTGAATATCCGCCAGGGAATCCTGGAATTTGTTTTTACGCTCATTATTGACGAAGGCATAAACAATGCCCAGGATCAATAAAATGACCCCCGCCCCATACAAAGGGATCAAAGTCACGCCCCCACCGATAATCCAGAGACCGACTTTGGCCTGTTTGCGGGCCTGCGCCATTTTTACTCGAAGCAGCTTCTTTTGCTCCTCCAGCATAGTCAGATCTGCCTTCATTTCTGCGAGCGAACTCATGGGGTTGCCTCCGGGCTGCCCGAATGATCGATTCGCGGCAACACGCTATTTTGCTTGGGGGTATTTGTAAGGATCCGGTCAGGACGTGACGAATTTGATGTTAATGTGTTTCGCCGAGGTGACCCGTCGTAGAGAGAGCCACAGGATCAGGAACATTTCCACGCCCCGCGAAGTTGTGATATCGCCCAGGTCGATGACGGATTTCCAGCCAAACCAATCCCGCAAATAGCCGGAGACAACCGCCCTGGCTTCCACATCATTTCCGCTGACGAAGATATCCGTGTACTCGATCAGTTTGGCCGGATTCGCCATCACATTGGCATTCATCGTATTGAGCGTCTTCACCACGCGCGTTTCAGGAAATGCGCGTTGGATTTGTTCACCCAACGAATCGGTATTGCAGACGGTCAGGGTCGTTATCTCAGTGGAATAATCGATCGGGTTGGACGTATCGATCAAGATCTTCCCTTTGAGATTCTCGGCCCCGGCCTGTCCCAGGGCTTGAAGCGAGGCCGAGCCCTGGGTACAGTTGAACACGATTTCACCGAAGGCAGCCGCATCCGCGAAGGTTCCAAAAAAAGCGTTGGGACCTTCTTCCTTGGCCCAACTCACCGCTTTCGGGTTATCTGCGGTCCTCGAGCCCATCATGACCTTGTGCCCGATTTGAACCAACTTCGAGCCGATCGTTTGCCCAACCATTCCAGTACCTAAAATTCCGATGTCCATATTATCTCCTGTTTCCCTGCCTCCGGATCAGGGCTTTACTTCAAATGACGAGGCCGGGATATTTCTTTACCAACAACGCCTCACGCCCGGGCATGGTGAATGATCGCTAAGCGAAGGGCTGAGTCTGGGCATAGTCACGTTCAGGAGCTTCGACGTCCGCTCTGGTCATCTTCGTCTTGAGCCATTTCAAGCGGAACGTCTCTTCGCGTTCACGCTCTTCCAAGGCGCTCTTGATAAAAAGGACGGTCTCTTCGTATTCCGGGATAAAAATATGTTGCAAGGCATTGACGCGCCGCTGGGTCTTTCGCAGCTCGCCTGCCAGCCTCCACACGGAGGTGACCCGCTCGGACAGCTCGGGAATCCGCTTCAACACACTGCGGAAAGCCGTCCCCGCTTCGTCCAAAGTGGCGTTGGTATCGCCCATGCCGTAAGTCATTTCAGGCGCGGCTCCGTGCGCCTCCACCACCGGGATCGGCACACCCATCACGCCGCGGAACTTGAGATGGACGTCGACGGTTTTCGTAGTCGCCATGGCCGCCCATTCCAGATGTTCCTGGCCCATGGTTAATTTCGCCTGGCCCAGGGCGCGGTAGGCCGCCGCGACCAGTTCCCAGACTTCCTGCTGCAACTCTCCGGCGTCGTGGGCAACACGGATCAATTCGGTCGTCAGGACCTCGCGTTTGCGGTCCAGGATCTCGTAGCCTTCGCGGGCAAACTGGAGGTCTTGTTTCATGCGCATCAGGTTGCTGCGCGTGGGAGGAACATTAATGTGAGCCATGATCCTTCCCGTAATATTGATTGATCTCGTCCAGGCTGACGCGGGTCAGCTCCTCCTGCGGCAGCATCGTGAGCAAACGCCAGCCGATCTCCAGGGTAGTCTCGATATTGCGATTCTCTGCCGTACCCTGCCTGACGAATTCGTTTTCGAAAGCCCGGCCGAACTTCACATATTGCTGGTCGACCGCCGAGAGCTCTTCTTCACCAATCACCGAGGCCAGGGCGCGTACATCCTGCACGTGGGCATAGGCGGCGAACAGCTGCGAGGTCCAGTGACTGTGATCCTTGCGGGTTTTGCCCTCCCCAATGCCATCCTTCGCCAGGCGGGACAGGCTGGGCAGCACGGCTACGGGCGGGTAAATTCCTTGATGGTCGAGATCACGATTGAGGGTAATCTGCCCTTCGGTGATGTAACCGGTCAGGTCAGGAACGGGATGGGTGATGTCGTCGTTCGGCATGGTCAGGATCGGCAACTGGGTGATCGACCCGCTGCTGGTCCGGATACGGCCGGTGCGCTCGTAAAGCGAAGCTAGGTCGCTGTAGAGATACCCCGGGTACCCCTTGCGGCTGGGAACCTCGCCACGAATGTTTGAGATCTGGCGTAGGGCTTCACAGTAATTGGTCATGTCAGTCAGGATCACCAGGACGTGCATGTTCCGCTCGAAGGCCAGGTATTCGGCCAGCGTCAGGGCGGCCCGCGGGGTGATCAGACGCTCCACGGGTGGATCGTCGGCCAGGTTGAGGAACATCGCCACCCGGGTCAGCGCGCCGCTCTCGGTAAAAGAGTCGCGGAAGTAGGCCGCCACATCGTGCTTGACGCCCATGGCGGCGAAGACGATCACGAACTGCTCGGATTTGGTGGAAGCCTGCCCAACCGGCACACCCAATGCTGCCTGGCGCACGATCTGTGCGGCCAGCTGGTCATGCGGAAGCCCTGCGCCGGAGAAGAGCGGCAACTTTTGGCCGCGCAGCAGGGTATTCATCCCATCGATGGTCGAGATGCCGGTCTGGATGTAGTCGACCGGGTAGACCCGCGCGGTGGGATTGATCGGCTGCCCGTTGATGTCGGCGTAACGATCCGCCAACGGTTCGGGGCCGCCGTCCAGGGGTTTGCCCAGGCCGTTGAAGATGCGCCCGAGCATCTCTTCGGCGACGGGGATCTCGTACGGTTTGCCCATGAAGTGGATGTGCGTGCCGTCGATGGAAAGCCCGGATGTGCCGGCAAAGACTTCGATGACAGCCATCCCCTCGCCGACCTCCAGCACACGTCCATGGCGGAGCTGGCCCTGGGCATTGATGATCTCCACGACATCATCGTAGCCCACCCGGCCGATGTTCTCGATGAACACCAGCGGACCCTCGATCCGGCTGGCGCCGACGACCTCATTGATGCCCAAACCGGTTGCGCTCATAAATACTCAACCTCCAGCTTCTGCAGTTGCTCATCGATCTCTTTTTGGATATCGGCGAGCTTCGACAGGTCCTCGTTGGTCACCAGGGTCTTCATCCGGATCAGGGTATTCACCACAGGCAGTTCGTGAATGGTGGAAATGAGTGCGCCCATTTTGATGACCTGTTGCGCCTGCCGGTGGAAATTCAGGATCAGGTTCAGCATGCCGACCTGCTTCTCGACGGTCGAGTAGCTGTCCACTGGATCGAACGAACTCTGCTGCAGGAAGCCTTCCTTCAGCAGGCGGGCGGTTTCCAGCACCAGGCGCTGCTCGTCCGGGAGGGTATCGGCCCCAACCAGCTTGACGATCTGGGCCAGCCGGCTTTCCTCGCTCAGGATCTCCATGGCCTCAGTGCGCAGGGCATACCAGTCCTGGCCCACTTTGTCCTGCCACCAGCCGGCCACGTCTTCCATGTACTCGCTGTAGCTGTCCAGCCAGTTGATCGACGGATAATGGCGGGCAAACGCCAGGTTCTTGTCGAGCGCCCAGAAGCAGCGGATGAAGCGCTTGGTGTGCTGCGTGACCGGCTCCGAGAAGTCCCCGCCAGGCGGGGATACAGCTCCGATCACGCTGATCGACCCGGCCGCGCCATTCAAGGTCTCGACGAAACCGGCCCGCTCGTAGAATTCGGCCAGGCGGTCGGCCAGGTAGGCCGGGTAGCCCTCTTCTGCGGGCAATTCCTCCAGCCGCCCCGAGATCTCCCGCAGCGCCTCGGCCCAGCGGGAGGTCGAATCGGCCATCAGGGCCACGTGGTAGCCCATGTCGCGGTAATACTCGGCGATGGTGATGCCGGTGTAGATGCTGGCTTCGCGCGCCGCCACCGGCATGTTGGATGTATTGGCGATCAGGACGGTGCGTTCCATCAACGGGCGGTTGCTGCGGGGATCGACCAGGTGCGGAAATTCCTGCAGCACTTCCGTCATTTCATTGCCACGCTCGCCGCAGCCGATGTAGACGATCACCTGCGTATCCGCCCATTTGGCAATGCTGTGCTGCGTGACCGTCTTGCCCGAGCCAAATGCGCCGGGGATGGCGGCCGTGCCGCCCTTCGCCAGGGGGAAGAAGCTGTCCAGGACGCGCTGCCCGGTGACCAGCGGCTCGTCCATCTTGCGCCGGGCCGCGTACGGGCGCGGCCGGCGGACGGGCCAGCGCTGCAGCATGCTCAATTCTTTTTCGCCGTTTTCAGTTTGCAGGCGGGCGATGGGATCGGTGAGAGTGTATTCGCCTTCCGGGGCAATCCAGGTCAGGCTCCCTTGCAGGTTGGGCGGCACCATAACGCGATGTTCCAGCGCAGCAGTCTCCGGGACCGTTCCCAGGATCGCGCCGCCCCGGACCACCGCGCCGGCCTTCAGGCTTGGGGTAAATTTCCAAAGATCTTTACGCGGCAAGGAATCCAGATGGATGCCACGCCCGATAAAAGATCCGCTTTGCGCCTCGATCAACGGCAGCGGACGCTGGACCCCATCGAAAATACTTCGCAGCAAACCTGGGCCCAGTTCCACCGACAGCGGCAGGCCGGTTTCGTAGACCGGAGCACCCGGGTGCATCCCGGAGGTCTCTTCATAGACTTGAACAGTGATGATATCTCCATTCAGGCCGATGACTTCGCCGACGAGCTGATCCTCGCCGACTTCCACCAGATCCATCATGCTGACGTGCCTTGACCCGCGGGCGCGCACGACCGGGCCGTTGATCCATGTTACCGTCCCAATCTGTTCCCTCATCGCGTTTCTCCCATCAGGAGGCGATACACGGACGAACGCAGGGTGTCCTGGATGCGTTTGAGCCGTGTCTCGAGGGTATTGTCATACTGCCGGCGGCCATCCCCGGTTTCCACGATCACGCCGATCCCGTCTTTCAGCGGTTTACCCACTTGGATGCGCATCTTCAATTCTGTGGACATTCTTTCGAGCAGACCAGGCGGAAGGTTTTTTTGGGTTGCCTTGTCGGCGTGCACCGTGGCGGAACCGGCTCCAAGCTGGAGCAATGCTTCGCGCAGCAGGCGCTGGGCAATTTCGCCGTAATCCGGATCGCGCTGGACTTCGGGGAGTTTTTCCCGGGCGGTTTCGAAAACATTCAGCAGCAATTTTTCGCGCTGCTCGAGTGCTATCGTGCGCGATTCCAGTTGGGTGATCGCGATGGTCTGGCTGTGGAGGCGTTCGGTCTCCAGCGTGGCCTGACCGATGATCTTGGCGCGTTCGGCGGATGCCTGTTCACGGGCCTGCCGCCGCAGGTCATCGGCTTTTTGCCTGGCTTCCGCAAGGATTTTTTCGGCCTCCGCCTGCGCTTGGTCCAGGACGGCGCGCTCGAGAGTCTTGATATTTTCCTCGATCGATATCATAGGTAAGCCATCCAATCCATGCTCTTAACCAAAAAGGGTGAAAATGGAAAATTCACAGCTTGACGCCAATCGCCCGCAACATGATGTCATTCAGGGATGGACGGTCGGGCCTTGGACCTTCAGGGCCGGGGATTTCGACCACCAGGGGCACTGTGCTGCGCAATTTGAGCTGATCCATCCTCGCCTCAATCATCGCGGCGGTATCCTCGGTGACCAGGATGATCCCGGCTTCCGAATCCATCAGGGTGTCGTCGAGCGCCTGGTTCGCCTCGGCAGCGGTAGATACCGCGATCCCATGGACCCCGACCAGGGAAAATCCCAATACGGCTTCACGATTACCGATCACCAGGATTTTCATGCCCGGCCTAACGGTTCAATACCAGGATGGCGATGATAAGTCCGTAAATGGCAATGCCTTCGGCCAAACCGACAAAAATCAGGGCACGGCCGAACGATTCGGGTTTTTCCGCGATCGCACCGACGGCTGCCGCGCCGGTGCTGCTCACCGCGATCCCCGCGCCGATGCAGCCAAGCCCCACGGCAATCCCGGCCGCCAATGTGGCAAATTGGTCGCCCGTGGCTGCCTGGGCAAGCCCGGCCGCCCTTGCGGAGGGTGGCGTAGCCAGCCAGACGACCCCAATTACCAATGCCAGCACGCCGATCATCACGTTGTAGCCTTTGAAGCCCAGGATCAATTTTTTAATAGCAATACCGGGATTATCCCAGCGGCGATATAGAAAATAAAATACAAGCGGTGACAGGGGTATTACGGTTGCCAGTATTGCAAGAAAAATCTTCATCATAGATCATCTCCTATATTTCCATAAAAACAGGCCATCTTCAAAACCAGATGCATAGCCAGGATAAAAGCCGGGGTTTACTTTTCCCCGGCAGTCAATGCGACCAAGGGCTCATAGGACATCCCGCCTCCTTCGAAGAATTTGCTGAAGAATTCATAATATTCGAGACGCATTGTTTGAATTCCAACGATCAAGCCTTCGAAACCGACGATGAATAGATTTCCCAGGGCGACCACAGTCCAATAAACAATCGCACCGATGACGCCATGGGTCCCACCGAGCAAATTGGCGAGGATAAAGATCACAGCGCTCAGGCCTCCGTGGGCGACTGCGAATGCTCCTACGCGCACATAGGAAACGCTGTTGCTCAAGGAACTGATCAAGTTTTCGAACAGCTCTACAACCGCCTGGACCAGGTATGTGAACAGTCCGTCTTTGATCAATGGACGCTGCCGCGTGACGAGATGCTTAAGAGCCTCAGAGAACATGACCGCCAGAGCCGCCAGTATTACCAACCCGACGAAAATAGATGTCGGTACGGGAAAGGACGGCAAAAGCACCGAAGCGCCAATTCCGAGCAGCGACCAATAAAACAACAAACCTGCCAGGCCATGGTGGTCAAAGATGAGCCGGCCCCAATCACGCGCCCGCCAGGCATTATAGATATTCAGCAAGTACCCCAGGCTGAGAATAATCACCCCCGCGCCGATGGCCACTCCCAGAATCTGGTCGATCGACTTCAGCGGCTCGATCCACAATGCGCCAAATCCGAACAGCCCGCGGAAAAACTCCTCCGATCCGAATAAACTGCCGTACAGGAGCCCAAAGACCATGGCAACCGCCCCGCAGGCCAGAATGATTGACCCCAGGCCGGACATGCTTTTGAGCGCCTTTACTTTTTTGCTGGCGAGCAGCCAGCCCAAAGCCAATAACAATAAGCCATGCCCTACATCGCCGAACATGGCGCCAAAAAGCAGGGGAAACGTAATTGTCATCAGAACAGTGGGGTCTATTTCCTCATAACGCGGCCGCGAATAGGTGGTCACTAGCGCCTGGAATGCGCCCAACAACCCCGGGTTTCGTAAGGCCACCGGCACACTGTGACTCATCTCGCCACGCTGACTGGATGGGGTCGATTCGATCACGATATTCTTCGAAGCCTGCTGCAGCCTCTGGCTGAGCAGGCCAAGCTTGGAGGATGGCACCCACCCAACGATCAGGTACGTGTATTGCAGTTTGCCAAAGCGGGCCATGGCATCGGCCAACATCCGACTGACGCGCACTTGCCATAACAAGGTCTGTAGTTGTTGGTCATATACCCGGTGCAATTCCTTAATTTTTGCCTGCTGGCCTTCAATGTCTTTACCGGCTTTTTCGATCTCCGCCTGGAGTGCTTTGATAATGTCTGCCGGTGTACCATTGTGAGCAGTCCCCAGGTCGAGCGGATTCAAGTATGCGCTGCGAGCTGCACGCTCGAGGATGCCCGCATCGGAATGAGCCCCGGTAAGCCAAACCACTGCGCTTTCCTTTTCTTTTCGCAGGGTCAGGAATGCATGTGGAATCCTGGCCAGGCTCGTTTCAAGTCGTTCCAGATTGATGGTGGGCATACTTCCCAGGATGGAATGGATGTACAGCGGATTCCGTAAAAGGCCGATATCGAGGTCGAAACTGGCCACAGGTTCCAGCTGATGAATGTCGCTTTGCAGAGCTGCCAGCGTTTTTTGAGCCGCAGCAAGTCCATCATTGACGCTTTTGACCGCCAACTCGATCTGTTCCACCATGGGCCGGACGTTCTCAACGTCTGTCAGCATATTCTGGTCGGCCGCAATCGGTTTGCCTTCATCGACGGACAGGGCCTGCATACAAAAGAGGATCTGCCGCTCCAGCGCCGTATAGGCGACAGCACGTTCTTTCCAGGAATCGACAGGTCCCTGAGTATTATCGGAACTCAAATAACTGGCATCCACCTGATGAAAAATGCCTTGGGCAGCCAAAACTTTTGTCACTGGCAACAAATCCTTCTCAGGAACAATCAATTGCGTTTCAGCCATTTTTTCCGGAAAGAACATACCGCCTCCAACAGATTATTAAACCGGTGGTGTTTTGCCAGATTATGCCGTGTTGAAATTTCCCGGGTTCGTGCTTAGCAAAAGATAAGGAACAAAGTCTTCAGTTTCCATTTCGGACGATTTGGCTTCGACGAGCACGATCAAATCCTGAAGTTCCAATTCAAGCAGCAACAAATAGGCCAATGGCAGACCGATATGAAAAGGGAAACCGGTAAAGCTGGCAATAAAGCCCTTCCGGATTTGGCGTTGTAATTGCAATTCGAGTTTCGGTAATCCGTGTTCAGGTTCCTGGAGGAGTTCTTCGACGTTGTTCACCCCCGGATAAAGGCGTTCCACGATCCTGGCGATATCGGCTCCCGCAGCAATTGCCCGGATCTCGTTATCGCGAATGCGATACCCAAAAGGCAGGGTGTAATTAATGATCTCTTCTTCCGCAAGGTGATGATAGATGCGGAATCGCATGGCCCACATCAGGTTGGTCATATCCAACCAGCGTCCCATAGTACGCAGGGTTTGAGCCCGGTCCTGGTCCGAGAGGTGGTTGACGTTGATCCAGAGTTCGCGCCAATAACCCAGATCCAGGGCAATCTCCAACGGAAAAAGACTTTGTTCTTCGGTATAGCGTTTCAGGGCATACGCGCTTGATGCGCTGTAAGGGGAATGCGGCATCCGGGCGAGGGCTGCCTCGATGGTCCCGGCCGCCATCATCTCTTCGGCTGGAATAATGCTCAAAGGGCCAAGCGGAAACAGTATTCCCTGAACGTCTTCCCAGGTTGAGCCTGCTCCAATCCCACGCAAGACAGCCTTCAAGTTATCCAACTCGAAATGTCGAAAAAAATGGACGATCAGAGGGCGTACTGGGGCAGGCGTGGAATGAATGATCGTCAGGTATGTCCCAGCGATACGCTTCTTGATCCTGTAAATGATCTGCCTGGGATTTATCCCCTTATCATCCAGGTCCGTCAAATAAGGGCCGTAAACTGTATCTTTGAGCAAGCCAACCAGGGCAGGCAAATCAATGGCATCGGATAGCCTGGCCTCGTCCTGCAGCGTAAGCAAAGCACCGTACATCACCCGAACCCGCGAGTGAAGCGCTGCATAATCGGTCGCACGACCCGTCAACATATTCCCTATTCCTTGGCGGCTGTCTGCTCAAGCACAAAACGAACGGCGTGCTCGAAATTTCCCGCCGCCATTTTTTGGGCGTGCGCATTCTTTTCTTCAGCTTCGGCCCGAATCCTGGTACTCTCCTCCCTGGCTTGGGCACCCGTTACCAGAGAACGGGCTTCCCTCTGTGCTTCGGTTTTTGCATTTTCGATGATCGATTCGGCTTCCTGCTCGGCCAGCAGTAATAATTGTTCTGATTCTTTAATGGCATTGTCATGAATTTGCCGAGCTTCCTTCTCTATATCTAGTACTTGTTGAATTCGTTCATCATTCATATCCCATACCTCGTAATTGTCCGATAAATTTTTGGGCCGAGGCGAGGTTTGATCCAATATAAATAGTATATTTACCTAAATTATCGTATTATTTGCCTATGATACCTTATTTGCATTCCAATATCAATCCCTAAATCGATAATACATGTCCATTTGGCGTCTTGAGCTATTCTAGTCGAACGACGTTGGAGGCATCTATAAGGCCGGCGGAACATTCACTGAATTCTGTTCGAAACAGCGAACAGGCTGCATTTAGGCTGCCGGGTAGATTGATTGCCTTTGGGAAACTAAAGATAGGATAGTACAATTCGAGCAACGGTCATGAAAAGGAGATGCGCCATGTTGCACAGGAGAACCACCGTCGCCGACTTGGTCCATGGATTTATCGTTGGGGAAGCGCTGGCAGTGGCTGCGAGTCGGTGGTTTGAAACACATTCTTTCGATTACAACCCGATCCGGGAATAAAATGACCAATTTTAGAGCTTGGGCAGATTTTGGCTAAAGCACTCCCGCAAAGGCGAACTAAAAACCGAAACAAGGAGTAATTATGTCATCAATAGGAAATACCTGGACTTGGGCATGGTATTGGTGGGGAACACTGGTTGCACTCAATTTCATTCAGGTGATAATTTGTATTTATCTATTCATTCGTTCCAAGAAGAATAATTGGCTGTCTGATGTCAAATACCTGAGGATGATGAGAACGATGGGCTTGATCTTCGTTGCCGTCGCTTTCTATCGCTCCATTTTTGTATCCAGTTATCTGATGCAATTGGCCTGGTTCAGTTCCGTGTTGAACAGTTCTCTTTTGATCCGCTGCTTTGCCATCTTCGCGGAGCTTAGCTTCGTTGGCCTGATCGCGAAAAGCCTGCAAAGAATGAATAAAGATGTCCCCGAACTTATTAATACAAAAAGCAAATTTCAAACTTTCTTGCAAACCAAGACCCCCATCATCCTCTTTGTTTGTATATTCATTGCGAATATATTTGCGACCACTGCCACGATCACAAAAATCAGTCTCCTCTTCGCCCTAGAAGAGACATTTTGGGGGATCGGGTTTGTATCCATTATTCCCATGCTCATCGGTAGTATGCGTAAGTTATCCGCGTATCGAAACACAGCCGAATGGGTCAATGTACGCCAGTTCATGGTTTTGACCATCGTAGTTGCCATATTTAGCATCGGGTATGGTCTCTTTGAGTTCGGTTTTAATTTGCCTATCGTATATTGGCCCAGCGCGATTGCCCAACTGCGAATGCCAAACCCCGATCCTGCATTCAGGTTCGGCTTTCAAGCCATTCGCGATGCGTTTCTCATTGTCCACGAAACAAAGGATCTGACCGCTTGGGGAGGGATGGGTTTTATCATCTGGCATACGGGTTACTTTAGCCTTTGTGTCTGGATTGTCTTATTCCTCATGACCGGTCCCCGTCTTTTACATTTTCCCAAAGCCAGCGCCGAACACTGGCCAGCCTCTCCTCGGGACGGGCAGACACCAACCGGGCTCTTCAAGACAAATAAATAACCATAGCCTTGAGAGCTATGGCTCTGACACAATTACGTAGGGCAGACTCGAACCGCCGGCATCTAAAGTAAGAGGGCGAACTTTCGTTTGCCAACTGTATACCTATTCTTTTCCTACCGATCCTGCTGGTCGCTGCGCTCCTGGCATGTCCTAAAAAATTCAACAGGGCATACCTCCCGGCCGAATTCACATCGGACTTAAGACGGCAGCGTGCTCGTCTTTCCGTCCGGGATCGGATTGATCTGGCTTTTGGATTGATCGACTTCCAGTTCGACCTCCTTCTCGAACAACCGAATGGCTACCCGAGCGACCAACGGATCGAACTGGGATCCTGAACATGCCTTGAGTTCGTCGATCACCTGCCTGGTTGTCAGCTTTTTGCGGTAAGGGCGGTCCGAGGTCATCGCTTCGATGGCATCCGCCACGGCAACGATCCTGGCCTCGATGGAGATCTGGTTCCCGGCCAGCTTGTCCGGGTAGCCCATACCATTATAGAACTCGTGGTGCTGGCGGATGATCGGAACGATGGGGAGAAAGGATGGGCTGTTCTTGACGAGGTTTCCGCCCAGATCGGCGTGTTTCTTGATGGTTTCGTATTCATAGGAGTTCAATTTGCCAGGTTTGCTGAGGATATCCATCGAAATGCCCAGCTTCCCGATATCGTGCAACAGGCTGGCTTTGCGAATCAGCTTCACTTGTTTGGGATTCAATCCCATTTTCTCCGCCAGTATGACCGCATAGGCAGTCACCCGCTTCGAATGACCGAGGACGTGTGGATCGCGCAAGTCGATGATCTCTGCCAGGGTATCCAGCAGGCCATCGTTGAGACGATCGATCTCTTCGGTGTTCTTTTCCAGGACGATGTTCTTTTCCCGCAGTTCGGTAACGGCTGCCCGGGTGCGATCCACATATTGCTTCTGGCTGATCCGCAGCAAGAAAAGAGGCACCATCATGATAAGGATGCCAAGGACTCCTTCGACACGATAGCCAACGATATAGGCAGTAGCGATCAATCCGATGCCCAGATAGATCGTTACCAGCCAAAGATATTGCTCCTTCCAGATCTTCCTCGGCGATTGATGGAGGTCGATCCCGATGCCGAACGAGATCAGCCAGGTGTTCGTGATGTAAACGATCAGGACTGCTATGACGACCAGGATGGCTTGCATGGCCAGTGGAAATGCAGCGAGCGGTTTTCCGAGCAGGTGCAGAGCCAGAAGGTAGAACATGGCTGCAATCACCTGGTTGCTGAAATTGAAAATATATTTATTGAATTTACTGTGGTATTTGATCCCGACCACCACGGCATAGATCGTACAAAGGATCACACCAGCAACCGGGCCGAACAGCAAGATACCGGCCAGGATCGGAACGGCGGATGTGGAGAGGGAAGTCTTTCCGATATAGAGATCGATCGAGAACAATTCCGTAAGCATCACGAGCACGCTGCTGGTGAGCAAGCCCGGCCAGACTTGCAGCCAGTTGGTTCGATAGAGTTCCGGTGCAACCCGGACCAGGCTGATAAAGAGTGCCGCTGCGACCAACGCCAGCCCGCCAATGTATATATGGACCGGCTGGAGGCGATTTTCAGATTTCTCGGGGCGCAGTTTGGGACCTTCGGACGCCTGCCCGGTTTCTGGACCGACCGCCGCGGCCGTCTCCGCTTGAGCATATGTGGTTTCGGCGGCAGGAAAATCGATCTCGGCCGGGGGGGTGGAACCGGTTTGCGGTTGGGTTTCGGTCTGCCACCGGGGAGGCACCCCGGCCTTTCGGGCGTCTTCAAAGAAGTTCAAGTAGGCGTCGTTTTTATAAGCGAATGATTGGTTTCTCCCGCTCAATTTCGAATGAAAAAGGGCTGTGTCGGCATGATGGATGATCTCCTCGGCCGTCTGGGAGAAGGACTCGCGTTCAGCCAAACCGAGACTAATGGTCGCTTTGATTGGCACGACGCTCGTCGGGACGGCGAACTCGGCCTGTTCGATCTCGCGGCGGATCAGCTCGGCACGCACAAAGGACTGCTGGAGGGTCGTTTCTGGCAGCATGATGATGAATTCCTCGCCGCCAAAGCGGGCCACGACATCGTACTCACGCACGAGCTTCTTGAGGATATGTGCGATCCCGATCAGGACCTCGTCCCCGGCCAGATGCCCGTAGGTGTTGTTGATGTTCCGCAGCAGGTCAAGGTCGAGCATGATGACGGATAACGGCCGATCGAAGCGTTTGGAGCGGTCGAGTTCCTTCCCCAACTGTTTCATGAAATGGCTGTGGTTGAACAGGCTGGTCTTCTTGTCGATCTCCACCTCCCTCTCGAGGGAGGGGATGCGCAAAGTTTCATAGATCACGTAGAGCGGGAACAGGAACAGGATCAACGCGTAGGGGTAGAAATCCCAGACCAGGGTCAGCATGGCACCGAAGATCAACAAGGTGTAGTCCATCAACACAGGCAGGGTGTTGAAGATCCCTGAGACTTTGAAGTTTTCTCCGCGCGCCAACCAAACAATGACGCCGACAAGCAGATGATTCAGCACGGTAAAAACCCCCATACTGATCGCGATCGACAGGGCTCCCATGAAGCTGGTCAACGACCGGGTTGGGTCCAGCAACCCGAAGATCAATTGGGCCATGCACATGAGGATGATGTAGCAGGCCGTATTGAACGCCTGGATGAACCAGGGCGGCCGGTTCCAGGCCCATTCGATCAGACTGGAGATCAGGATCACGAGCAGGGTCTCGCCCAGGTTGAGATAGGCAAAAGCAAAACCGTAGATCAAGAAGCTGAAAGTGTAGTGGGAACGGTTGGTCGCCCCCACCACCTTGAAGATCAGGAATAAAGCGGCCAGCAGCGACAAAACTGCCATCATGAGGATATGGCCGGCGGTTACCTGGAAAATCCTCCAAATGAACAGCCCCAAACCCAGGAGATAGATGACGATCAGGTAAAGTCTGGCTGGGAAGGATAACTCTCTCATTTGCCGTTTCTTTCTCTAAACGAATAAGAATCGGGCTCTATGAATCGATAATGTTAAGATATGCATATAAGCGAGATCAACAGGTTGCCTCTACCTGCCGCCTGTTTCTCCCGCTTTCTGCGGCCATTTCAGTGTCAACTTGGAGGGTAATGATTAGAATCCGTTGCCGATCTCAGCCATTCCAGCTGACGCTAGGAAGCAGGTTCGGCGGGACCTCTTGAAGGGAATTCAACACGGTGCGTAAAATGCCGAAGATGAAATCGGCCAAATGGTTCATCCAAGGATCGCAGAAGAGGGATCGTTTTTCCATGGCGACTTACCTTTCATCATCCCAGATGGAGGTGTTCCAACCCACAGTGTTCCAACCGACCGTGTTCCAGCCCACAGTGTTCCAGCCGACCGTATTCCAGCCCACGGTGTTCCAACCGACCGTATTCCAACCCACGCTGTTCCAACTGGTGGGGTCGGAGTCGTTCGTGAGCATCTGGCTGGCCGGAATGCCCGTGTTGGCACTTTCGGTGGTTGTGCCGTTCACGGCTGCATAGATGTCGAGAATACCCGCCCCAGCTTTGGCGGGATCGAAATTCCAGTCGGTTTGGTTGGCAGTGGCCATCAGGCGGTATTTGATCTGGTCAGGATTGAGATCGGGCTCGCTCTGCAAAAGCAGGGCAACTGCGCCGCTCACCACCGGAGCCGACATGGAAGTACCCGACATACGGAAGTAATCATCATTGACCCGGTGGAACGCATGGTCGGTATACATCGTTGCGCCGGTCCCAGCCAAGGCGGCGATGAGGTTGCGTCCGGGGGCCACCAGGTCAGGTTTGGCAAAGCCATCTGGCGTGGTGCCGTAGGCGGAAAAGACCGTGAGGCTATCATCCCCCAAATCAGGCGTCCCTTTATCCTCGGTCGCGCCGACCGTGATGACGAAGGGGTCGTTCGCCGGCGGATAGACAGTGACCGGTCCGTCGCCCGTGCCATTATTACCCGAGGAGACCACCACCACGATGCCGCTGAACCAGAGGGTCTCCACCGCGGCATCCAGTGCGCTGGTCTGATACGACTGGGCAATCGTGCTGTTGACGGAGATATTGACCACCCGGATGTTGTATGTGCTGCGATTATTGTAGATCCATCCCATGGCATCGATCAGGCTGGACTCATAGGTCATGCCGTTCTGGTCGCTTACCTTGAGGTCAATCAAGTTGACCCCCGGAGCGACGCCCCGGTACTCGCCATTGGAGGCGGCCCCGCTGCCAGCCAGGATGCCGGCCACATGGGTACCATGCCCGTATTGATCGCTGGAGTCGCTTTGGCTCCCAAAGAAGCCGTCGTAGATGATCCGGGTTTGATCCCCGGACTGGAAGTCGGGATGATGAGCGATACCGCTATCCACCACCGCGACCGTCACCCCTTGGCCATCCAGGTTCACCAAATTCGCCTTGACTGTCGACAGGAAGACACTGGGATAGGCGAAGGCGATCTCGATATCGTCGAAATAGATGTACTGGTCGGTGCACTGGCATGCGGGCATCCAGAAGCGGATCTGCGTGCTCGCGCTGGCATATGTGCTGATATCGAATCGGTCAGTGGCAGCGCCGGGATTGCTGCTGCCCGAGTAGGTTTGCAGATTGGTCCAGTTTGCGCCTCCATCGGAGGAAACCTGCAGTTGGACCTGCGCGGCCGGATCGCTGCCATCGGAAGTCAGCAGATTGTCCCGATAAAGTGACAGCCAAACGGAGACGGTCCCGGAAAGGTCCGCTTGGCGGGAGATCGATGCATCAGTCGGTGCAGCAGGGTCCAGGCGCAGACAGTTGCCCGAACCACCCGCACAAGCCGGATCGCTCACGACCTGGATCGGCCCGGAGGTTGCATCAGCGCTGTCCCCTGACAGAACCCAATCGCTGCCCCAGGCAGCCGTTCCATCGTTTTCCGATAAGGAAGCGTCGGTAAATTCGTCCCGGACCGTGTCCATGCCCGGACCGGCGGTCGAGGCCATTGGGGCGTCAGCCGAGATCCAGCGCACCTTGGGATTCTTCGCCAGCTTGAGGATGGCTTTGCCGGTCAGCACCGCAGAGAAGCTTTCGATCATCCTCATTTGCTTTTTGATCCGACCGCCTCCTTTGCCGATTTCCGTTTCCGGGGCGTCGTCTTTCAGCTGCTTGTTCCTTACTTCTCTTTGAACGATCACATTGAAGCTGGCATCAGGGTGGCCTGTGGCCATTTGCAATAGGCGTGGATCGATCCTGGGATGATCCCTACCGCCTGCGCTGGCGGGCAGCGTTGTTTTTCCAAGGGCCGCCAGCACCAAGACCAGAGCGAAGATCAGATTAAATACCCGCCTGCCTGTTCCCCTTTCTTTAGAAGTCCAACGGAAGATCGGTTTCATTCGAGGCTCCTTAATCATTAAACGGACTACGCCCCTAGACTATATTATGACCATCTTGGGAGGCAGAGAAAATACGTAGGTCTACGTATATTTTCGAATGTCGTCCTGCAGTCCTCTCTGGGTGAGAAAACCCATATAAAAGAATTCGAAGGAAGCATGGACAAGCTGAACTGTCGTCAGGCGGCACATCGATTCAGCCATCCATGGGGAGCAGGCCGTGTTTGATCGCGAACCGGATCAGGTCCGTCTGGTGCTTGATCCCCAATTTGTTGGTCAGATTACTGCGATGCTCTTCAACCGTGCGAGGGCTGATCCTCAATTTTTTCCCGATCTCGCCACTGGTCAGCCCCTCCACCGTTAACTGGAGAATCTCGCGCTCGCGGGCGGTCAAGGTTCGATAGGCATCCGATGGGATGTCGCCGAGCTTCAGCTCGTCATCCTGGAACCGGTCGGCGAAATTAGCACTCAGGAATCGATTCCCTTTGAGCACCTCATGCACCGCATCGACCAATTCGCCCGGACCGGTTTCCTTGAGGAGATAGCCGGCAGCCCCAATTTTTAATGCCTCGATCATATAGGCATCCGCGCTTTGCATGGTCAGGATGATGGTATGGGTCGAAGGGGAAATTTTCCTGGTCTGGCGGAGGACTTCCAATCCATTTAAACCCGGCATCATTACATCCAGAACGAGGATGTCCGGTTTGAGCAGTTCGACCAGTTGAAGCGCTTCGACGCCATCTCCGGCCTCTCCAACGATATGGAATTCCGATTCCCTTTCCAATAAATGGCGCAGCCCCTGGCGGACAATTGGATGATCGTCAGCCAGTAATAACGTCACGGACATGCTTCCTCCTTTCCACCGGTTGATTGCCGAGCGGAAGCGTGACCAGAACCTGCGTCCCCTTCTTCAGGGCAGACTTGACGACCAGATTGCCCCCCAGGATGTTGGCTCGTTCGCGCATGCCGGTCAGACCGGCCGTCATTGCCTTGTTGATGTCTATCCCCGGGTCGAACCCCACCCCATGATCGGTGATCGCGATCTCGAGAACACCTTTCTTTCGGACCAATTGAACGAATGCTTCAGATGCCTGGGCATACCGGGCGATGTTCGTCAGGGCTTCCTGAACGATCCGGTAGACCGCGGTTTCAACATCCGGCAGCAGCCGCTCGGAGATCCGATTGTGAATGAACGAAACCTTGATCCCAGTCTGTTTCGTATACCGCTCGAAGTGCCAAAGCAGGGTAGGCAGAAGTCCCATATCGTCAAGCATGGAAGGCCGCAAGTTGAGAGACATCTCGCGGATTTGCTCGATCAACCCGCGGACCGTCTCCTGCGCCTCCCGGATCTGGGCGGCCTGCTCTTTATTGGTTTTATTTTTAGCGGATTCCAGCATGAACTGCAGGCCGGTCAACACCTGCCCGATCTGGTCGTGCAGTTCCATGGCGAGATGGCGGCGCTCGGTTTCCTGGATTTCGACCAACTGGGTGGTCAGGGCGCGTTGGAATTCCCTTCCCCTGCGCACCTGTTCGTAGAGGCTGGCGTTCGTGATCGAAATTGTGGCCTGATCTGCCAAACCTTTAAGAAGCACACGCGTATCTTCAATGAGCTCGATCGAGTCTCTGGTAAGGATCACGATCACGGCGCCGATCAGCCTGTGCTGTCTGTACATCCCGGCAATCCCCACCGTAGGAAGGTTCTGCTTTCTGAAAAGATCCAGCGAAGAGAGATCGGGGTGTTCCCCCAGGTCGCGAACGAAGGTCACCGGATCGTTTTCGGAAACGATCGTCTCGAGGATCTTTCCCGGGATTTTGTCATGGGTCTTTTTCTTGTTTTTTGCAATGGCCAGTCGGGGTTTGACCGCCATGATCTGGAAGCGTTGCTTCCTGGCGTCTTCCACGCAGATTACCGTTTGGTCAGCCTTGAGAGCCTGGTTGCAAAGATTGCACAAGGCTTCCAGGACGGATACCAGTTCGAATTGGGTGTTCAGGGACGCTGCAGTTTCCACAAGTGCCTTAGCATACTGGCCTTGCCTCTGGATACTGTGATGCACGGTGGGTTGATGGATAGGCGGGGTTGTTACCACCATATCTGGCGAAGTGAAGAGGCAGTCCACCCGGAATGGGTCGGCCAATATATCGCCTAACGGATATGGTCCGGAATCGTCTTGACTATACTATCTTAAGTCCTTTCCATGGAGACAAATATATTAATATCATGTTCGATTCTCGCTGCCCTGTTCTTGTTTTTCCAGTCTTACGTTGGAATCGGCACTATCATCTCCCCCTTGACAAAATTCCCGTTCAGCATAAAATAAAAACGAACGTTCGTTCATTTTCCTGGAGATCGAACTATGAAGAATGATGAAATCCTCTCGAAAGGCGAACGCACCCGCCAGGCCATCCTGCAGGCAGCCTACGAGCTGTTCCTCGAGAACGGCTATGCCGCCACGTCCGTGCGCCAGATCGCAGACCGCACAGGACTGGCCCTGGGCGGAATCTACAACCACTTCGCCAACAAGGAAGCCATCTTCAGCGAGTTGATCATCGACCGGCATCCTTTCCACCAGATCCTGCCCCTCCTCCAGGCAGCCCCCGGCAATACGGTCGAGGAGTTCGTCCGCAACGCCGCCCGCAGCATGGTGACCGAACTGGGCCGGCGGCCCGATTTCATCAGGCTCCTGTTCATCGAACTGGTCGAGTTCAACGGGCGCGATTTTCCCGGGATGTTCAAAGTCGTCTTTCCCCAGATTCTGCCGCTCATTCAGCGCTTCCAGGACCGCCAGGACACCCTCCGCCCCATTCCTCCATTCATCCTTTTCCGGGCTTTCCTGGGATTGTTCTTCTCCTACTACATGACCGAATTTTTGCTGACCGGTGTCCCCGTCCCGGCCGCGAAGGAAAATGCCCTGGACCATTTCGTCGATATCTTCCTGCACGGTGTCATGGTCGAATCCACTGAGAAGTATCCGAACCGGCTCTCTGCGTAGCAGGAAAATATTCCGAGGCGATACAGGCATCTCACGAACTTACGAATTTCTGTTCGGGCACAAGGAGACTGCATGAATTCACGTTTACTCTCCATCATCCGCAAGGAGTTCATCCAGATCACGCGCGACCGGAGGACCCTGGTGATCATCCTGATCATCCCGATCGTTCAGCTCTTCCTGCTGGGTTACTCCGCCACCAGTGACGTGCGCAACGTGCCGCTGGCAGTCCTCGACCAGTGCCGATGCGCCGAGTCACGCTCGCTTCTGGATGCCTACCGGGCAGCCAATTACTTCAAGCTGGCTTACGATGTCGGCTCGGAAGACGACATTCGCAGCCTGATCGAACAGGGCAAGGCCCGCGCCGGGATCATCATCCCGCCCGACTACAACACCCTCCTGGCCCAGGGGAATGCCGAAGTGGCCTTCATCCTGGACGGATCGGATGCAACGGCCGGCTCCTCGGCCTACTCGGCGGCCACCCTGATCGGTCAATCCCAGAGCACCCAGCTGATGATCCAGAAACTGGAACGCAGCGGGCTGAACGCTGCAACCATCCAGCCTCCGCTCCAGGTGAGCACGCGGGTCTGGTACAACCCCGACCTGGTCAGCTCCTTTTTCATGATCCCGGGCGTGATCGGCATGATCCTGTACGCCATCACATCCATCCTGACTGCAACGGCCGTGGTGCGCGAGCGGGAGCGCGGCACGATCGAACAGCTGATCGTCACGCCCATCCGGCCGTGGGAATTGGTGGTCGGGAAGGTCCTGCCCTACGTCATCCTGGCCTTCATCGACACGCTGGAAGTGCTGGCCATTGGGCACTGGTGGTTCGGGGTGCCGGTGCGCGGCGACTTGGGCCTGATCCTGGCCTGTTCGGGCCTGTTGCTCCTGTCTGGCCTCGGGATCGGCCTGTTCGCCTCCACCATTGCCAACACCCAGCAGGAGGCCATGCTCTCGGTCTGGTTGACCATCTTGCCGAGCATCTTCCTTTCCGGCTTCTTCTTCCCGCTGGAGGCAATGCCGCAATTCCTGCAGTGGGTCTCTTACATTGTTCCCTTGCGTTACTATCTGGTCATCATCCGCGCTTTGATGATCAAGGGCGTCGGTGTCGGAGCGATCTGGACCGAAGCCTTGCCCCTGGCGCTGTTTGGCATTGCCATCATGGTAGCCGCCTCCGTCCGCTTCCGCAAACGCTTGGATTAATCTCTACAAAGGAGTCAATCATGCAATCGAAACGTCCTCCCATCGCCGTCATCGTCATCGTCGTGCTGGTCCTCTTGGTTGCCGGATATTTCGGCATCCGGGCCTTAATGAATAAAGGCAACACCGCCCTGACCGCCTCCGGCAGCATCGAAACGGTCGAGGTAACCATCTCCCCCGAAATCGGTGGAAAAGTCTCCGAAGTGCTGGTGGACGAGGGCAGCGCGGTCAAGTCCGGCGACACACTCTTCCGCATGGACGATACCCTCCTGCAAGCCCAGCGGGCCGTGGCTGCCGCCAACCTCGCCTCGGCCCAGGCTGCCGGGAAGACTGCCGGTGCCGCCCTTGCAAACGCCCAGGCCCAGTATGACCTGGCCTTCGACGCCTCCCGGGCCGAGGCCGCCTCCACCCGGACCGTCAACTGGACGGCGACACTGCCGAGCGGATACACCCTCCCCGGATGGTTCTTCACCCAGGACGAAGCCATCACAGCCGCCCAGGCCGAAGTGGACTCCGCTCAGGCCGCCCTGGCAGATTCCCAGACCAAACTGGACAACCTGCAGAACGATCCGGCTGCCGCCGATTTCCTGGCGATCGAAAAACGATTGAACGAAGCGCGGGCGGCCTTCCAGGTCGCCGACGATGTCCTGACCCGCGCCAAAGCCGCCCATGACAACGCCGACCTGCAACTGGCCGCCCAGAAACGCTACGACTCGGCCAAGACCGACCTGGACAATGCCCAATCCGACTACGACGACGTATCCGACCACGACGTCGCCAAGAATATCCAAACAGCCCGCGCCGAATTGGCGGCCGCCCAGGAACGTTACCAGACCGCCCAGGATCGCCTGCTGGCCCTGCAGTACGGGGATAAATCCCCCAAGCTAGCCGCCGCCCAGGCCGCGTTGGACCAGGCCAAGGCCACTGGCGACCAGGCTACCCTGGCCGTCTCGCAGGCCCAGGCCAACCTGGACCTGATCGATGCCCAGATCGCCAAGCTGACCGTCAAGGCCCCCTCCGATGGCGTCATCCTGACCCGCAGCATCGAGCCCGGCGAGGTCATTCCGGCCGGCGCGACTGCCTTCACCCTTGGCCGGCTCGACAAACTGACCATCACCGTCTTCATCCCTGAAGACCGCTACGGCGAGGTCAAGCTCGGCCAAAGCGTCAACGTGACCGTCGACCCGTTCCCAGGTGAAACCTTCACCGCCACTGTGGTCCATATCGCCGACCAGGCCGAATACACCCCCCGCAACGTCCAGACCGTTTCCGGGCGCAAGTCGACCGTCTTTGCCATCAAGCTCCAGGTCCAGGACCCGAACGGCAAGCTCAAGCCCGGCATGCCCGCAGACGTCACATTCAAATAGTCTGGAAGGAATTTCACCCATGATCCCGGACGCCTTTTGGGCGCGCATGAAGAACGTTCAAGCCATCCACAAACGCCTGTACGAAAGCGGCAAAGGCTGGGTCGTCGGAAAGTTCATCCTGCTTCTGACCCATACCGGCCGCAAGTCCGGGACCAGCTACACCACTCCCGTCCAATACGAAAGGATCGACGGCGCCTATTACGTCGGCGTCGGCCGCGGTCCGAAATCAGATTGGTTCCGCAACATCCAGGCGAACCCACGCGTGCACGTTCAGGTGGACCGCGCCGAATTCGACTGCCTGGCCGAGCCAGTCACCGATCCGAAGCAGGTGGCGGATTTTCTCGAATACAGGTTGAAGCGCCACCCGCTCATGATTGGACTGATGATGAAATTCGCCCACAAGCTGCCTATGCATCCCAGCCAGGCCCAGCTCCTCGAGTTGGCCGAATCCACTCCGATGGTCGTCCTGCGTCCTCCCAGGGAGGCTGTATGAAAAATCCGATCCTGTGGCTGCGGATCAGTTACTGGGCCGGCGCCCTGCTCGACCTGCTGGCCGGCCTGACCATGCTTTTCCCGGCGCTTTTCGCCATCAACAACCGGCTGAGCAGCTTCTACCCGGCACCCGATTACCGTTACGCCATGGGCATGGGCGCACCCCTGATGCTCGCCTGGACCGTCTTGCTGCTGTGGGCCGACCGCAAACCCCTGGAGCGGAAGGGCATCCTGCCGATCACGCTGCTCGTCGTTGCGGGGGAAGTTGCCAACGAGATCGTCGCCGCCTCGACGGGATACATCACAGCCACTGCACTGATCCCCACCTGGATCGTCCAGGCCCTCCTGTCCGGTTTATTCGTTTTTGGCTATCTGAACGCCAGGAAGGCTGAAACAGTATGACCGCCTTGATCGAAGCCACCCACCTGCGCAAGACATTCGGCTCGACCGTTGCCGTGGATGACCTGTCCATGCACGTCGAAGAGGGCCAGATCTATGGATTGGTCGGCTCGGATGGGGCCGGAAAGACCACCACCATCCGCCTGCTGGTCGGCGCCCTGCGCCCCGATTCCGGGCAAGCTGCGGTGTGCGGATTTTCCATCGAACGGCAGACGGAACAGGCCCGAACCCATCTTGGCTATCTCTCCCAGCGCTTCTCGCTCTACGAAGACCTGACCGTCCTGGAAAACATCCGTTTTTTCGCCGAGCTGCGCGGCCTGACCCAGCGCGACTGGCTGCCGCGCAGTTCGGAGATATTGGATTTCGTCGGCCTGCTGCCTTTCAAGGACAGGCGGGCGGGTCAGCTCTCCGGCGGCATGAAACAGAAACTCGGCCTGGCATCCGCCCTGGTGACCCGGCCGCGCCTGCTCCTGCTGGACGAACCCACCACGGGAGTCGATCCGGTCACCCGCCAGGATTTCTGGCAACTGCTCATTCGCATCGTCTCGCAGGAGAAGGTGGGGGTCCTCATCACCACCCCCTACATGGATGAAGCTTCCCGCTGCCAACAGGTGGGCTTCATGCGCCAGGGAAAGATCATCGCCGAGGGCACGCCCTCCGAACTGCGCACAGGCCTGAACGGCCGCATCTTGGAGGTGCGCGGCCTTTCGCCCGCCGACCTCCGCCCGGTCGCGGAAAAGATGGCCAGTGTGGAGGACGTCCGGGCCTTTGGCGATAAAGTGCACCTGCGCGTCTCCGCCGGGAAGGCCGGGGCCGTCGCCAAAGCCCTGGAGAAGGCCTTCCCTGCCCGCCGCGGGACCCGCTTCGAAGCGCGCCCGATCCCGGCCACGCTCGAAGATGTATTTATCGTCTTATCCGGGAATGGGAATTCGTAATTCCCCAGCCTTCGTGGAGTCTCTCATGCCTGAACCTGTCATCCATGTCGATCAGCTCACCCGCCGTTTCGGTGATTTCACTGCGGTCGATCACATCTCCTTCGAGGTCCAGCCCGGCGAAGTGGTCGGGTACCTCGGCCCGAACGGTTCCGGGAAAACCACCACCATCCGCATGCTGCTGGGGCTGCTCGAGCCAACGGAAGGCCGCGCCAGCGTGCTCGGATTCGACGCCTTTCGCCAGTCGGAGGAGGTGCGCGCCAGGACCGGATACATGTCGCAGAAGTTCGCTTTGTACGACGACCTGACCGTCTGGGAAAACCTGACCTTCTACGGCGGCGTCTACGGCATCCGGGACAAAAAACAGATCGAATCCACCCTGGAGCTGGTCGGCCTGACCGGGCATGGGGCGGAACTGGGCTCGGCCCTCTCGGCCGGCTGGCGGCAGCGCCTGGCCCTGGCGATCGCCCTGGTCCACCGACCCAGGCTGCTCTTCCTGGACGAACCCACCTCCGGGGTGGATCCGGCCGCCCGGCGGGTCTTCTGGGACCTGATCTACGCGCTGGCCGCTTCCGGCGTGACAATCTTCGCCACCACCCACTATATGGACGAGGCCGAGTACTGCGGTCGGGTCGGCATCATGCGCGACGGCAAGCTCCTGGCGATGGATTCTCCCGCAGAGCTCAAGAAGACGGTCATCCCGGGGGATGTCTGGGAATTGCAGGCCGAGCCTCTTCAATCCGCCCTGGAAGCATGCGGGAAATGCAAGGGCGTCCTGCGGGTCGGCCTGACCGGGGACCATCTACGGGTGATCGCCGAACGGGGCATGAGCGAAAAAGCGCTCCGGACAGGCATCCAGGGGAACGGGATCTCGATCCACTCGCTCGAACACGGCGAACCGACCCTGGAGGATGTTTTCCTGTCACTTGCGAAGGGGTGACAAATCCACACCGAAAAGGAAACGATGATTAATAAATGATCCGGACTTTGGTCGTCCGGATCATTTTCATACCCAGGTGGACCTAGAAGGCAAACTGGATGGCCGTGCTTGCCACCACGATCCAAGTCACCAGCATGGCGGTCAGGAAGGCGCCCGCGTAGACATGCCCGGTCTTGCGATTGAAGAAGGTCGTCACGAGGGCGGCGATCGTCATGATCGGCACCAGCTGGAAGGCAACGATCGAATAGAGCGGCACGTTCGGGAAATTGACGTTCAACAGCGTACCGCCGGCCAGCAGCGGGATGTACTCAGCCAGCAGCAGGGCCACATATCCCAGCACGTACAGCACCCAATTCAACCACATCTCCTTTGCCAGGCTGAGGTTTGGTCGGCGCAGTTCGCCGAAGACCAGCAGGGCGTCCATGAAGAAGATGAATATGAACGGGATGATGTACGAAAGGGTGATCTGCAGTTGGAGCGGGGAAAGCAGCTTGACCGCGAAGACCCAGAAGCGGAAGTCGGTCTTGAAGAAATAGTCCGAGAACATCAAGGTGGCGTAGGCGGCAAAGGCAACCAGGAAAGCCAGCAGGAAGGACTTGCCGATCTTGCGCCAGTTCAGCTTTGCGCCCCAGGTCAGACCGTAATGATCGCCATTCGCCTTCGCCTTCCGGTTGAGCGCGAAATGCCACAGCAGGAAAAGGGCCACGTCGATCACGCCGATCAACGTCGTCCAGGCAATGATGGTGTTGTTGATGTCTTGCGGGAAGACCCGCGTCACAGTCCACTTCAGGTCAGCGGGGATATTTATGAAGGGGAAGAACAGGAGCGGAGCAATGGAGACGAACAGGAAGGCAGCCACCCACCAGCCTACTCCGGCGGCGCCTTTCGATGGGGCCGATGCCTCGACCAGCTCGCTGAAATAATGGGTCTGCAGCAGCAGTTGGCCGACCGGGAAGAGCAGCATGATCATCCCGATCAGGGCGATCAGCGTGCCGATCTCCTTCCAGTACCAGATCTGGTTGGAAGGCGGCAGGCCGTTGCCGCCCGTCAGGGTCTGCTGGAACCAGGAGATGGCATACCCGATGGCGACGGTAGAGAGATGGTCACCGGGGTGGGTGGTGACCGGCTGGAACCATTCGCGGGCGGTGCCATCGGCGATCGAACCGTAGAGCTTGCCGGGCACGACCGGGGAGGTGGTCCCGAAGACGGTCTGCAACTTCTGCCCCTGTCCGATGTTCCCCGGGACCGGCGTCAGCCACATCAACTGGGAGAACTCGTCCCATTTGGAATACACCAGGGCAAAGTTACGCGGGAAGGTCGGCGTGCCATCCGGGGCGCCCAGGGTGCCGGTCGAGGAGCCCTCCAGGACGAGCGACTTATAGTCGTTGGGGAAAACCCCTGCCGCAATTCCAACTGCCCAGCCGCCCATGGAGTGGCCCTCCAGGCCGACGTTGTTCTTGTCGACGATGTCGAGGCTGCGCAGGTAAGCCAGCGCATCCGGGCCGCCGTAACCGTTGGCGAAGGCCGGCGGATCCGAATAGCCGTGTCCGGTCTGGTCAGCCGCCAGGACAACGTAACCCCGGCGGGCAAATTCGATGGCGAAGCCATCCTGGGTCTCGCGACTGTTGATATACCCATGGATCGCGAGGATACCCGGGGCGGGAGTCTTGGCCGTGACGCCTTGGGGGATGTAAAGCAGGGCACTCATCTCGGTGCCGTTCGAGCCCATGAAGCGCAAGTCTTTTATTTTCACTTTTCCAAAATCGGTTTGGACCAGCATTGCCAGCAAGCCCCCAACGAAAATCAGCGCCAACGAAACGATCAGCATTCTAACTGGGTGTTTCATCACAATCTCCTTTCAAGTCTCCGTCTAGATATGTGGAAAAACAGAAAGGCACACTGATGAATGATCAGAAACGGAAGGATCCTCCTTTCCTGCAACCGATCGTTGCAAATAACAAGAGTAGTGTTATCTTATTAACCCCATTATAAGAACCGGCGATGCGTTTTTCAAGTGCGGCCGCGTAATATCTCTGCATGCATTAAATCCGTCCCGCCATTATCAGAGAGGAAACCTTGGGCCCTCGGGCTGCTCACCGCCTGGCTGTGGCACACCCTGGCGGATGGCCTGCCCTACCTTCAACGGCGCCCTACTTGGCATGAGAATCATCAAGGCGGCCTTTCGGCCGCCTTGAGTAAATATTCAGACCCAATTCTAGGGTTGGACAGTGACCGTGTAATTCATTACCTGGTCGCCGGCCGGATAGTCATACGTGCCATCGTTGAGCGGAACGGTAAAAGTGACCGTCGTCTGGACCTGGTTGGCTCCGGTCGCCCAATCGGTGATCGCCCCGTAGAGGGAGTGACAGGCCTGACCGCCCTGTGGGGTGTCGTCGGTCTGGAAATCGCTCGCCGGCACCTCTTGGCCGTCCAGTTTGAAAGTGACTTTCATCTTGCTCAGGTTATCCGTCAGCGTGGCCTGGTCCTTGGCGCACCAGCCCCAGCTCCAAATCAGGGGTTCCGACTTGGTCAGGCTGATCGTATACGTAAACGTGGCCGGCACTTTCAGGAACGCGCTGGATGGGTAGGTCTCGTTCGCAGCCGATTCGAGCTGACGCGGGTTGCTGCCCAGGATTTTCTGGAGCTCGCTGGCGCTCATCATCCGCGGACCGGTGCTGGCAGTCGGGGTCGCGCCGCCGGTGCTGCTGCCAGTCCCAAGGATGGCGTCTTCAGCGGTTTGCAGGACGACGTCCGTCGTCGCAGTGGCATTGGCCAACGTGACCGGAACGCGCAGAGTCGGCTGGACGCCCTGTCCCTGCAGGAACAGGCTTCCATCCGCCAGGAGGAAGCGCTGGGTCGGGAATTGCATCGAAATGCCATCCGGCATGGCCACCTGGCCGTCGCCCACATCCGCCATGGTCCCACTGGTCGGATCCATGCCAACGACGACCATGCCGGGAACCTTGCTGAAGCTGTAGGCTTCGTCTTCGCAGGCGCTGGCGCAAGCCGGGCTGACGAGCAGCATCATCTTGTCGAAGCGGTACTGTTCGACATTCGGCAGGAGCAGACCGGGCACGCCGTTCTTCTCGAACTTGCCGGTCGTCGGGCTATAGGAATAACCCTGCGGCATGGTCAGCTTCTGGTCGCTCAGGAAGGCTGCCAGGCCGATCGGATTGCCGCCGCTGTTGTAGCGCAGGTCGATGATGATCCCAGGCACTTTGCTGTTCGTGAACAGGTCCATGGCCCGCTGGAACAAACGGATGGTCAGGTTCAGGTCGTCGTCGTATGAGTTGACCCGGACGTAGCCGATGCCCGATGGGAGGATGCTGTAATCAACCGGTAGCGTCGGCTGGGTGTCGACGCCGTAATACCGTGAGGTGCGGGAGAACGAATCCCGCTCGGCGACCGAGGTGAGCTTTACGGTCTTGGGCGCCTCACCGGGATTGGCGAATGTGACGGTCGCATCCGTTCCAAGCGGGGAGCGCAGCAGATAACGGGCTTGCTGGTAGCGCAAGTCCCAGGCCGAGGACATCGGCAGGGTCCAGGGGACGACCGCGCCGATGGCATCCTTGATCGGTTTGCCGTTGAATTGGGTCACGACCGCGCCGACCTTCATCCCAGCCAGGTCGGCCGGGCCTTTGCCGAGCACATAAATAACGGCCACACTGCCGTCGTCGAGCTCACGGATGGCAAAACCGTACCCGCCGGCATTTGCGGTGGTGAAGAGCTGGTCCCCATAATCAGACGAGCTCATTCCGACGTGCCCGTCCTTGAAAGCCCAGGTGAAGTCGCGCAAAGCCAGCCAGAAGGCATTGGCGTCATTGTTATTCTGGGCCTGCTGGATGCGCGGCTGGATCTGGGCATACAGCTGATCCCAGTTCGGCTGGATGTCAGGGTAGCCGTTGAAGGCGTAATTGGTTTTGACAAAGTTGAAGAGGTTGTCGAAAGCGGCGGTATACGAATCCTTGGAAAAGTCCTTGAGGGCAAAATCCTTCGGCTCGTAGAGCGTCATGGTCGGCTGGGCTTGTTTTTCGAAGGCAAAGGGCTTCTGGTCCAGGTCGACGATTGTGTATCCGGCCGGGATGGATGCTACCGGGTCGTCGGCGGTGAAGAGCTTGCCATCCGCGCCGAAGCCGGTCGGAAATTTCTGGTTCCCATCCGGCGACCAGACCACCAGCTTGCCGCCGGTGACTTCGTATTGGTTGGTGGCATCGGTCACGACCGAGGTCAGGTAGTTCGGCCAGCCCCAACTCTGGTCATCCCCGACTGCGAAGGGACCGCCAGCCAGGTTGGGCCAATAGGCCACGGTGAAGATCTGCACACCTTTATCGGTCTTGCTCTGGGGATTCACATCGTTCAAAACGCCCAGCGGGCGTTCCGGCAGGCTGAGCTGGAAGGTGCCGTTCAAGGTGTTCAGGTCCATCGTCATGTAACCCAACACTTGGGAATCCACCGGAAGAACCCAGTACGGGTCCCGGACGACGAAACCGTGCATGTCCACCAGGGCAACGGAATTTTCGACGAAGTAGTTTTGAAAGACGAATCCGTTCGTCACGCTGAACTTGCCGGTAATCTCGTACGGCTCGTTCCCGGAGGCTGTGGCGGGTGTGCTGGTCGTGGCGGCCAATGGCAGGAAAACACACGAGCTCAATAGAACAGCCACAACCGTGAATAAACTGAAAATACTGGCGACTTTTTTCATACTCTCTCCTTATCCGACGATTATTGTCCTATTATACTCTGGACTATAATTGCTTTATGCAGCCAGGTTTACAGGCAGAAATCGACCTTGAGTTGGAGAACGCCGGCCGGGCCCGGCTGGCAGGGAACGAGGGAAAAGCGCGCGTCTGCGCCCGCCGGGCGGCCGGACTGGCAGCCCGGGATTTTTTGGCCCGCCGCGCCGTCCGGGTGAACGGCAGCGCCTACGAGGTGCTCAAAATCCTGGCAGAATTTTCCGGTCTCGCCCCGGCCCTGCAGACTGCTGCGACGCGTCTGACGATGCGCGTCTCCGAGGAATTTTCCCTGCCCACCGACGTCGATCTCATTGCCGAAGCCCGCAAACTCATTGGAGGATTGGATTGACTGACACCGCCGAAATCATTTTGTATGGCACCGACTGGTGCGGGGGTTCGCGCCGCGTGCGTCTCTTCATGGATCAGCACAACATCCCATATCACTGGGTGAATATCGACCAGGATGATGCCGCGGCCCGTTACGTTCAGAGTATCAACAACGGCAATCGCTCCGTCCCGACCATCGTCTGGCCGGATGGTTCCAAGCTGGTCGAACCATCCAACAGAATTCTGGCTGAAAAACTGGGCGTTCCGGTCGAGTAGGATCGGGCACCCCAACCCGGGGAGGCTCTGTTCGAATCGGCAGATTAATTCCAGGAGATTAAGCGAGGCCGATCCGGTCTCAGCCTTCGCAGCCAAAAATTGGCGCTGCATTGAACGCTGCAATGGATACAGTAGATAATGGTTGTCCGATCTTAACCAGTATCAATATTTTGTCAAGTGAAATCTTTCATTTGACTGAGATTCGTCCGCAAAACGTGGGATTGGGTTGTCGATTTAGGGTTCGGGAGACAATTGCTAGCGGCCGCTTTCCCACCATCCGGGCCAGCACCTGACTATTGAGACTGAATTTGCCTGGACGCCCCACCGGAGCGGGTATCGAGCTGATAACCCAAGCTGCGATAGTTGACGATCAATTTTGGCGCGATGGGCTCGTCTTCCAGCTTCCGGCGCAACAAGAAGATGATGTTCTTGATCTGGGAGCGATGGCGCGGATCATCCTCGCCCCACACCGAATTGCATATCGCTGCGAAGCTCAGGCTTTTGGGGGCGTTTTCCGCCAGGGTCTTCAATATGCTGAATTCCTGGGGTGTCAGATAGATCGACCGCCCTCGCAGCGAGACTTCGTGGGATTCGAAATCGATTTTCAAATCGATGCCCGGGAAAAACAGGACCGGGTCGAGGTCGCCCGCCTTGGACTGACGCAGAACCTTGCGGATGCGCGCGACCAACTCCGGGTTATAGAAAGGCTTGGTAATAAAATCCTGCGCCCCCATTTCCAGACTCCTGACGGCATCGTCCTGGTTCGCGCTGGCTGTGACGACAATGACCGGGGCGCTAGTCAGCGTACGCAGCTTTTGGTATGTAGCCCAACCGTCGACTTCAGGCATCATCAGATCAAGCAAAATCACATGCGGTCGGATTTCCGTTGCCTGAACCAGCGCACTTGAATGGTCCGTGGCGCTTGCCACATCAAATCCCGCCCCCCGCAAAATGATTTTCAGGAGAGTGACCAAATCCTTGTCATCGTCGATAATCAAGACTCTCGGTCGATCGATTCGCTGCTTGTTGTCCAAATCGGCGCCGGCCAACGGAACACGATTCGAACCGGTCTCTTGCATTGATCTATCCATTTCCAGACATCCTTCTCGGTCACAAAATAGTCATCAACAAGTAATAATGAGAGAAATTATATCTTAATTATCGCAAGACAATGTGCTTCCACCCCTGTCCATTCCGAGAACAAAACAACCCAGACGAGAGAACGTCCGGGTTGTTTTGATTATTCGGTATTTGCAGCTGTCTAGCTTGTTGTCGGGCGTTTTTTCCCTGCCAGGGACACCAACGCCCGTCCCAGCATCGCCAGGAGGACAGCCAACGAAACCAGTCCGGCTATGAGTGCTGCCAGCACATGCCAGTTGGCAACATGGTTGACGATCGTCACACGGTTGCTGTGCTGGATGCGGTTGCCCAACTTATGGACGAATTCCCGGCGCGGTGCAATGGGTTTAAACGCTCCGGACAAACGATTCTCCATGGGGGCCTTGATCTGTTGATACAACTTTTCCGTGCTCATTTCTAATCTCCTGCGGGGTAAATGATCAGCCCAACTGTTCCAGGCCCAAGGTTGGCGGCCACTGCAATGGACAGTTCGGTTGTAATAAGTTCTTTGATATTGAAAACCTTCTTCGCCCGTTCGAACAACTCCTGAGCCGACTGCGGGTCACGGGCATGCACGGAGGCCACATGGACGGACTCTTGCTCGAAGTGGTGTTCCAGCATCTCCAAAACCCGATCGAGGGACTTGCTGCGCGTCCGCACTCGCTCAGTCATATCCAAGACGCCATCCTTCAGGACCACAATCGGTTTGACATTCAGCGCGGAAGCAATAGCCGCCTGCAAGGCCCCAACCCGTCCGCTCATGCGGGCATAGTCGAGCTTGTCCAGGGTCAGCACGATCTGGACGGTCCGGCGAATCCGGGCCATGCGCTCGACGATCTGCTGGACAGCCATCCCAGCCCGTTCGAGCAAGCGGGCTTCCCGGCACATCATGCCAAGGGCGGCCGAGCCAGCTCCTGAATCAAAAGGGATCACATTGTACTTCCCGGCCAGGTCACGCGCCGCAGTCAGGGCCGATTGGAAGGTTCCGGAAAGCTTGCTGGTCACGTGCAACGAAAGGATCGTGTCGCCGGTCCTGGCAATCCGCTCGTAGAATTCCTTGAACTGGAACGGGGAAGGCTGGGAAGTCTTGGGGATTTTTCCGCTCTCGTCGACAAGCTGGTAGAACTGCTCGTTGGATAGATCAACCCCGCCCAGATAAGTCTTGTCGCCAAAGTGAATATTGATCGGCAGAACCTGGATATTGTATTCTTTTTCCCATCCGGCAGGCATATCGGCCGCGCCGTCTGTAACGATCTGCAACATTAAATTATTCTCCTTCCAGGCCGAGCCCCTCCAGTTCATCACGCAACGCCAACAGGGTCCGGTGGTACAGGCTTTTCACTGCGCCCTCGCTGCGGCCCATGGTCTCGCCGATTTCGGCATTCGACATATGCTCGACGAACTTCAAGATGAGCAGGTGCTGGCGTTCGTCCGGAAGATGACGGATAAGCTTCAGCAGCGCATCCCGATCCTGGGACTGCATCACGGCCACCTCGGGCGGCTCGCCCTTGTAGTGGATCGTAGGCGCGTCCGAGAGCGGGATCTCCTGGTGTCGACTGCGATCGCGGTGCCAGTTGGCGATCAGGTTGTGAGCAATGCGGTACAGCCATGCCGAGAACGGCACACCGCGATCGGTATAATTCTGGATATGATGCAAGGCGCGGTAGAAAACGCGGGCTGTCAGGTCTTCGGCATCATGTACGTTACCGGTCCGGTAATAGACGTAGTTAAATATGCGTTCTACGTAACGCTCGTACAACACACCAAAGGCATCCTGGTCACCCTGAGAGGCGCGGACCAGGATTTCCTGTTCGTCGATCTCCGGCACGTGTTCACCTTACCGGGAGGGTCTTGATAAAATAACCCCGCCGGACAAAAGAGGTTTCTTGACGGAGTATATCATGTTTGAATATGCTATAATTTGGACCCCGGGGATTATCCCCTTACCGAGGAAGACCCCCGTTCATGGGGATGACAGGCTTCGACGGAAGAGGCTGGTCCCGGAATGCGAGCCGAGAGGCGCCGAACTCGTAAACTCAGCGCAAACAATCAAGTGCCAACCGCACTTCCTACGCCGCTATGCCCCTCGCTGCGTAAGCAGTAGAGAGTAAACGGCCGATCTCCTAGATGAGATCGCGTCCACCCGTCCCGAACTCTGCCCGGTGATGGGACTGGGCGTCACAAAGGTGGAGTGCCGCGCCTGATGCCGCTGACTGCGCGAAAGAGGGCTCTCGGGCCCGAGCGGCTGGCCGCAGGTCAAGTTTGCCGGCTGGATGACCTGCGGCGACAAGCCCAACCGGCTACGCTCGTAGATTTCCGAGGGTCGAGTCTTTCGGACGCGGGTTCGATTCCCGCCATCTCCACAAGAAAACGCATCCACTTGGGTGCGTTTTTCGTTTCGGATGGGGTCCCCTTGAGGGGATGGTATCCGATCCCCGCCATCTCCACAAGAAAACGCATCTGTTTGGGTGCGTTTTTTCGTTTCGGATGGGGTCCTGAATCAGAATTGCAATTAAATCTTTGTTGATATTTTTTCAAGTCATGCTATACTTTTATCTATATCCACACACTTTAGGAGAGGAGAATGCAATGAATAGAAGAGTATTGAGGCCATTTTTTTGTCTGGCGGGATTGATCTTGATCGTTGGTCTCGCGTGTGCGACTTCGGCGGCCCAGCCGACGTCGACATCGGTTCCTACCGTCCCCCCACCTCCCACTAACACCCTGGAACCCACCCTGACCTCCACCCCCGCGGCGACCCCCACCCCTCAAGGGCCGCCTAAATTCTTCACCGAGGATTTCAACCAGGTATTTTCAGGGGATCCTCCATACTGGTCGCACTTCCTGACGAGCGGAAGCGAAAGCAAGCTGGAGATGAAATCCGACGGCAAATCATTCATCGTGACAATGAATGAAAAGCAGACCTACCTGTACATGATCTATAATCCCACCACGTACCAGAACGTTTCGCTGGATATCAAGTTTGACAACCGCGGGCGGAACACCAACAATATCAGCCTGATCTGCGATTATTCGGACGACAAGGGCTGGTATGAGTTCAACCTCGGCAGCGGCGGCGTCTGGAACATCCTGTTCTTCGACCAGGTGACCAAGTACTATCAGTTCCTGGCGAACGGCGGTTCCGTGAACATCCATGCTGGCCAGGTATCCAATGAATACAAGGCCACCTGCCAGGGGAACGACCTGACCCTGTATATCAACGGGGTCAAGACCTACAATATCACGGATAGCACCTACGCCCTCCAGGAGGGCAAGGTCGGGTTCTCCATCTCGTCCTTCGACGTCCTCCCGATCATCGTTGCCGTCGATTCGATCCAGGTCAGCGAGCCGTAAGCCGGATTCGATTTTTTCCGAAGGCCGTCTCAAATGAGACGGCCTTTTCGTTTTCCCTGCCGCCGATGATAAAAAATCTACGCACCGTTAACGTTTTTCTTGCACCCGTGCGGTATCCTATCACCAACTGGAAATTACAGGGCGCAAACGCGCTTCTGCCATTTTTATCCAAGGAGCATCGCTATGGGAAAAATCATTGGAATCGATCTGGGGACCACCAACAGTGTGGTTGCCGTCATGGAAGGCGGACAGCCAACCGTGATTACCACCGCCGAAGGCGGGCGCCTTTGCCCGTCGGTCGTAGCATTCAACAAAAATAACGAACGCCTGGTCGGGCAGACGGCCAAACGCCAGTCCGTGATCAATTCGGAAAACACCATCTATTCCATCAAGCGCTTCATGGGCCGCCGCTTCGAAGAAGTGGAGACCGAACGCAAGATGGTGCCGTACGCCGTCGTGGCTGGACCGTCAGACGAAGCCCGGGTTAAAATCCCGGTCACCAACCGCGAGTACAGCCCGGAGGAAATCTCCGCCATGATCCTGGCCAAGCTTAAGGCAGATGCCGAGGCTTACCTCGGGCAGTCGGTCACGGATGCCGTGATCACCGTCCCGGCTTACTTCAACGACAGCCAGCGCCAGGCCACCAAGAACGCCGGGAAGATCGCCGGGCTGGACGTGAAGCGCATCATCAACGAGCCGACCGCTTCGGCCCTGGCCTACGGGCTGGACAAGAAAAAGAACGAGACCATTCTCGTCTTCGACCTGGGCGGCGGCACGTTCGATGTGTCGGTCCTGGACGTCGGCGAGGGCGTGATCGAGGTCAAATCCACCAACGGCGATACCCACCTGGGTGGCGACGACTGGGACCAGCGCGTCGTCTCCTGGGCCGCGGATGAGTTCAAGAAGCAGGAAGGCATCGACCTGCGATCCGACCGTCAGGCCCTCCAGCGCCTGCGCGAAGCCGCCGAGAAAGCCAAGATCGAGCTCTCCAGTATGATGGAGACCGAGATCAACCTGCCCTATATCACGGCAGATGCCAACGGACCAAAACACATGGTCCTCAAGCTCAGCCGGGCCAAATTCGAGCAGATGACCGAAGACCTGCTCAACCGCTGCGTCCACCCGTTCGAGAATGCCCTCAAGGACGCCGGTCTCAAGGCAGGCGACCTGAACGAAGTGGTCCTGGTAGGCGGCTCGAGCCGCATGCCGATGGTCCAGGAACTGGTCCGCCGGCTGACCAACGGGAAGGAGCCCAACAAGGGCGTCAACCCCGACGAGGTCGTAGCGGTCGGTGCGGCCATCCAGGGCGGCGTGATGGGCGGCGAAGTCAAGGACATCCTCCTGCTCGACGTGACCCCGCTCTCGCTGGGCGTGGAAACCCTGGGCGGTGTGATGACCAAGATGATCGAGCGCAACACCACCATCCCGGTCCGCAAGACCGAGACCTACTCGACCGCCGCCGACAGCCAGACCGCCGTGGACATCCACATCCTGCAGGGCGAGCGCCCGATGGCTGCCGACAACATGAGCTTGGGCCGCTTCCGCCTGGACGGCATCCCGCCGGCCCCGCGCGGCATCCCGCAGGTCGAGGTCACTTTCGATATCGACGCCAACGGCATCCTGAATGTCACCGCCAAAGACAAGGCCACTGCCCGCGAGCAGAAGGTCACCGTCACGGCCTCCACCAACCTGAACAAGGACGACATCTCCCGCAAGGTCGAGGAAGCCAAGAAGTACGAAGCCGATGACAAGAAGCGCCGTGATCTGATCGACGCCCGCAACAACGCCGACAACCTGGTCTACCAGACCGAAAAGGCGCTGCGTGACCTAGGCGAGAAGGTTTCTTCGGAGGAACGCGGCAAGATCGAGGGCAAGATCAGCGATCTCAAGCAGGCTTCCCAGGGCGATGACATCAACCGGATCAAGAAGGCCACCGACGAACTGCAAAACGTCTTCTACGCCTTGAGCCAGCAAATGTACTCCCAGGGACAGAAGGCCGCCGAAGGGCAGCCGCAGGGAGAAGCTCCGCAGACTCCGCCCCAGGGCGGGCATGACGGAGACGTGATCGACGGCGAAGTCCGTGACGCCTAAGTAAATGCGCAAAGTCCCGGTCCGAAACAAGGGCCGGGACTTTTTTATTCCTGTATTTTCTATCTAATTTCTAACTTTCTGGTCGTTTCGGAAAGCAGTATAATCCTGACCATGTGGAAACAAATGTGGAAACAGACCAATCTCGTCGTCAAAATCCTGGTTGCCCTGGCAATCCTGTTCGCCCTGGCAGCCGGTTTGAGCTTCATTCCGCGCATCCATGAGGCCCTCTCCTGGCGGTTCGACAATTTTCGCCTGAGCGTGATCTATTTCTTTAACCCACCGCAAAAAGTGGCCTTCCATCCCAGCGAACAGTCGCTGCCCACCCCCACCCTCGGACCGGCCACCCTACTTCCGCCAACGGACACGCCCCTGCCGGCCGATCTGGCGACTCCCACCGCCACATCGACCCCGCTCCCTTCTTCGACCGTCCTGGCAAACGTCACCTATGTCGATCAAATGAACCGCTACAATTATTGCGGTCCAGCAAACCTGGCCATGGCGCTCGAATACTGGGGCTATAAAGGCGCTCCCGGCGCGACCACGGAATTGCGCGACCAGATCGCATCAGTCGTCAAGCCGGGCGAGGCGGATCCCACCAAGAACTTCATCGACCGGGGCAACACCGACGTGAACGTCATGCCGACCGAACTGGTCGATTACGTCAACAACTACACCACCCTGAAGGCCCTCTACGCCTTCGGCGGGACCCCCGACCTGCTCAAGCGCCTGATCGCGGCCGGCTTCCCGGCCATCACCGAAAAGGGCATCTACGAACCGCTCCTGCCGGATAACTCCGTCCAATGGGCCGGACATTACTCCTTCACCACCGGCTACGACGACAGCCAGCAGGTCTTCATCTGGCAGGATTCCTACCTGCCCTTGCCCAAATCGGTCGGCAAGAATACCAAGACCCCTTACCTCGAATATATCAACAACTGGCGCGCCTTCGACTACCTATTCATCGTCGTCTATCCCCCCGACCGCGAGCAGGACCTGTTCCAGGTACTCGGTCCTTACGCGAACCTGGGCTGGTCGGCCCAGCACGCCTTGGACATCTCCAATCAGGAAATCTCCAGCCTGACTCTGGGCGGGAATGACCTGTACTTCGCCATGTTCAACAAGGTCACCAGCCTGGTCAACCTGGACAACCCGGATTACGGCCGGGCCGCCACCGCCTACGACCAGGCCACCGCCTATTACAACAATACGCTCCTGGTGGCCGACGACAAGCCGATCCCGTACCGGATCATGTGGTACCAGACCGCTCCGTACAAAGCCTATTATTACTCCGGCCGTTACCAGGACGTCATCAACCTGGCCAACGTCAACCTTCAAACCATCGAAAAAGGCGGCCGGGAGCTCGAGGAAAGCTGGTACTGGAAATCCCGGGCCGAATATGCCCTGAGCGAGTTCGGCAACGCCTATACCTCGATGCGCCGGGCTCTCTACTACCACCCCAACTTCCAGCCAGCCCTGGATATGTTCTCCCTGTGGGGCGTCACCCCGTAGATTCTTTCCCGACTCTCAAAAAAGACCCCTGCGAGGCCCGGCCGAATACCGGGCCTCGTTCTGGTATATAATCCACGCCATGGACAAGCGACCGAAGAAGTATCGGGGCCTGGCAGTCATTCTGGTCTGTCTCTTCGTTGTTATTGGGATCTCCTTCATACCTCCCATTCACACGCGCCTGGCCCGGCGCGTCAACGCCGCCTGGACCTCCATCCGCTTTTACCTGCACCCGCCCGGTCAGGCCGTCTTCGTTCCCACCCAGCAAAACCAGTCGGACTGGCTCGCCACCCAGGTCGCGGAGACCAAACTGGCCACGCCGGCTGCCACGCCCACTGACCTGGCGACGGCCACGGTCACTTCCACGCCCATCCCGGGGACTGTCAACCTCCCTGGAGTGGTCTACGTCGACCAGTACAACCGCTGGAACTACTGCGGTCCGGCCAACCTGACCATGGCGCTCAAGTTCTGGGGCTGGAGCGGAGACCGTGACCAGGTGGCGGCAGTCGTCCGCCCCGGCCGGAACGATCCCTCGATCGACTTCATCTCGCGCGGCGAGACCGATTTGAACGTCATGCCGACCGAGTTGGTCGATTTCGTCGGCCAGTACACCCAGTTCCGCGCCCAACTGCGCTACGGGGGCACCCCCGACCTGCTCAAGCGCCTGATCGCAGCCGGCTTCCCGATGGTGATCGAGAAGGGCTACTTCGCCCACGACACGGTCGGCAAGTACTCCTGGATGGGCCATTACGAGTTCGTCACCGGCTACGATGACGCCGGCGGGACCTTCCTGGTCCAGGATGCCTACGAGTTCGGCCCCAATCTCTCCGTGGCCTATACGGATTTCAGCCAGGGCTGGCGGGCCTTCGACTACCTGTTTTTCGTCGTCTACCCGCCCGAGCGGGAAGCCGATCTCAACCGGCTGCTCGGGGAATGGAGCGACCCGGCCTGGGCCAACCTGCATGCCCTCGACGTGGCCATGCAGGAGACCCAAGCCCTGACCGGGGTGGACAAGTTCTTCGCCGCCTTCAACGTCGGCACCAGCCATGTCAACCTGGGACAATACTCCGAAGCTGCCAGCGCCTACGACTACGCCTTCCAACTTTACGCCAGCCTGGATGGAGACACCACCAGCCGTCCCTATCGCCTGATGTGGTACGAAATCGGTCCCTACCCGGCCTATTACAACACCGGGCGCTACCAGGACCTGATCGACCTGGCAAACGTCACCCTGGCCGCCCCGCGGACCGGGCCAACCCTGGAGGAGAGCCTGTACTGGCGCGGCATGGCCGAATATGCTCTGAACCAGCAGGACAAGGCCATCCAGGATATGCGCTCCGCCCTTTACTATCATCCCGGATACCTCCCGGTGCTTCAGGCTTTCAACCAATGGGGCATCGCGCCTTGATATGAAGATCCTCCACTTTGCCGACGCCCACATCGACATGGCCAATTATGGCCGCCACGACCCCGAAACGGGCCTGCCGCTGCGCGTCCTGGATTTCCTCAAGTCGCTGGACGCCATCGTCGAGGCGGCCGTTTCGGAAAAAGTGGACCTGGTGATCTTTGCCGGGGATGCCTACAAGGACCGCTCGCCGGCCCCGACTTTCCAGCGTGAATGGGGCAAGCGGATCATCCGTCTCTCCAAGGCCGGCATCCGGACCCTGCTCTTGGTCGGGAATCACGACCTCTCGCCCGCCCTGGGCCGCGCCAACGCCATCCAGGAGTTCGAGACGCTCGACATCCCCCATGTGACCGTCCTGTCGAAACCACAATTCCTTTCTTCAGGCGAGCTGGGCCTGCCCGTCCAGGTGATCGCCATCCCCTGGGTGGCGCGCTCCGGCCTGCTGGCTGCCACGGATGCCAGCGCCGCGGATATGCCGGAAGTCTTCTCCAATATCGAGGAGCGCCTGACCGAGCTGGTCGACGGCTGGCTCGCGGATGCCGATCCCGCCCTGCCCGTCATCCTGACCGCCCACGCCTCCGTCCAGGGAGCAAAATTCGGCTCCGAGCGGACCGTCATGCTGGGCGCGGACATGGTCCTGCCGGGCTCGCTCGTCAAGGATGGGCGCCTGGACTACGTGGCCCTCGGCCACATCCACAAGCCCCAGGACCTGAACGAGAACGCCCACCCGCCGGTCATCTACCCGGGCTCGATCGAGCGCGTCGATTTCGGCGAGGCCGGAGACGAGAAGTTCTTCATCATCGCCGAGGTGGAGCGCGGCCGGACACGGGTCGAGTGGCGCAAGCTGGCGAACGTCCGCCCGTTCATCGACCGGCAGGTTGCGCTCGAGTCCCCCGAGGACGTCAACACGGCGCTCCAATCCGCCCTGCCCCCGCAGGAGGAATTGGCCGGGGCGATCGTAAGGCTGACCGTCGATTACGTCCGCGAATGGGACGAGCTCATCGACGAAGCCTCCCTGCGGCGTTACGCCGAGGAGGCCTTCGAATTCCATCTCATCAAGCGCCCGCGGATCGAATCCCGCATCCGCCTGCCTGGCGACCAGACCGTCAGCAGCCTCAGTCCGCTCGAGCTGCTCGACCAGTACTGGCGGGCCGTCAAGGCCGACGAGGCAGAGGCACTCCAGAAGCTGGCCAAAGAAATCATCGAAGAAGAATAGCAGCCGATTCTGAAGAAGGAACGCACCATGACCGATGATATTTACGGTAAACTGGCCGATGCACTGGATCGGCTGCCCAATGGGTACCCGCGCACCGACTCGGGTGTAGAGCTTCGCATCCTGGAAAAGATCTTCTCACCCGAGGAAGCCACCCTGGCCGGCCATTTGAGCGGCACGTTCGAGCCGGTGGCGGTGATCGCCGGTCGGGCCAGGCTGCCGGAAGGCGAGGTCAGCCGCGGTCTGTTCAAGCTGGTTCGGCGCGGGTGCGTCTGGCTGGACAAACAGGAGGGGAAAGTCTGCTTCCGGCTGGCGCCCTTCGTGGTCGGCATCTACGAGGCGCAGCTCGAACTCATGGATCACGAACTGGCCCATATGGTGGAAGAGTATTTTTCCGGGGCAGGCGCTCAGGGCATCATGAAACTGCAGCCGGCCCTGCAACGAGTGGTCCCAGCCCAAAGCGCGCTAAAATCCGAGGCAGTCCTCCCGTACGACGACGTGCGGTCCATTCTGCTGAATGCCAAGTCGTTCAACGTCCGGGATTGTATCTGCCGTCTGCAGCAGCAACAGATCGGCCAGCCCTGTGACTACCCGCTTAAGATCTGCCTGGGGTTTTCCCGCAACGAGCGCCCAGCCCAACCTGGGGATTTGACGCAGGCGGAAGCGCTTGCCCTGCTGGATCAAGCCGAACAGGTCGGGCTGGTTCACACCGTCAGCAACGTGATGGAAGGGGTCGGGTACGTCTGCAACTGCTGCGGTTGTTGCTGCGGGATCCTGCGCGGCATCACCGACTGGGGCATCGAGAATTCGGTGGCCTATGCCAATTACTACGCCGTCATCGATCCGACTTTCTGCGCCAACTGCGGCAACTGCATCGAACGCTGCCAAGTGGGTGCCATCTCGGAAGGGGACGGCATCTCAGTAGTCGACCGGGCGCGCTGCATCGGCTGCGGGTTGTGCGTGAGTGGCTGTCCGAATGACGTAGCCCGGCTGATCCGCAAGCCCGAGGCTGAGATCGTCCACCCGCCCAGGGATTATGCCGAGTGGGAACATGCCCGCCTGCACAACCGGGGCTTGGCATAACTTTATCCGTCCGACTGATCGGCTTATTGTTAGTACGCCAAGGAAAATAGGGGCTCGATTCATGCGCTGGATCTACCTCTCCCCTCACTTCGACGACGCAGTTCTCTCCTGCGGCGGCCTGATCTTCGACCAGGCCCGGGCCGGGATACCGGTCGAGATCTGGACCGTCCTGGCCGGGAACCCGCCCCCGGGTCCGCTCTCGGACTTCGCCCAAAAGAACCACGCCTTGTGGGGCGTCGCCACCGGTGCCGAGACCGTCGCCATGCGCAAGGAGGAGGACCGGGAGGCGGCCACAGCCGTCGGCGCGGAGCTGGTCCATTTCGACTTCCCCGACTGCATCTACCGCCGCTCGCCCAAAGGGGAGTATCTCTACACAGAGACCGTCATGATCCCACCTGTCCCGGGCGACCGGGGCCTGCCCAGGCGGATTGCCGAGGCCTTGAAGTCCGAGCTGCGCAGGGACGACGAGTTGGTCTGCCCGCTGACCCTGGGCGGCCACGCCGATCACACCGTCGTCCGCCGGGCAGCCGAGCTGCTGCGGCGCCCCCTGCGCTATTACGCCGACGTACCGTACATCATGAACTATCCGGCCTCCCTCGAACCGGCGGTCGTCGCGATGCGAGCCGAACATTATCCAATCTCTGCCGCCGGGCTGGACGCCTGGGTGGAGGGGGTGGCCGCCTACAGCTCCCAGGTGGGTTCGCTGCTCAAGGATCACTCGGACTTATTCGCCGCCATCCGGGCCTATTGGTGGGAGGAAAAGGGCATTCGCCTCTGGCAACCCGTCTAGACAAAGAACCGCTTGATTTTCGTCTGGAATCATGTATAATATTGGCGGGTAGGGACTCCTACACAACTGCATCTCTGTCACAGAGATGCTTGTATTTTCTTAGGATACAACCATGACGACGACATTCCTGACCAAGGAAGGTTATCAAAAACTTGCCGATGAATTAGAGTTCCTGCGCACGACCAAGCGCAAGGAAGTGGCCGAGCGCTTGCACGAGGCCATGGAAGGCGGCGAGCTGATCGAGAATGCCGAGTACGAAGCCGCCAAGAACGAACAGGCTTTCGTGGAAGGCCGCATCCAGGAGCTGGAAATCATCCTGGCTTCGGCGCGCATCATCGAAGAGCAAGCCAACGATCCGACAACCGTCCAGGTCGGCGATACGGTCAGCGTGAAGGAAGGCGGCGGCAGCGCAGAGGAGTACACCATCGTCGGGGCGGCCGAAGCCAACCCGCGCGAAGGCAAGATCTCGAACGAGTCCCCTCTCGGGAAAGCCCTGCTCAACCATCGCGCCGGCGAAGATGTGACCGTCGAAGCACCCGGCGGGACGTTCAAAGTTCATATCGTCAAGATCAAGTGAGCCCGGGCACGCCAGTCATGCCCCGCGCAGCCATTTGAGTGCGCGGGGCTTTTTGTTGTACAATACCACCCGAAAGGTCGCCCTTATGCCAGAATACAATTCCCTCGAAAAAATCCGCCTCGAGAAGATCGAAGAGCTCCGCAAGGAAGGGGTCGAAACCTACCCGACCCGCGCCGAGCGGACCCACACTTCCGCCGAGGCGATCGCCGCCTTCGAGGCCGCCGAGAAGGCCGCCCCCGAAGGTGGGACGCCCGCCGAGGTCGAGGTCACCCTGGCAGGACGCGTCCGCGCCACCCGCGCCATGGGCAAGGTCACCTTCGCCCACATCGAAGACGGCGCCGGGAAGGTCCAGCTGTTCTTCCGCATGAACGAAGTCGGCCAGGAAGGGGTGGATTTCTTCAACAAGATGTTCGACATCGGCGACTTCATCCAGGCTTCCGGGGTGATGATGCGCACCCGCACCGGCGAAGTCACCCTGCACGTGCACGACTTCAAGCTGCTGGCCAAGGCCGTCAGCCCGCTGCCGGCCGCCAAGGACGAGGTCACCGAGAGCGGCGAAACCGTCCGCCACGCCGCGCTGGAGGACCCGGAACTGCGCGCCCGCCAACGCTACGCCGACCTGGCGGTCAACCCGGAAGTGCGTGAAACCTTCCGCAAGCGCGCCACCGTCGTCCGCTCGCTGCGCGAGTTCCTGGACGGGCATGGCTTCCTGGAAGTCGAGACGCCCATCCTGCAGCCCATCTACGGCGGCGCGGCCGCCAAGCCTTTCACCACCCACCACAACCAGCTCAAGCAGGACCTGTTCCTGCGCATCTCGTTCGAGCTCTACCTGAAGCGCCTGCTGGTCGGCAACCTGGAGCGGGTCTACGAGATCGGCCGGGACTTCCGCAACGAAGGCGTCTCCTATAAGCACAATCCCGAGTTCACCCAGCTCGAATTCTACTGGGCCTACGCCGATTACCTGAAGGTGATGGAGCTGACCGAGCAGATGATCGCCCACGCCTGCCAGCAGGTCAACGGCAGCCTGAAGGTCACCTACCAGGGGCACGAGATCGATTTCACCCCGCCCTGGAAGCGCCTGGAAATGCGCGCCGGCCTGAAGGAAGTCACCGGGATCGACATCGCCGAGCACAAGGACGCCGAAAGCCTGTTCAAGGCGCTGGCCAAGGCCGGGAAGACCCCCGACCCGAAGGCCACCCGCGGCAAGCTGATCGATTTCATGCTCTCCGAGTTCCTCGAACCGACCCTGATCCAGCCGACCTTCCTGTTCGACTACCCGCGGGACATTTCCCCGCTGGCCAAGTCCAAGCCCGGCGACCCGCTGACCGTGGAGCGCTTCGAAGGTTATGTGGCTGGCTTCGAGCTGTGCAACGCCTTCACCGAATTGAACGATCCGCTCGACCAGGAACAACGCTTCCTCGAGATGGGCCGCGACTACGCCGCCGACGACGAGGAAAAACACCCGATGGACGAGGACTACCTGCGGGCCATGCGCTACGGCATGCCGCCCTGCGGCGGCTTCGGCATGGGCGTCGACCGGTTGACCATGCTGCTGACCGACAAACATTCCATCCGCGAGGTGCTGCTCTTCCCGCACCTGCGGGAGACTGAAGACCAGAAGGAATAAGAACAAAAATCGCCCCGGCAAAATTGCCGGGGCGATTGATCACCTTGCAGATCTCAGAAGGTCCGGACGCAGTTCCGCCCGGCCGCCTTGGCAGCGTACAGGGCCCGGTCGGCGCTCTTGATCAGGCTGTCCAGGGTCTCCCGCTCGTCGAAGCCCCGGGCGAGGCTGGCCAGGCCCATGCTGACCGTGACGGAAAGTTTCCCCGCCGGCAGGTTGATCTTCATTTTCTCGATCTTCGCCCGCAGGCGCTCGGAAGCCTTCAATGCGCCTTCGGCGGCGGTTTCCGGCATCAGGACGACGAACTCCTCCCCGCCGTACCTCCCTAGAATGTCCACGGTCCGCAATTGTTTCTGGCAGAGCACGACCAGGGAGCAAAGCAACTGATCGCCGATCTGGTGTCCATGCTGATCGTTGACGCCCTTGAAATGATCGATATCCATCATCAGGAAGGACAGGGGCCGTTTATAGCGCATCGCCCGTTGGATCTCCTGGGACGCCAGGGTCATGAAATGCCGCCGATTGTAACAGCCGGTCAGCACGTCCAGGTTGGCCAGCCGCTGGACCTCCTGATAGAGCTGGACCCGCTCGGAGATTTCAGTGGCGATCAGGACGACTTTACTGTGCCCGCGCTCGTTCTTTTCCATGAGAGCAATCCGTCCTTCGAACCAGCGTTCGCCGCCGGCCAGCACCGGGATCTTGTATTCGATGACCTGGATATTTCCGGTTTCGATGGTGTGATGAATGGCATCCATGATCAGGGCAGCGGCCTTCGGAGGCATCACTTCCTCCATGAGGCGTCCGATCAAATCGCGCGGCTGGGCAACCAAAAAACTGGTCTCGCTGGCGAGTACTTCGAGATATCGGCCATCATCATCCAGGACGAAGGAAAGGTTCGGCAGCGCGCTGACGAATGCGCTCAACCTTCTCTCCCGGTCGGCAAGCTGTCTTTGGGATTCCGTCAATTCCTCCACCCGGACGGCCAATTCCCGATTGGCCTGCTCGAGCTGGAGGCGCAGCCGCCGGAGGATCAAGTGGGTCTCCACGCGAGCCTGGACCTCTTCATAGTCGAACGGTTTGATGATGTAATCGACTCCCCCCGCCCGGAAAGCCCGGACCTTATCTTCAGGATCATCCAGCGCGCTGATGAAAATGATCGGGATTTCCCGGCAGGATTCGTCTTCCTTGATCCGGGCACACACTTCGAAGCCGTCCATGACCGGCATTTTTACATCGAGCAGGACCAGGTCAGGCAAATTATTAAAAACCAGATCCAGGGTTTCCGAGCCATCTCTGGCGGTGATGACCTGGTAGCCGTTCATGTTCAGGATCCGCGATAAAAGAGTGACATTCTCCAAGGTGTCATCGGCGATCAATATGGTGGCTGGCTTATTGGACATAATTCAGTTGAAATGAGTTCGAATTCGGAAAAATGGCACTCCAATAACTTTACATCATAATCGGGATTTATACAATTACATTATTGTGATGGTAACCTTTCCCCTGAGTCGGTTCGCCCATTCCTCCCGGGAGGAAAGTTTTAAGCCAAACATGCGTGCTATAATCGAATCGAGCTTTTCCGCTCCGCTTACCGGTCCTCATGTCCTTCGCCCACCTCCACGTCCACACCGAATACTCCCTGCTCGACGGCTTCAGCAACATCAAGAAGCTGGTCAAACGCGCCAAGGAGATGAATATGCCTGCCATGGCCATCACCGACCATGGCACCATGTTCGGGGTGATCGAGTTCTACCACGACGCCAGGGAGGCCGGGATCAAGCCGGTCATCGGGCTGGAGGCCTACCTCTCGGCCCGCTCTATGAAGGAACACGACTCCAAGGAAGACCGCCGCTCCTCCCACCTGCTCCTCCTGGCCCAGAACGAGACGGGTTACAAGAACCTGCTCCAGATCGCCTCGGCCGCCCAGTTGGAAGGCTTCTATTACTATCCGCGCATCGACAAGGATTTCCTGGCCGGCCACGCGGAGGGGTTAATCTGCACATCCGGCTGTCTCTCGGCCGAGGTGCCGCGGCTGATCCGCAACGGCCAGTTGGACGCCGCCCGCAAGTCGCTGGACTGGTACTATGACCTGTTCGGCAAGGAGAATTTCTTCTTCGAGCTCCAGCAGCACGATGTGCCGGAGCTGGAGACGGTCAATCGCACCCTGATGGAGCTGGGTCCGCACTACCAAGCCCGTTACCTGGCCACCAACGACGCCCACTACATCAACCCCGAAGACGCCAAGTACCAGGACATTTTGCTCGCCATCCAGACCGGGGCGCTGCTCTCGGACCCCGACCGGATGCGCATGACCGACCCGTCTTACTACATCCGCTCTCCGGAGGAGATGGCCCGCCTGTTCGCCGAGGTGCCCGAATCGCTCTCGAACACCCTGCTGGTCGCCGAGCGTTGCAACGTCAACCTGGACGTCAAGGACTACCGCCTGCCCCTGTTCGAGGTCCCCGAAGGGCAGACGGCCGAGACCTACCTGCGGACGTTGTGCGAAGAAGGCGCCAAGCGCCGCTACGGCGAGCGTGCCACCAGCGAAGAGGTCCAGACCCGCCTCGATTACGAACTGGGCGTCATCCACAAGATGGGCTTCGACGCCTACTTCCTGATCGTCTGGGACCTGTGCCGTTACGCCCGCCAGCAGGAGATCTGGTACAACGCCCGCGGCTCGGCCGCCGGCTCGATCGTCGCCTACACCCTCGACATCACCATGGTGGATCCGATCCGCCACGACCTGCTCTTCGAGCGTTTCCTAAACCCCGGCCGCATCTCGATGCCCGATATCGACCTCGACTTTCGCGACGACTGCCGGGCGGAAGTGCTCGAGTACACCGTCAACAAATACGGGAGCGACAAGGTCGCCCAAATCATCACCTTCGGCACCCTCGGGGCGCGCGCCGCCCTGCGTGACGTCGGCCGGGTGATGGATATCCCGCTCCCCGAAGTGGACCGGGTCGCCAAGACCGTCCCGAACATCCCCTCCAAGGCCGTCCCGCTGCGTGACATCATCGCTGACGGCTTCGACGGCCTGCCGGACCTGAAGGAAGCCTACCAGTCCGAGGACCATTTGCGCGAGCTGATCGACACCGCCGCCAAGATGGAAGGCGTGGTCCGCAACGCCGGCACGCACGCCGCCGGGGTGGTCATTTCGGACAAGTCCCTGATCGAGTATCTGCCGCTCCACCGCCCCACCAGCAACTCCGAAGAGACGCCGATCAAGACCGTCACCCAGTTCGAGATGGGCATCCTCGAGAAGCTCAAGATGCTCAAGGTGGACTTCCTCGGCTTGGCCACCCTGACGATCATGGCGCGGGCCTGCGACCTGATCGAGCAGCGCCACGGTGTCAAGTACACCCTGGGGAACATCCCCACCGACGACCCCGAGACCTACAAATTCCTCGGCGAGGGCAACACCCTGGGCGTCTTCCAGCTGGAAGGCTCGGGCATGACCAAATGGCTGGTGCAGATGAAGCCCCAGACCCTCGACAACATCATCGCCATGGTGGCGCTCTTCCGTCCCGGCCCGATGGACTTCATCCCCGACTACATCAGCCGCATGCACGGCGAGGCGCCGGTCGAGTACCGCCATCCAGCCATGGAGCCGATCTTCCGGGATACCTACGGCATCCCGATCTACCAGGAACAGATCATGCGCGCCGCGGTCGAGCTGGCCGGGTACACCCCCTCCGAGGCCGACGACCTGCGCAAGGCCATCTCCAAAAAGAAAAAGGAAGAGATCGAGAAGCACCGCCAGAAGTTCATTCAGGGTGCGGTCGCCAAAGGCATGCAGGACGACACCGCCACGGCTATCTTCACCGACTGGGAAGAGTTCGCCCGCTACGGGTTCAATAAAAGTCACGCCGCCGACTACGGCGTGCTGGCCGTCCAGACCGGCTTCCTCAAGCTGCACTACCCGGCCGAATACATGACCGCCCTGCTTTCGGTCACCAAGCACGAGACCGACAAGATGGCCCTCTACGTCAACGACGCCCGGGCCATGAAAGTGGAAGTGCTCCCGCCCAACGTGAACGCCAGCGACTGGGACTTCGCCATCGAGGACCGGGAAGGGCAGAAACCCGCCATCCGCTTCGGGCTGGGCGCCATCAAGAACGTCGGCCAGGGACCGGTGGAGATCATCCGCCAGGCCCGCCTCAAGGGCGGCCCCTTCAATGACCTGAACGAGTTCGCCCAGCGCGTCGACCTGCGAGCAGCCGGCAAGCGCGCCCTGGAAAGCCTGATCAAGGTCGGCGCCATGGACAAACTGGGCTCCCGCACCGCCTTGCTGGAGGCCCTCGACCGGATCGTGGCGGTCAGCTCGTCGCACTTCCGGGCTGCCGAGGCCGGGCAACTCTCGCTCTTCGGGGCCGCCACCGGCGTGACCGAGAGCATCACCCTGCCGCTCGTCCCGGAGGCCGACCGGCGCGAAACCCTCGGCTGGGAACGTGAGCTGATCGGCATGTACATGTCCGAGCACCCGCTGGCGCCGTACATGAACGAGATCCGCCGGGTGGTCAGTTATTTCTCCAGCAACCTGGGCGATGCCGCCCACGAGGAGAAGGTCCGGGTGGCCGGCATGGTCACCAACATCCGCCCGCACCAGACCAAGACCGGCAAGATGATGGCCTGGGTGGTGCTCGAAGACCTGACCGGTACGATCGAACTGGTGGTCTTCCCGCGCACCTGGGAGAAATTCCAGTTTGCCCTGGAGGTGGGCGGGGTGATCATCGCCGAGGGCAAGGTGGACGCCCAGGCCAACCCGTCCAAGGTGCTGGTGGACAACATCCGCACCGAGATCAAGCTGACCGAGCCTGCCCAGATGCACCTGCAGCCGCCGGAAGCCAACGACATCCCGGCAGCGAGAAAGCCCTCCCCGGGACGCGTTTCCGAGCCGCCCGCGGCGTACAAAAAGGCCCCCGCAGCGGGTCCGGCCCGCCGCCCCGAGCCGGTCGTCATGGAAGAAGATTTCGACGGCCCGCCGCTCCCGGAGGATCCGCCCGACTGGGACAGCTACACTCCCGCGGCGGCCAAATTCGCCACACCCGACCTGGTCGTCCATACGGCCGACCTGCCCGACGAGGACGAGCCCGGGACGGGTTCCCTGCCGTCCCCCGCGAGCGGCCCGTCGGTCCGGACCCCGGCCCCCGAAGAGGCTGCCGCCATCCCGCCCGTGGCCGTTCTGCCCACACCCAGGCTGCCGGCGGCGGCCGCCCCAGCCCCCATCCGGCTGGACGACGACCACACCCCCCAGATGCTGACCGTCATCCTGCGCCCCACCGGCGACCCGAGCCGCGACATCCGCCGCATCAGCCGCCTGCACGGGACGTTCATCTCGTTCCCCGGCAAAGACCGCTTCGCCTTCCAGATCTTCGAGGAGGGCCGCGGCCACCTGATCGAGTTCCCCAACGACACCACCTACCTGTGCGCCGAGCTCTTGAACAAGATTAAGGATACGGTCGGGGAGGAGAACCTGCGGGTCGAACCGATTTTGTACCAATAAACGCAGGGGCGACCAGCCGGCCGCCTATGCACGATTTCATTAATGGCGGGGGCGGCATGATCCTCTGGCTGGTGGAATTGGTAGACTGGCTGTCTGAGCGCGAATCAACCCATACGGGGGTCTTCCTGGTCGAGTGGTTCTGCGCCTTTATCTGTGTCTTCCCGATCCTGTTCTTCCCGTTCCTGCAAGCCGGCCAAGTCCAGAATTCCCTGAACATGCTCATCGGCGTCCCGGCGATGATCGCCCTCGGTTTCGTTTATTACCGGATGATGAAATCGACGGGCTGTCCGAAGTGCGGGAGTCTCCTGCCCTTTATGCGCATCGAGACCGGCCGTCAGTTCGCCCGGATGGAAAACCGGACGGAAGAGGATAAAAAAGGCTTCACCATCTACATTTTTGGGATTGGCATCCCCCTGCCGCGCTGGACCGAATTCTACGAGAAGGAATACTTCGTTTACAGGTCAGCTTCCGCTGCAAGGGCTGCCATGCGGAATGGTCGGAAGACCAAAGGCGCACCGCACAGGAATTCCTGTATTCCGGTTCGGGAAAAAATGATTAAGACGGCAGGTCCCCGCATTTGATCGACGAGGCCGGCCTTCTGCCCGCTGGCCGGATCATTCCTCCTCAAGTAAAATCAACCATCCCAGCACGCCATTGAGGACAGTCGTTGAACACCTCCGCTCCCATTCCCCGTTTTGTCGCATTGAAACATCGGAATTTTTCGCTGCTCTGGTCGGGATTGATCGTCTCGAACGTCGGAACCTGGATGCAGAACGTCGCCCAGAACTGGCTGGTCCTGCAACTGACCAACAGCCCGCTCTGGCTGGGCATGCTCGGCCTGAGTTTTGCCATCCCGATGGTCGTGCTGCCGTTCGTGGGCGGCGTGGTCGTCGACCGGATCAACCGCGTCCGTCTGCTGGTGGTGACCCAGACCGGCCAGATGCTGATCGCCTTCATCCTGGCTGCCCTGACCTGGACCCATCTGATCAACGTCTGGTACATCCTGGCCGGCTCGTTCATCGGCGGGTCGCTGCTCGCCTTCGACAACCCAGCCCGCCAGGCGCTCGTCCCCGACCTGGTCCCGGGGGATCACCTGCTCAACGCCATGTCCTTGAACGCGGCCACCTATAACGGCGCAGCCCTGGTCGGACCGGCGCTCGCCGGCGTCCTCCTCCAGCCTTTGGGCGCTGGGACCCTGTTCTTCATCAACGGGGTTAGCTTCCTGGCCGTCCTGATCGCCCTGCTGGCCATGCGGGACGTGCGGACGCAGAGCGGGGGCGCCCAGGCCTCCCTTCACCGGTCCGCCCTCAAAGGCCTGGGATATGCCTGGCGCAACCGCCTGATCCTGGCCTTGCTCTGCCTCTCCGCCGTGGCCGCCGTCTTTGGACGCTCGTACCAGAACCTGCTGTCCATCTTCGGCCGGGACATCTGGCACGCCGGCCCAACCGGCTACGGTCTACTGCTCTCGGCGGCTGGCGGCGGGGCTCTGGTGGGCGCGTTCGGCCTGGCCTCCATCCGCAAGCTCAGGCGGCACGGCGCCCTGATGATCGGGATCGGGCTCCTGTTCTGCCTGTCGATCATCCTTTTCGCCATCAGCCCGACGCTCGTCCTGGGTTGCCTGCTGCTCTTCATCGCCGGCGTGACCTCCACCGCCTTCGGGACGATCATCGCAACTTTCATCCAGGTGGAATCACCCAACGAGCTGCGCGGGCGGATCATGAGCCTGTACACGATCACCCTGATCGGCCTGCCCTCCTTGGGCGCCCTGGCGAGCGGGGCGGTCGCCCAGGCGCTTGGCGGGATTCCCGGCGCCCCGCGGGCCGTCCTGATCGGCGGAATCCTCGCCGGGCTCTTTGTGATCGTCCTGGCGCCCTTCTTCTGGAAGCGCGAGATCGACACTGCCAACCGCCGCTGAACCCGGCCACCTTCCAAATCGAGTAGGGAGCGGTGACTAGCCGCCCCCTCTCACACCACCGGACATGCGGGTCCGCATCCGGCGGTTCAATAAGAATAACGAAGTTTGAAGTATCGTGTTGCAATGCTTTCCAGCCCTGTGTTTTGCCAGTAGGCA
>DATJPX010000138.1:0-16610 GCA_035506155.1 Anaerolineales bacterium
GCCCCGGCGGCTCCAGTTGAGGCGGAACCGGAGGTCCCGGATTTCGCCCTGCCGGGATACGAGGCCACCCCCGTGCCGTCGCCTTTCCAGGGCGAGGCACCCGCCTCCGCCAGCCCCTTCTTCCAGCCGGAAACGCCGGCCACTCCGGCGGCTCCTCCCCGGGCGCCCATCCGGCGGCGCGCCCGATTGGGGCGGAAAGAATGGACGCTTTTGATCGTCGGATTCATCATCTGGGTGACCATCATCATTGTTTTTGGTACGGTTATTTATCTGGATTTGTTCCGCTAAGAGTTTCCGGCCTTGTCAGCACCGTTCCTCTCGGTCATTATCCCTGCCCATAACGAAGAGAGTCGCCTGCCGCGTGCATTGGGCGAACTCTTTGCATTTGTGGACAAGCAGGAATATGCCTCCGAGATCGTGGTGGTCGAGAATGGCAGCCACGATCGAACGTTTGAAGTGGCGCAAAAATTCACCCAACACTTTCCCAACCTAAAAGTATTGCATGAGGATCAGCCCGGCAAAGGCCGCGCCGTCCGGCGGGGCGTGCTCACGGCGGGCGGCGAATACCGGTTCATCGCCGATGCGGATTTCTCCATGCCGGTCAAGGAGATCAACCGATTCCTGCCGCCCGCTTGCACGAGCGATATCGCCATCGCTTCCCGGGAGGCTTCGGGGTCGGTCCGTTACAACGAGCCGGCATACCGGCACCTGACCGGCCGGGTTTTCAACCTGTTGATCCGCACGCTCGTCTTGCCCCGGCTGCAGGACACCCAGTGCGGCTTCAAGTGTTTTCATGCCCCGGTCGCGGAGGATATTTTTCGCTTCCAGACCCTGACCGGCTGGTCCTTCGATGTGGAGCTGCTGGCGATTGCCCGCCGGCGCGGTTATGAAATCTCTGAGATAGGGATTCCCTGGTATTACACCCCGGGCAGCAAGATCAATGTGCTGCGGGATTCCTGGCGTATGTTCCTCGACCTGCTGGCCATCCGGAGCAACGCCCGCCGAGGCGTCTATGACGTCAAGGCCTGACCCATCGAAATATCCCACCCTGGAATTCGAACAACAACTTTGGAATGGCGGCCTCGGCCGCCTGGCCGGGATCGACGAGGCCGGGCGCGGCGCCTGGGCCGGTCCGGTGGCCGCCGGGGCGGTGGTCCTGCCTCCGGATCCATCGCTGCTCGAGACGTTGAGCGGCGTCCGCGATTCCAAGCTGATGACCCCGCTGGCGCGCCAATCCTGGGCGCCGCGCATCCGGGAGGCGGCGCTCGGGTGGGGCGTGGGGTTCGCTTCCGCGGAGGAGATCGATGCGCTCGGCATCTTACCGGCCACCAAACTGGCTGCGCTGCGCGCCCTCGCGGGACTGCGTCCTGACTATCTCCTGACCGATTTCCTGGTTTTTCGGGACCTCGACCTGCCCCAGACTGCCCTAGTCAAAGGCGACCGGCGCTCGCTCAGCGTTGCAGCCGCCTCCGTCCTGGCCAAGACTGCCCGGGATGCCCTGATGGTCGAGCTGGATGGGACGTATCCTGGCTATGGCTTCGCCCGGCACAAAGGCTATGGAACATCCATCCATCAGGAAGCGATCCGATGCCGGGGGATGTGCGATATTCACCGGCGATCCTTTGCCATCCCATAACTAACCAAAACGACGAATCGTTTCAAAAAAATCCCGGAGAAGGTCCCCGGGATCTGCCATTTTATTGTGGCCCCACCTTGAGATTCTGGTAGGAGCGCAATGGTCCATCCAACTCATTTCTTCGTTTTCTTGGCTTTCACGATGGTATGTGAAAGCACATCGATGTTCTTGTTCGTCTCGTTGATCGTCTTATGGACCAGGTTGATCTGCTGGAGCAGTTCGGATTCTTTCTTGGCGAGGGCGATCAGCGGATCGGGCTCGTTTACTACTACCGCGGGCGGTGGAGCCGGCCTGGCTTTATCCTCGGCTGCCCGTTTTTGCGATCCGACCACGGCGGCCGCGACGCAGGCTGCCAGTAATCCCAGCATGAAAATGCCGATGAACCAGCCAAAACCTCGCGCCACGATCGACATGAATATGGCCAGGACGAAGGTAATACCAAGACCCCACAGGAACGATCTGGAATCGAAACCAACCGAGCTCGCGCTTGTTGCCGGCGTGACGGCAGCGGCAGCCCTGGCCCTTTCTGCGGCGGCCTTGGCTTCGAGCAGGCGTTCCTTTTCCTTGCCCATTTGGTGTTTATCGCCGTTCAGGCGGATGAGTTGCTTCTCCAGGGTGTGGAGGAACGCCTGTTCCGTGACCAGGTCATCGGCTTCCTTGCCGAGCGAGACCTTGATCTTCCCGGATCTTGTTTCTTTGACGATTACCCGGCTTCCGCAATAGACGCACAGGACGATCGCGTTCTCGTGTTCGAATTGCAATGGCCCACCACATTTAGGACAATTAACGGCTTCCGCTTCCATAAAAACTCCTCCTCCGATTTTGTGCTAATGCACCCCAATTTTTCTTTCCACCCGGTTGAGCCGATTCTCTAGGGAACGCACGGTTTCGGCGAGCTTGTCGGTCCGTTCATCCGTGTATTTCCTGGCCAGTTCGAGGGCCTCATTGGCTTTGCGAACGGCGACGGGCTCTGCCAGCCGATCGATCAACTCGCTGCAGGATTCGCAGACCGAGATTTCATAATTGCTGTGCGTCTCCGTCTCCGCCTCGGCCTGTTCTTCACTGATCAACCCGGAAATCTGGGCGTTGTAGGTCGAGACGTGGATTTTGTAAATGTAATAATGGACGCCTTTTCCCTGGAGCTGCTTGCCGCACAATTGGCAGTGTGCGTATGTCGAGAATTGTTCCAGCAGTTCGTTGAACTTCTCGCGCAAGACGGCTTCTGTGAGGGCAATATCGGGCCCCAGTCCCCTGCCTTGGAATATTTCCGCTTTGGCAAATACCCTGTCGAAAGTCTTGGTGGCTTTTACGATCGTTTCCCCGGCGGCATCTGGATTCTTCCACTTTATCGCGAGCGCCTGGAGGAATTGCGCGTGTCCATTGCAAATGGCTGCGAGGATCGAAGGAGGGACAGGGATTAGCAGCTCATTGCCGTCCTTTAATTTTTCAAGCAAAGCCTGGGCGGCCATATAATCGTCCGGGGAGACATTTTGACGGGCCTTGCAAAGCGCCGAAAGCGCATCGCACTCGTCGGCGAGCGTGATCGGGTCGGTGGACTGGTCCTGGAAGAGCGGCTTCTCGATGGTTTTGACTTTGCGGAGGGCCCGTTCGGCTTCGTCCAGAAGTCCCCCGGCCTGGCCGAAGGCCGGGTCCGAGTCGACCGCAAGTTTGACCTGGCCCTGCGGGTCGTTCGTTTGCCGGTAAGAGGCCAGGATGCTCCCGGTGGCGAGCTTCCAGACCGGAAAGTACAAGCAGGGGTTCAAAACCGACCTGTCGCAATTGAGCTGCAGGAGCTGGTAGATGGCCTTGTTTGCTGCGGCCCGGTTTGCCAACTCCTCATCCTGTTTCTCACGGGCTTTTTCGGCTGCTCTGTGGAAGTATTCGGCCGCTTTCCTATAATCTTTTTTCAACACCCCCTCTTCGAAGCCCAATTTATACTGCTCCTGGTAAGAAAGGCCGATCCCCGTGGCTTTTTTCAGTCCATCGATAAAACCTGGCATAAGTCCTCTCCTCTTTTCAATCGAAACCCTCAAAGCTATTTTATATTTTTTCCCGAGGCTCCGCAATGGTTTTGAGCGATCGAAATGATTTCTCCTTTTGCCGGAGCCAGGCAGAGTGGTTCTACGCCTGCGGCGGATTCTCCCGGTAAATTTATAGGGTAAAATACTCTCATGCAGCCATCATTGGAAAAATTACGCAAATTCTTCCGCCTCGAACACGAAAACAGCTACTCCAACACCGCTGTCATCGGCGGGCTGGCAAATATCCTTAATTATTGGGAAGGGGAAGCCCGGAATGACAACCTGCCCGAGGACGTTGTCCAGGCGACTGTCCAGACCCTGCACGCCTACGCCGATCAGGCTCCCGAACAACGCGCCGAAGCGCTGATAAGCCTCTGGAAACAGATCCAAGACGAGGTGCCGGAAGCGGCTGCAGCCAGGAAACAGACAGCTTCACGGCTTCCCGCCTCCGAGCCGGAGAAGGCCGAAGCCCCTGCCCGGCAGGGCAACCCGGTGGAACCGCCGGTCAGCGAGGAAAAACCTGAAGCTGTCCCTGTGGTGGAAGCTCCCGCGGCTGCCTCGGCGGATACCCCGCCACTGCCCGCTCCTCAGCCTGTGCCGCCAGTGCACCAGCAGGCGGACCCTCAAAAAAATCGCCCGCAGGCCAACCCGAAAGGCAAGGGATCCGGCCGGGCGGATTCGCGGCCCGGCGGCGTCACCAGCAAACGACCGATCGCCCTGAACGCCTCCCTGACTGTCCTGGCGGGGGTCGGGCCGAAACACGCTTCGATGTTGACCCGCCTGGGCCTGAACACCCTGGGCGACATGCTTTACAACTTCCCGCGCCGCTACGATGATTACAGCCAGCTCAAGCCCATCCGGGATGTCTTCTACGGACAGCAGGTGACCGTCATTGGCACCCTGACGATGGTCGACAGCCGCCAGGTGCGCGGCGGGAAAATGTCGATCATCGAAGCCGTCATCAACGACGGTACTGCCGGCCTTCGTCTGACCTGGTTCAATAAACCCTGGTTGATCAACCGCCTGAAAGTGGGGGAGGCCATCTCGGTCTCCGGAACCATCGATCAGTATCTTGGCCGCCTGGTAATGAACAGCCCCGATTGGGAACCGGTCGAGGCGGAAAACCTGCATACCAACCGGATCGTACCGATCTATTCGCTGACGGCCAACGTTACCCAGTTGTGGTTGCGCAAGCTGATGCACCAGGTGGTGGTCTACTGGGCCCCCAAGCTGACCGACCACCTGCCCGATGCGATCCGCCAGGCGGCGAACCTGCCCGAGTTGGGGACTGCCCTGCTCCAGGCGCACTTCCCGGACTCACAGGAGAAGCTGAAGGCGGCCCGCCAGCGCCTGGCGTTCGACGAGATCTTTTTCCTCCAGACCGGCGTGTTGCGCCAGCGGCGGGATTACCAGTCGGTCGCCGGGCGGGTCTTCGAGGTGGAGAATGCCTGGCTGGAGACGCGTCTTTCTGCCCTGCCCTTTGCCCTGACGAATTCACAGAAGAAGGCCATTGGCGACATCCGCCTCGACCTGAAATCCGGAAAGCCGATGAACCGCCTTTTGCAGGGCGACGTCGGTTCCGGAAAGACAGTCGTGGCGGCCCTGGCCGCGGCCATGATCAACCAATCCGGTGCGCAGGTTGCCGTCATGGCGCCCACCTCGATCCTGGCAGAACAGCATTATCGCAATTTCCTCAGCCTGTTGGCTGGCGAGGGCGGGCCGCTTAAACCGGAGCAGATCCGCCTGCTGGTCGGGGATACTGCCGGCGGAGAAAAGGACGAGATCCGTGCTGGCCTGGCGGATGGCACGATCAAGGTTGTCATCGGCACGCATGCCCTGATCGAGGATCCGGTCACGTTCGCGGACTTGCAGTTCGTCGTGGTCGACGAGCAGCACCGCTTCGGCGTCGAGCAGCGGGCCGCCCTGCGTTCCAAGGGCACCCATCCGCACCTGCTCGTCATGACGGCCACTCCCATCCCGCGGTCCCTGGCATTGACGGTTTACGGGGACCTGGATCTGTCTGTCATGGACGATATGCCACCCGGACGCCAGGCCATCGAGACGCACGTCCTGACGCCGCGCGAACGCGAGCGGGCCTACACGCTGGTCAAAGGTCAGGCCGCCAGCGGATACCAGGCGTTCATCATCTACCCGCTGGTGGAAGACGATGGAAGCGGCGAAACCCCGTCGCCCCTGCTGGCTGCCACCCAGGAACACGAACGCCTGCAGAAGGAAGTCTTCCCTCACCTAAAACTTGGATTGCTGCACGGACGGATGAAGCCCGACGAGAAGGATGCCGTCATGCTGGCCTTCCGCGACCGGAAGTACGACGTCCTGATTTCGACCACCGTCGTCGAGGTGGGCGTGGATGTGCCGAACGCCACCGTGATGATGGTCGAAGGCGCCAACCGTTTCGGACTGGCCCAACTCCACCAGCTGCGCGGCCGGGTCGGACGGGGTGAAGCCCAGTCCTACTGCCTGCTGATCCCCGATCATGAAGACGCCGCCGAGAACGAACGCCTGCAGGCCATGGCCGAAACCAACGATGGTTTCATCCTGGCCGAACGTGACCTTCAGCAACGCGGTCCCGGCGAATTCCTTGGGACGCGCCAGGCCGGTTACGCCACCTCCCTCAAGATGGCATCACTCAGCGACATTCCGTTGATCGAAAAAGCCCGCGAACAGGCCCAGGCTCTCTTCGCCCGTGATCCTGACTTGAAGAACCCAGAAAATGCCCTTCTCTCCGAAGCGCTGGGCCGTTTCTGGGGGAGCACCAAGGGAGATGTAAGCTAGCCCGCCCCGACCGGCTTTCATGAAAACCGGCGTGGCAAGGAAAGTGCAACCATGGTACGAGCTTTGTTTCCAGGCACGTTCGACCCGATCCATTACGGTCACATCGATATTGCCATCCGCGCCACTCGCGTGTTCGACGAGTTGGTCATCGCCGTCTATGATCGGCCGCTCAAGACGCTGATGTTCCTGCCGGACGAAAGGATTGCCCTGGTCGCCGAAGCCTTCAGGGACCATCCCAAGGTCAAGGTGATGGGCTACAGCGGCATGACCGTGGATTTCTGCCGCCAGATCGACGCCCAGGTCATCGTACGCGGCCTGCGGGTCTTCTCCGATTTCGAATATGAGTTCCGCATGGCGCTTGCCAACCACCGCCTCGCGCCGGACATCGAAAGCGTCGCCTTTATCACCGACGAGGAACATACCTTCCTCTCCTCCAGCACGGTCCGGGAGATCGCCTCGCTGGGGGGGGATGTGTCCAGTATGGTGCCGAAACACGTCGAAAAAGCCCTCAAAGACAAGATCAAGAACATCCCCGACCAACAGGTCCGTCCTTTCGGTATTAAAGTATAATAAAGATGCGTATATCCTGAATGCAGCAAGGTGTCCGCCAGTAGATGCGGAGGAGCCGATGGACATTCTTCACTTAGTAGATCGCCTGGAAGAACTCTTCAACGAAAGCCGCCCCATCCCGTTGACTCGCAATGTCATTGTGGACGAGGATAAGTTCCTGGACATTATTGACCAGATGCGCATCTCCATCCCGGAAGAGGTCAAGAAGGCCCAGGAAGTCTTCACGAAGAAGGATCGGGTCATGGCCCAGGCCCAGGAAGAAGCCAACCGGACCCTGCAACTGGCCCGCGAAAAAGCCGATGCTATGATCGAGAAGGAAGCCCTCGTCCAGGACGCCCGCCGGCATGCGACCCAGATCATCGACCAAGCCAAGGCGGAGGCCGAGAACATCCGTGTCGGAGCCGACCAGTACGCAATGGATTCGCTCTCGAACCTGGAGCATGCCATGGAGCAATTGCTCACCCAGGTGCGGAACGGCGTCCAGGTGCTGGAGGCCAAACGGCCTCTCCGTGAACCGCTGAAACCCCAGGAATAGAAAAACGACCTCCGCAGAAAATGCGGAGGTCGCTCTTTAGATACCAAATGGCTATCCCGTCAAATCTTCCGTCTGGACCGGCAGCTGGCGGATGCGCTTGCCGGTAGCGGCGAAAATGGCGTTCGTGACTGCCGGCATGGTGACCGGGTTGGACATCTCGCCCACGCCGGTTGGAATCTCAGTGCTGGGGACGATGTAAACTTCGATCCTGGGGGACTCGTCGGCGCGCAGGATGGGGTAGTCGAAGAAGTTGCTCTGCTGGATCTGCCCGTTCTTCACGGTAATGGCCTTTTTCAAGGCTGCGCTGATCCCGAAGACGATCCCGCCCTCCATTTGCGCTTCGATCATGCCGGGATTAATAGGGGTGCCGCAATCCACTGCGCACACCACCCGGTCGACAGTCACATTGCCTTGGTCGTCTACCGAAACTTCCGCCACCTGGGCGCAGGGGGTGACGCCCCAACTGGCATGGTAGGCAATGCCGCGTCCTTGTCCGGATGGCAGGGGTTTTCCCCAACCGGCTTTTTCTGCCGCCAGGTCCAGGACAGCCCGGGCTCGACCGGTCAGCATCTTCCGGCGCAGTTCGAGCGGATCCTGGTGCGTGGCGAAGGCAAACTCATCCACGAAGGATTCCCGGGCGAAGGCTTCCGGAACGTTCGTCACGGCGCGCCAGTAGCCGGTCGGTACCTCGCCGGCTTCCAGGAGATTGGTCTGCAGACTGTCGATGCTGTCCAGCCGGGCGCTGACGCGCGTGACGCTCATCGGGTGGAAGATGTCATAGCGGATGTCGTCCTCGCGCGTCCAGACGAGCTGGACGGGGGCGCCGATTGCCTGGGAGACCTGGATGGCCTCCTCGACGTAATCCACCGCTGGCGTTCCACCCCGGTTGGTCGATTCCAGCCGGCGGCCGAAGCCGCCGCCCACCAGGGTGACATGGACTGTCACCGCACTGCCCGGCAGCCGGGCGACCACTGTGGCGCGCTGTTTCACCGCCTGGACGTTCTGGGTCGGGACCCAGATTTCGCAGCGGTCCCGACGTACGTCCGCGGTGCAGTTCATGCTTTCCAACGGCGCGTGGGCAAAGTACGGGAGCGTATAGTAGGCGGCCAGTTCGCCGTCCTGGGCTGGGCTTGTGACGCGCCCGAGCAGGCGCGCTTCGATGTCCGCGCTGTTCAGGTCGGGATGCAGACCCTTGTCCCAGGTGCTTATGAGAGCGTTCCTGCCTTTGATGGCGTTCCAGGTGCTGTCGGCGACGACCGCCACGCCTGTCCGGATCTGCACCACGTCGACGACGCCCGGGACAGCCCTTGCAGCCGAGTCGTCGAAGCTGACCAGGTTTCCACCCAGGACCGGGCTGCGGGCAACGACTGCATAGCGCAAACCGGGTAGGCGGATGTCCATGCCATAGATCGCCTTGCCGGTAAGGATTTCTGGATCATCGATCCGCCCCAGGCGGGTGCCGATGATCTTGAATTCGCTGGCCGGCTTGAGTTCGACGTCTGCCACCGAAGGGACCGGCAACGTCGCTGCAAGGGGGACCAGGTGGCCAAAGGAGAGCTTCCCGTGAGTCTTCTTGTTCGTGACCAGGCTGTTCTCCGCGCTGCAGTCCTCCTCGGAGCAACCCCAGACCTGGGCCGCCGCGGCGATGAGCATCTGGCGCGCCAGCGCGCCGGCATGCCGCAAGGTGGCGTAAGACGACTGGATGCTCGTACTCCCGCCCGTATTTTGGTCGCCGTATCTGATATCGGCAACCGCCTGTTCGACACGGACCTTGCTCCAGTCCGCGCCCAGGTCTTCAGCCAGAATCATTGCCAGGGATGTCCGTACCCCTTGCCCGAGTTCGGAGCGGTGGATGGTGATCGTGATGGTGCCGTCGTTTGCCAATCGGACCCAGGCATTGGGTTTCATTTCGTCCGGCCCACTCAATGGCGTAGGCTCCGGCCCGGACCCGGCGCCCGGCAGCCGGTCACACCCGGGCAGGTACAGGCTGATCAGGATTCCGCCCCCGGCAACCGCAGCCACTTTCAGGAAGTCGCGCCGGCTTATCGGCCCGCTCATGATGCGCCTCCCTGGGCAGCCCGCCGGACAGCTTTGATGATCCTCTGGTAGGTCCCGCAACGGCAAAGCACATCCGCCATGGCTGTGACGATCTCCTCGTCGGTTGGGCGGGGAGTTTCAGCCAGAAGCGCCGCTGCCGTCATGATCTGCCCGGGCTGACAGTAACCACACTGGCTGACCTGTTCCTCTGCCCAAGCCTTCTGCAGGGGATGGGACCCGTCGGGGGAAAGCCCCTCGATGGTGACGATTTTCTTTCCCTCCACGGACGCGACGGCCAGGGTGCAGGAACGCACAGCTTTTCCGTCCAGGTGGATGGTGCAGGTGCCGCACATCCCGATCCCACAGCCATACTTGGTGCCGGTCAACCCCAGCGTATCCCGCAGCACCCACAAGAGCGGTGTCTGAGGATCGACATCCACCCGGTAGTCCTTGCCATTAACATTCAGTGATATGGTGGTCATCCTCGTTCCCTTTGATCTTAGTCTGAGTTGAGTATACAGCAGGCCGGAGGGGAGGGCAAATCTCAAAAAAGTAAGGGCTTCCGAATTTTCGGAAGCCCTTGTAATTTGGGTGGAATGATTGTCAGATGGCAGTCGTTTCCACGCTGCGGATTACCATCACGACTTTGCCTTTGATCTCCAGCGGCTCATCCTTGTTGACGAAGATGGGGCCCATGGTCGGATTTGCAGGCTGGAGGCGATAGCGATCCTTTTCCTTGTAGAAATATTTGAGCGTGGTCTCGTCCCGTGCCGGCAGCCAAACGGCGACCATCTCGCCATTGCTGGCCTGTTCGGTGCGTTTCATGATGACGATGTCGCCATCGTTGACCATCGCATCGATCATCGACTCGCCCTGGACCTTAAGGGCGAACAGATCGATGCCTTTTTCACCGAGCGGCAACAGGCTGCGAGCCACATCCACGCCATCCAGCTCCTCGCCAATATAGGTTTCGCCCGGCGCCGGAACCTGGATGGGCGAGCCGGCCGCGATCGGTCCGAGGATGGGGATCTTGACCAGGTTGCGACCGGTCGCCCCGCTCAAACGCAGGGCGCGCGAAAATTTCGCATCCCGTTCGATGTAACCCCATTCCTCCAGTTGCTTGAGATAATAGGTAACAACCGAAGTAGAGGATATATCGGTTGCTTCGCCAATCTCTCGAATGGAAGGCGGATAGCCTTTGCTCAACCGATCGTCGAGATATTCGAGGATTTTTTGATGCCGAACTGTCAGGCCTTTGCTTGTTCGTACCATTCGCACCTTCCTTTCGAGCAGTCGCTCATTTGTGCTAATAAGATAATACACGAACATACGTTCTGTGTCAAGGCTTGGAAGGGTGCACTTTGGACGAAGAAAACGCCTCCCGGGAGATCTTTGTTCATCCGGGAGGCGCCTCAAATCGAGGGATGTGGGTTATTTTTGTAGGGTCAAATCGATCAGGCTGCCCAGGGCCGCTACCGGCAGCATCGACAGGCTGATGATCAAGATAACCTGGATTACCGGAAGCGTCGCTTCGAATGCGATCGGCGGCGTAATGGTCGTCGCCCCGGATCCCAGGTAAAGGATCACATACCATGATCCGGCGAGCACGGCGGCCAATGTCAAAAATGCCAGTCCAATCTTCAAGAAGCGCTTCTTGAACAGCGAACCAAGAGCATAACCGATCGCGATCAGTAAACAGCTTCCCGGGAGCAGGAGTCCGCTGGGAGGTGTGTCGAGCACAATCACGTCATAGGCAAGGAACGCCAGATAAAAAAGGCCCGTACCCAGGGTCGCAGACAAGACAAGAGGCCAGCCTTTGGGCGCAGATGAAAATCGCTCGGAGAGCAGGCGGGTGAGGAATATACCCAGGCTGAAAAAGATCCCTAAAAAGAAGCCGCGTTCGAGGGACACTGCAATTCGGACGGTATCCAGAAAATCAGGGAGGCGATAAGATAGATAGGCAATTGCACTGAAGCCGATCGTCGTGCCTGCAACCGAAAGGCCGTAGCTGCCAAGCGAGGCGAGCGGACGAGCGGTGAGACGCCGCCAGATCCACTGGGCGAAGAGGCGCGCCCGGGTGTCCAACGGAGTCGAATCTGGCAACCCGCCCGCCGATTGCTGGATCACTTCGAGGACCTGTGTCCGCCGTTCCCCTTCGGGGAGTTGGAGGAGTTTTTGCGTGGCGGCCCGGGAGCGCAAGTGGCCGATCAATTGCACGGCTTTGCTTTCGGCGTTATCCTGCAAGGCCATGTCGGCCAGCATCTCATCGTGTTCCTGGCTGATCGCCACGTCACGCCATCCCTGCGCGGGAGGCACCAGGGTCAACAAGACATCGAGACTTTCCTCCCGCAGCCAGGGATCGTCCGCTTTTCCAGCTAGGGTCAAAAGCGAAGACTTCAGTTCGCCAGACAACGGGTCTTTCGACGAGCGCAGTCCCGGATCCTTGAGCAGGTGGCCAATGACAGCCGTCGTCATCGCCTCGTTGCTCAACTTCACCTGCTCGGTTGTCGCGATCGTTTCATTACTCAGTTTGATTAGCCCGGCGGCGACTTCCAGCCTCTCCTGCGGGTCATTCACCTGATCCCACCAGGCGTCGTCGTGAAAGCCGTAGATTAGCGCGTGGCGCAGCATGAACTTGCGCGCCGTGGCAGATGCCAGGTTCTGTTGGATCCGTTTCTGTTCTACATCGATCAAGGCGAACTTGGTCAGGCTGAGCGATGCCGGGCTGGTCGTCAGATTTTCGCTTGACAGGCCGTCCGACAGCAGGACCTGGGCGTTGACCTTGCGGAGGGAAATTTCATCGGCTTCGGAATATTCGGAAGGCGGATAATCGGGCTTCCCGAAAAGCTGGAAAAGCTGCCGGACCGATTCAGTTGCCGAAACCGGCCGTGCCTCCGGGTTGACGGCGGTCATCTTCCGGAGAAGGCCAACCAGGCCAGCCGGCATTCGTGGATTGACATCCTTGGGATCCGGAATTTCCACGTTGGTATGCAGCTGTTCCAATCCGAGAGCCCGTTCGCCCTCCCAAGGGAGCTGAAAGGTAAACAATTCATAGAGCATGACCCCGAAGCTGTAAACGTCTGACTCGAACGTCATCTTCGACATGGCATGTTGTTCCGGGGCGGCATAAGGCGGCGTGCCGCGCCCCGTGTGCATCACCTGAGTGGAGTCGGTGACGACCCGCGCCAGGCCGAAATCGGCCACGTAACTGTTTTGAACGAGGTCGACGAACACGTTCCCGGGCTTCAAGTCCCGGTGGACGATCTCCTCCTTGTGGAGGTAGTCCAGTGCGCTGCCAATCTCGGCAGCGCACCGCAGGGCGAGGTCGACGGTAAACAGACCCGAGCGAAGCCAATCCACGAGCGTACCGCCGGCCACATACGGGGTGACCATGTAGCGCAACCGCCCGGAAATTCCCATTTCGAAAAGGGGCAGCACATGCGGATGGTGCAGGAGGGCGAGGCGTTCCCCCTGGCGCTCCAGGATGCGGTCGTCGATCTGCCTTTGATCGGTCTCGAAGATTTCGTTCAGTTTGATGGCAACGACCTGCTGCCTGGTCTTGTCCAATGCCGACCAGACCACGCCCTGCCCGCCCACGCCGATCTGCTCGAGGAGAGAGTAATGTTGGAATTGGGTTCCGGGACGGATGTCGCTGAGTTGGAGTGGCGCGTTACCGGTCATGTTGTCGTTTTATTTTTTTGGAAGAGATCGGGCTGAATCAGAGAAGAGCTTTCAGGCTCATGGTTGTGCCTCTATTTTTATTGGGGTGCGTCGCAGGCGGCAGGTCCGTTCCTTTATTGCCCGGCATAGGCGGCGATCGGCCCGCTCCCATAATTGGTTCCTGATGACCATGTGGCAGGCAAGGCTGCGAGAGTGGTCTCCAGGCTTGTCTGGGATGCGGTGCCTCCGGTTGCAGATCCGATATCCATGAAGGCGAGGGAGTTGGAGGCCGTGGTCGGCTCCAGGATGGCGATCCAGTACACTGTACCTGCAGTGATGTTCACCGTGGTTGCGGAGTAGCTGACGGAGTTCCAACCTTTGGCCGGGGAGCTGACCGTCCCGTCGGCGAGCAGCGTACCTGGGCTCCCGCCCGCATCTGTGTAAAGCCCGATGATTACGCTCGTGGCCTTGTTATTGGCGTGCAAGTCTACCCACAGGGTGTTTACCTGGCCGCTGGCAGCGGCGGTGAATTGGAACGCTTCTGCCTGCCCAATGGGATTGGTATCCTGCTTCAGACCGCTCGTATTATCCTGACCGACCAAGAGCGTGCCGGTATTCGTGGGCGAAGGTGCTTCTGTCGCCGAGGGCGTGGGCGTCGATGTAATTGTGGGCGTCGAGGACGGTGTGAAAGTATTGGTGCTCGTAGCAGTATAGGTTGGGGTGAACGTCAGGCTGGGCGTGTCGGTATCTGTGTATGTGAGCGACGGGCTTGGGGTGAAGGTCGAGGAATTTGTAAACGAGGGTGTAAAGGTATCCGTGGATGTACGGGAGGGGGTAAGGCTTGGAGTATAGGTGGCAGTGTTGGTTGGTGTATTTGTGCGAGTGAAGGTGGGAGTGTGGGTGTTTGTGTTGGATGGGGTGAATGTCTTGGTGAAACTGGGCGTAAATGTGGACGACGGAGTGAATGTGTGAGTTGAAGTGGATGTCGGTGTGAAGGTGCGTGTATAGGTTGCAGATGCCGTGTTGGTTCGGGTATACGTCGGTGTCCGTGTGAATGTGGAAGTAAAAGTGTTTGTCCGGGTGAAGGTACGGCTGACCGTGGGCGTGGAACTGCGCGTGTAAGTGTGCGTTGGCGTATACGTCAGGCTCCGGGTATAACTGGGGGTAAAAGTGCGAGTCAATGTGGGGGTGGCCGATCGGGTAGGGGTGATGGATTTTGTGGGAGTATTGGTCCGAGTCACAGTCTTAGTGGGAGTGGACGTGACCGTCTTTGTCGGGGTTAGTGTGAAGGTACCCGTCCGGGTTGGACTGGGCGATTTGGTCGGGGAGAGGCTGAGAGTCATTGTAGCCGAACGGGTCAAAGTTTTGCTTCGGGTCGGCGTGTAGGTCAGGGATGGGGTGGGGGTGAGGAGACCTTCGTCCACCAGTTGCTTGGCCTGGTCCCCAGTTGTGACCTTGATGTCGTTAGGGGTGCAATATTCGCCTGTCATTGTGCAGGCGACGTTGAGTTCGTCGGGTGAGATCAGCGTGGGTACGGATGGCGGTCCGACGGCGTCCGTGCCGTTAGGCCCTCCGAGTGGTACAGTGACTTTCTGCCCGGCGCCGAAATATTGTTCCTGTCCGTTGGAGACGATCTTCCCGGCTCCACTGAAGAGGCTGACTTCCATGGTCTGTCCCTTGATCGCACGCAGGCTGGCATTGCCCATCAAGGTCAAATCCGCTCCATTGACGTTGAAATGGATCCCGGTGCCGTCGGGCATGGTGACCATCATCCCATCGAAAGGAGCCTTTTCGCAGATCACCTGGCCGAGGCCGCTCGAAAAGTAGAATGCTTCGAGGTTGGCGGATTTGCTATCGACGGTGGTGTTTCCGAAGACGACCATGGTGACCGTCTCCCCGGGCAGGGACCGCGGCAGGTTGGCCATGATCTTGAAAACCGCGACACCCCAATCTTGTTTATTCAAATCGAGGGGCGAGACGGCCAGGCGGAGCAATTGATTAACGTCGACGATATCGCCTCGCTTGGAAAAGCTTTCCGAGGAGTCGGGAACCAAGTCGGCCTGGATCGTGTTGTTCCCATAGCAGACTTTGTTGGACCCGAACTTCTTGCAGGAGTTACCGGAGGCAGTCATGGCCCGGTCGATGACTGCCTTGCAATCGCTATCGTGATTGGCAAGGGCAGTGGAGGTTTTATCGGCAGGGGGCAGGTTAGCCAGACTGTTGTAGTGGGCGAAGACCAGACCAACCGACCCGAGGCACAAGATGACCAGTCCCGCCGCGATCAGAGGTAACAAGGAACGCTTGCGAGGTTTGGATGGCTCCTGGTCTTTTGAGATGGGCTGCGGGATGGTAGGCTGGGTGTCGGCGAGCGGTTCGCTGGCTGGGATTGGCGGATTGTCGGTAATGGCGGCATTGAGTGCGTCCAGCCGCTGCTGGGCCCATGGATGGTCGGGGCGCAGGCGCAGGATGCGCTTCAGACAGTAGGCTTCTTCTTCGCCGGTGAAGGTGGCCCGGGCGAGCAATTCCCATGCGGCAAGGTTATTGTTATCGGATGCCAGGATTTCACGCAGCAACTGCCGGGCTTCGTTTTTTTTACCCCCTCGAATAAGCTCGGCGGCTTTGCGGAGCGGGATATTTCCCGGCTGGCTCGAATTAAGCATTCATCCTCTGGTACAACCTCGGCCGCTCGGCGACTCGATGTCTACTTCGGTGATTCGATCTTTTGATAGACTGCGTACAAATAAAGTTTTCCGATTCGGATTTGTGTGCCGGTCGGCAGGGGATAAGCCCGGTTAGGGATGATCCGTTTTCGGTTAAGCAGAGTACCATTGGTGCTGTCCAGATCGATGATGACGTACTCGCTGCTTTCCTTGCGGATCAAGGCGTGCCGGTGCGAGACCCCGAATTCATACCCTCCGTACGGCGTGAGATCGACGAATTTGTTTGAGTTGACGTTTAAGCGATTCCGGCCGAGGATGAACTCCTGCTGTTCCATGGTTGCAATTGGTTTGATGTAGTCCAATATAAAGAGGGATATTCCCTTGACCGGGACCTCCAGTGATTGGACGAACTCCTCCTCGATGACGCGCGAAAAATAATTCGCGTCCAAATCCATCCGTTTGGTGGTCGTGATCGAACTGGTCAGGCTGGCTTCCAGGGATGTACCGCAAAAGGCACAAAAAGCGGCAGTGGCTTCATTTTTACTGTTACAAACAGGACACGGTTTTTCACTCATTATGTCCTCCTCACAGATAATAAAAGAGAAAAACTGTTTGCAAAATTTGTGTTAAGATACTTTTTCTGTATTTTTAATGATACAACTTCTAAGAATAATATGCAAATATCCTTTCATTGTAAT
>DATJPX010000139.1:0-13819 GCA_035506155.1 Anaerolineales bacterium
CGTCCTCGGTCATGGCCGCCAGGAGCAGCTTGGCGCGCTGCTCGGGAGCGAGGGAGGCATCCATCCAGGGCGGCGTATCCGCCAGTGCCCGGGATTGGGACGCCCGGAACAGGTTCCCGAACAGGATGAGCACGAAAACGATGCCGAACTGTACGATCCGGCGAAACGGCAGGGAAGAATGGGGTGTCATGGATGCCTCCTTGAATGGGCCTCGATCTGGTTGCGTGGAAAAATTATATATCAGCGGCGGCCGTAAAATCTGGATTTTTGGAACCAAAATAGTGACAGCCGTCACCCCCGGCAGCGAAGATTTTTAGCAACCTGCCGACGGGAATCAGCGTAAGTAAGGGTGAAAAGGTGTTCACCTTATTCAGGAGGCTCAAATGAACGAAACACCCATCACCCCGACTCCGCAGAAAAGCAATCGCGCCATCGCCATCACGGCGATCATCGCCTCGGCATTCGTCCTGATCGCCTGCATTGCCGGCTGCTCCGCCCCGTTGATCATCGCCGCCCTCCACATGCACTAAATCTCAGTCGATCGCATGTCCTTAAAACCCGGCCCTCGATTGAGCCGGGTTTCGATTCTTCCGCTCCTCCGCCGGCCAGGCCAGAGATGGGCTGCATTCCGTTGACGTCAAATTGTCCGCATGGTACTATTAAGACAGAGAATGTCCTTTTATGGCAGGAAAGCGGATGGGCAAATGATCAAACGGATCGGATTTTCAAAGCTTGCCGGCCTTAGCTTGGCTGTCGCCTTCATCCTGGCATCTTGCAATGCCGCCGCACCGGCTGCAACCGCCGCCGGATCGGCCACCCTGACCTCGCCCGCGCCCTCCGCAACGGCAACGGTTGCGGCATCCGCGACGGCCTCATCCACTCCTTCTCCCACGATCCCCGCTCCGGACACCCCCACCCCACAGCTGACCCCGCAGGCAAATCCGGGAATGAACGCATATTGCCGGAGGGGCCCGGGGACCGGTTATTACGCGGTTACATTCCTAAAGGTGGGAACGTTTTACGACATCATCGGCCAGAACGGCCTGGGTACCTGGTGGTTGGTCAAAGTCACGCCGACCGTCAGTTGCTGGATGGGCGACCCGACCTCCGTCATGCAGGGACCCCTGTGGCGGGTGCCGATCGTCATGGTTCCACCCCTGCCAGGCACCCCATCCGGGCTGGCGGTCACGTTCAATTGCGATCTGGTGCTCCACACGCTGGTGGTGTCGCTTACCTGGAAGGGGACCAATAACCTGACCGGGTTCCGGCTCTATCGGAACGGCCGGTCGGTGGCGGTGATTGCGCCGAATATATGGTCCTACCAGGATAATCAGGCCCCCCTCAAAACGGACCTCGAATACGAACTCCAGGCCTTCAATGACCTGGGCGTGTCCGACCGGATCAAGATCACGGTCCCTTCGTGTAATTAGTGGGTTTTCCCTTCCACTGACCCGACTGGATGAAAAGGGCGACCTGACGGTCGCCCTTTTTGGAATATCACGGCATCTGGTGGATAAAGTGCCAGCCCTGACCGTCCTGTGCAAAAGTGGAATTCAATCCGATCACCTCGAACCAGGTGGTGCCGGGCTTGAAGGGGAAGGGAGTGCCGTCGAGGTTGGTCAGCGAGACGATATCCGTATTCCCACGCTGCCACTTGACTTTGTAGGCCTGCCCATCCCGGAAAGCATAGGCGTCTCCCGAGCCGGTCAGCAGGATGTCGTAAATATCCCGGCTGAACTGTTTGTTATTCACGTACAGGATCACCACATTGTCGAAGGCAAGCGGCTGATTCGTCAGGCGATCGGTCAGCTGGGCGTATTGCTCGGCCTGGTCCACGCTGGTGACGTCGGCGGTGTCGGAGAAACGCAGGTATTTTCCGCTGGATGGATCGTAATCCCAGCGGTTGTAGGTCGAGCTCGAATAATGGATGTAGATCTCCGTCCCCGGCTGGCCTCCGGATGGCGGGGGAAGGAGAAAGAGCATGTCGTTCAAGTTCTGAACCTGGTTGATGCCCCGGATGGTGGCATAGGCGCTCAAATCGGCGGTGTTGACCACCAGATAATCGAGCCCGTTCGGATCGTAGCGCTTCAACGGCGTATAGGGCGCCTCGATCACCATGCGATTGGCGAAATCCGATCTGAGGAAACGCGACATCTCGGCCGCATAGGCGGAGCCGAAGGCAAAGACGGCTTTGTACCCGTCCACCAGGTAGCTGTCGATGAAGCGCCCCGAGCGGATGGGACCGACCGTGCTGGCATCGTTACCGTAATAGATCGCGGAGAAACGGGTCATGCCCGTCTCGGTGTAATATTCAAAAACGATATCGGCCAGTGAAAGCCCCCACTGGGGCCGGACGTTGCGCGGGGCGTTCGAGACCTGGATGAGCATCGGGCGGCGCTGCAGCAGGGCAGGGTCGGCGACCTCCAGGCCGGTCAGGGGGTCCACTCCCGCCGGGAAGCCGGTCGGCCCATATCCGTTCGCCGGATAATTCAGCGTCGCCACCATGGTCGGGGTCACAGTCGGCGTATCGACCGGAAGCGGCGTTGGGGTATCGGCGACGGCGGTCGCGGGGCTTTCCGCAGCCGTTGGGGTCGGGGCGGCGGTCGGCGTCGTGCCACAGGCCGAGAGTGCAATGGAAACGAATACAAGCATATTCAGGATTTTCTTCATAAAATGCACATCCTCCTCTGTCCTCCGGGTTGCACGCACATTTCGAGTGCATGGCATGCTCTGGCGATATTCATTAGATATACAACAATTATCTTAAACGACAATGAGAAGGCCTCTCCAGGAGAAAACATCCAGGGAGGGGCAATCAAAAACCCGGCCATCACTCGGACCGGGTTTTTGAATTTTTCTAGCCTTCACTCGTCATGATGAACATGGGCTTCATTTCGAAGCTCTCGTAGTTCGGGCGATAGCGTTCGGTGTTGTAGAACTGCTCGACGTTGACGACCTTCTTCGAGCCGGTGACCACGTCGATCGGGACGTTGTCGTAGCGGCCGTTCTTGAGCACCACCAACCGTCCGTGGATGCCCTTCAGGATCAGGTCGAGGGCCAAATTGCCAAAGGCCATCGGGGCGATCGAGTCGACCGCGTCGGGGTCGCCGCCGCGGACCATGTAGCCGAGGTTCTGGTTGATGATGTTGATCGTGACGCCGTCGTTGTACTTGGCGGTCCGTTTCAGCATCTCTCCCGCGACCGTGTCGCCGATGCCGCCCAGCTTGGCATGGCCAAAGGCATCCGTGGCGCCATCCTTGAACATCATGTCGCCGCCTTCCATCTTGGCGCCTTCCGAAACCAGGACGATGGCGTACTTGCTCGGGTTGTGGTTGCGATCCGCCACCAGCAGCTCGGTCAGGTGATCGATGTTGAACTTCCACTCGGGAATGACGCAGCGGTGGGCGGCGCCGGCCATGGTCGGAAGCATGGCGGTGAAACCGGCGTAGCGGCCGAAGACTTCCAGAACCATCAGGCGCTCGTGCGAACCGGCGATGGTACGCAGGTTGTTGATCAGGGAGATGGTGCGGGTCACGCAGGTGCTGAAGCCGATGCAGTAATCGGTCCCCGGGACGTCGTTATCCATCGTCTTCGGGATGGCGATGACCTTGAAGCCTTCCTTGTACAGGCGGACGCCGTAGCTCAGTGTATCGTCGCCGCCGATCGGGATGAGGGTGTCGATGCCGAGGAAATCCAGGTTCTTGAGGATCTCCGGGGTCAGGTCGTTGCGCTCTTCCTTGTACTTGTCCTTCAGGTGCGCCGGGACGTTCTCGGGCTTGACCCGGGCGGCGTTCGTGCGGGAAGTATGCAGGAAGGTGCCGCCGGTGCGGCCGGCCCGGTTGACGACGTCCTCGGTCAAGACCTGGTAGTTATTGCTGTTGTCGGCGTCCTTCTCGCGGACGAGATCCACCAACCCGCCCCAGCCGCGCTTCAGGCCGATCACCTGGTAGCCCTCGCGCAGGGCGCGGACTGTAACGGCCCGGATAGCCGGATTCAGACCCGGAACGTCCCCACCCCCGGTCAGGATCCCGATCACCCCTTTTTTCTTTGTTGCTGGCATGTTTGTGCCTCCTTGATGTAAAAATTTAATGATAGCAATTAAGCGGCAATTATACTGCGTCTTCCAAAAATCGCTTCATTCTCTTATCTTGGAGTATCCCGCACTACGTCTTGGATGATTCGCTTTTGCTTTTTTCCATCGGACATCCGCAGTTCCCCTATCCCGGCGGGCATCCGGGAAGAATTGCGCAGCGTTCCGTATCCCTTGCGGGTATAATTATCTGGAGATTCCGAGAGAGAATGCGAGGGAGCCATGCCCCTGGATAACGCCGGTCCTTTTCTGACCGACCCGAACGGTCAAGAACACCGCCTGCCGCCCCAGCTGGCCACACTGGGACGGGCAGTCGAATGCGATGTAGTCATCGCCAGCAAGAGCGTTTCACGCGAGCACACCCGCCTCCGCCGCGAGGGCAGGCGCTGGTTCGTCGACGACCTGGGATCCACCAACGGGACCTACCTGAACGGCGAACGCGTCCTGACCAGCCTGGCGCTATTGGATGGGGACAGCCTCAAAGTCGGCGACGTCACCTTCATCTTCCACGATCCGGATACCACCACCCGCGAAAACCCCGTGCCAGACCTGGAGGTGGACACCACCGCCGGAGTGGTGCGGGTCAATCGCAAAGCCGTTTCCCTTTCCCCCAAGGAATATCTCCTCCTGGCCTTCCTCTACGAACGGCGCGGCCAGGTCTGCTCGAAGGACGACATCGGCCACGCCGTCTGGCCGGAATACGAAGCCGGCGGGATCTTCGATTACCAGATCGAGAACCTGGTCCGGCGCCTGCGCACCCGCATCGAGACCGACCCCGCCAACCCGCAGCTCCTCTTCACCGTGCGCGGGCTGGGATACAAACTAATGGCTGCGGGTTGACCCTCCCCGATTGCACCAAGTTGACGCGCAGCTCATCGTCACTTAATAGCCGGCTGTTAGCCGGATGATAGGTTGATTTTTACCGCCTCGGGTATCATCTGGGCATCGGATGAGACCCATGGCTACGAAAACTTCGAAACCCAACGAGAAAAAGATCAACATGGCTCCCCTCTCTCTCGAAGGACACACCCTCGGCAAATACCGCATCCTCGAGCCCCTGGGGCGAGGCGGGATGGCCCAGGTTTTCAAGGCCTACCATCCGCAGCTCGACCGCTACGTGGCGGTCAAGGTGCTGCGCTCCGATCTGGTGGAAGAGGTCGAGTTCCTGGCCCGCTTCCGCCGGGAAGCCCGGGCAGTCGCAGCCCTGCGCCATCCCAACATCGTCCAGATCTTCGATTTCGATTTCCAGGACGATCTGTATTACATGGTCATGGAGCTGCTCGAAGGCGATACGCTCAAGGCCTACCTGAACTCCCTGCGGGTGCGCAACGAGCGCCTGCCCCTCGGCGAGATCGTCCGCATCTTCAACGACGTGCTGGCCGGCCTGACCTACGCCCACGGGGAAGGCATCATCCACCGGGATCTGAAGCCCGCCAACATCATGCTGACCAAGCGCGGCCAGGCCGTCCTGACGGACTTCGGCATCGCCCAGATCGTCGGCGGGACGCAGTACACCGTCTCGGGTGCGCTGATGGGAACACTCAATTACATGGCCCCCGAACAGGGCCTGGACGGGCACTGCGACGTGCGCAGCGACATCTACTCCCTGGGCATCGCCTATTACGAAGCCCTGACCGGGAAGGTCCCCTTCGACGCGGATACGCCGCTGGCCATCCTGATGAAGCACATCAACGACCCGCTGCCGCTGCCGCGCACGATGGAGCCGACCCTCCCGGAAGCATTCGAGCGGGTTGCCCTGAAGGCCCTGGCAAAGCGGCCGGAAGACCGCTTCCAGAGCGCGGCCGAGATGGCCGAAGCGCTGAACGCAGCCGCCCGGGAAGCCGGGGTCGAGGTCCCGGAGACGATTTCGGTCCCGCAGCGGGTCTCGCTCGCCTCCGCCACCCCGCCCGGACCGGTGGCCGTCTTCTCCGGCAACGCCCGGGATGCCATCTCCGATCCCGGTTTCGCCTCCGGCGATACCGATATCAACGTCGGCCGCAAGACCCAGAGCGGCCTGACCCGGATCACCGACCAGGTCAAGACAGTATTCACGCCCCCGGCCCGCTATGGCGAAGTTCCCCCCAAGCACGTCACCGCCGCCACCCTGTACTCCGTCGGCGCGATCGTGGTCGTCAACATGACCCTGATCTGGTTGAGCGGCATCTTCGGCTGGAAGATCTTCGGGCGCGGCTGGCCGACGGAACTCCTGGCAGTAAGCATCCTGCTGGCCGGCCTGATGGCCGCCCTGGCCAACCCCTGGCTGATCATCCCTGCCGGCATCGTGATGGGAAACGGCCTGCTGTTCTCGTACTACACCCTGACCGGTTGGTGGAGCCAGTGGAAAGTCTTCTGGCCGCTCGAACCCATCCTCCTGGGAGTCTGCATCATCATGCCCTTCATGCTCCAGCGCCAGGGCAACCGTGGCTTCTGGCTGGCCCGGCGGGTCGGGATCGTGATGGTCGCAGTGGCAGTGTTCATCATCGTCCTTTCGTTGCTCATCGGAATCGTCAAACCAGCCTGATCAGCAACTGAACAATCCCGGCATCATTCTTCACTGGCGCCAGTTCCTGGTGCAAGCAGCTCACGAAAGCCGCCAGTTGTATTCAACGCGGCCCAAATCATTCGCTGAACCATAAGGAGGTTCAAATGCAAAAGCAAGCTTCTCTACTCATCGGCGTCACCCTGATCGTGCTCGGCGTACTGGCCCTGGCCGGCAACCTGCTCGTTCAGGCGATTGGCGGCGGGACCCTGCTGGGCTTCCGCGCCTGGCCAATCATCGTCGTCGGCGCCGGGCTCCTGTTCTGCCTGCCGCCCTTCATCTTCATGAAACAGCGCGGCCTGAGCGGGTTGTTCATCCCGGGGATCCCGACCCTCACCACCGGCATGCTCCTTTACGTCGCCAGCGTCGGCGGGAACTGGTCCATCTGGGCCACTCTCTGGCCCCTGGAAGTGCTCAGCGTGGCGCTCGGCTTCGTCCTGATGGCGATCTTCATGAAGATCCCCTGGCTGGCAATCCCGGCTTCCATCATCGGCCTGACCGGCCTGGTGCTGCAGTTCTGCGCCGCCACCGGCTACTGGAGCTCCTGGGCCGCCCTGTGGACCGTGGAACCGTTCGCCGTCGGCCTGCCGCTGCTCGTCATCGGCCTGGCCCGGAAGAGCGAAGGCCTGAAGCTGGCCGGCTTGATCCTGTGCGGCCTGGCCGGGCTGGGGTTCGCCGCCATGTCGTCCTTCCTGGTGACCAGCTTCTGGCTCACCCGCCTGATCGGTCCGGCCCTGGTGCTCGGCCTGGGCATCGTGCTGGTCGTCACGGCTTTGCAGAAGCGTTCCAGCGAGGACAAAGCCGGCTGAAATATGTCCCGGATTAGCCCTGAGTGATGGCCCGGCAAGCCTGCCCGCAATGCCTGCAACCCGGGCCGTCACTCTCCGTAAATGATCTCAGAAAGGATATCTGTCATGAACAAACGAATTTATCTTCCCAGCGCCATCGTCCTGATTGCAATCCTGCTCTCCGGCTGCGCGTTCCAGATGGTCGCAGGCTCCGGCAAGGTGGTATCGGAGACCCGCAACGTCGGCGATTTCTCCCAGATCACCCTGGCCGGCATCGGCGACGTCTACGTCACGCAGGGCGCGACGACCTCGGTCCGGATCGAAGCCGAGGATAACCTGATCCAGTACTTCGACACCAGCGTCAAGGGCAGCACCCTGACGATCGGCCTCAAGGACCAGTACATGGGCATCAGCCTCCAACCCACCCGACCAATCAAGTTCTACGTGACCAGCCCCAAGGTGGACGCCATCACCCTGGCCGGCTCCGGTAACTTCCTGGCCGGCGACATCCAGTCGACCGCTTTCAGCGCCTCCCTGCTGGGCTCCGGCGACATCACGACCGGCAGCATCCAGGCCTCCAGCGTGGACATCCACCTGGCCGGCTCCGGGAACGTCCAGCTGGGCGCCGTAACGAGCGATACGCTCACCGCCAACCTGGCCGGCTCCGGGAACATCCAGCTCGCCTCGCTGAAAGCGACCAGCCTGAACGGCACCATTGCCGGCTCCGGCAACTTCGGCCTGAGCGGCGAAGTCAGCGACCAGCACATCGAAATCCTGGGCTCCGGCGATTACCTGGCGGGCGGATTGAACAGCCAGACCGCCACCATCCGCCAGACCGGCTCGGGCAGCAGCCAGCTGGCCGTCTCCGAGACGCTCGACGTGACCATCCTCGGCTCCGGCGACGTGGTCTACTCGGGAACGCCCAAGGTCAATACGACCATCGCCGGCTCCGGCAAGGTCCGCCAAAGCGGCGACTGAGCCACCGGATCGTCGATATGGATAGAAAAAAGATGTCCGGAAGGAAATCCTTCCGGACATTCTGATTCATCGGGGCATTGATGGAGAGAAGAGCCTCATTTCCCGGCCGCGGCCGCTTCGAGCCTGCGCCGGCGGCTCGTAGCCAGGTACCCCTCCAGCCAGAAGATGAGCAGGGCAAGCCAGACGATGCTGAAACCGACCAGGTGGGCACGCGTGAACGGCTCCCGGTAAAGGAGCAGGCCGAGCAGGAACTGCATCGTCGGGGTGATGTACTGGAGCACGCCGACGGTCGAAAGCGGGATGCGCTGGGCAGCCGAGGCGAACATGAGCAGCGGGACGGTCGTCACCACGCCCGCGCCGATCATCAACAGGTCGTCGACGGAGCCGGTGTGCAGGAAAGCCCCCTTCCCGGCGAATTCCTCCAGGACCAGGAAAGCGACCGCCGGGACGAACAGGATGCCCGTCTCGAGGGTCAGGCCGTAGAGCGAGCCGAGCGGGGCGGTCTTCTTGACCAGTCCGTACAGGCCGAACGAAAACGCCAGGGTGAGGGCGATCCAGGGGAACTGGCCGTAAGCCACCGCGGCGTAGACCACGCCGACGGTCGCCAGGCCGAGCGTGGCCCACTGCCAGGGGCGCAGGTGCTCGTGCAGGAAGATCACGCCCAACAGCACGCTCAGGAGCGGGTTGATGAAATAACCCAGGCTCGTCTCGATGACGTAGCCGGCGTTGACCGCCCAGACGTAAGTCAGCCAGTTGATGCTGAGCAGGATCGCCGAGGCCAGGTAGATCAGCAGGACGCGCCGGCCGGTGATCGCCGCCCGGAAGGCCTTCCACTGACGGGTGACGAAAAGGATGATGGCGACCAGGACGAACGACCAGATGATGCGATGCGAGATCAACTGCACCGCCGGGACGACGTGCAGCCACTTCCAGTAAATCGGAAAAATTCCCCAGGCCAGATAAGCGCCGATCCCATACCAGATGCCTTTGTTCATGCGTCGATTCTCCTCGAAGATACAAGCGGCAAGTATACACCTCCCCGGAGGCAGGGCCGGACCGGTTTTTGGCCGGCGATTTCCCTGTCTACATCGCCTGAATCGGGCGAAGATAAGTTACAATTCCTCTATCGATTTCACCACAAGGATGCCTGCAAACACCATGAACGCGATCATTCCACGCCCGGTCTCGGTCACCCCCGCCGAAGGGACCTTCACCCTGACCGGCCAGACGGTCCTCCACGCCCCCACCGGCGGGGCGGACGCCAAACGCATCGCAGAATACCTGGCCTCCCGGCTCCGCCCTGCCACGGGCTTCCCGCTGCCGGTCCCGGCGGACCCGCCAGAGAACGGTTCCGCCGGGATCTCCCTGGAATTGACAGACGCCGATCCCGGGCTGGGCGAGGAAGGCTACGAGCTGCGCCTCGGGCCGGATGGGGCTCGCCTTTCGGCTTTCCGGCCGGCGGGTCTCTTCTACGCCGTCCAGAGCCTGCTGCAGTTGTTCCCGCCGGCCGTCGAGGCAAAGTCCACCCAACCGGGGCCGTGGACGGTCGAAGCCGTCCTCGTCCGCGACCAGCCGCGCTTCGCCTGGCGGGGCGCCATGCTGGACGTGGCCCGGCATTTCTTCAAGCCGGCCGAGGTCAAGCGCTTCATCGACCAGTTGGCAGGGTACAAGTTCAACCTCCTCCACCTGCACCTGACGGACGACCAGGGCTGGCGGCTGGAGATCAGGAGCCGCCCGGAGCTGACCCGGCTCGGCAGCTGCTACTCGGTCAACCGCGACCCGGGCGGCTTCTACACCCAGGCCGAATACCTGGACCTGGTCGCGTACGCCCGCGAGCGGTTCATCACCATTCTCCCGGAGGTGGACATGCCCGGGCACACCAACGCCGCCCTGGCCTGCTATCCCGAGCTGAACAGGGCCGGGACCGCTCCCGAGCTGTACACGGGCACCGAGGTCGGCTTCAGCTCGTTCGACATCCACAACGAAGCGACCTACCGCTTCCTGGACGAAGTGATCGGCGAGATCGCCGGCCTGACCCCGGGTCCCTTCTTCCACATCGGCGGCGACGAGGCCCATTCCACCCCGGAGGACGATTACGTCCATTTCGTCCAGCGCGTCCAGGAGATCGTCAAGGCCCACGGCAAGACCTGCATCGGCTGGGAGGAGATCGCCAAGGCCAGGCTGCTGCCCGAGACGGTCGTCCAGTTCTGGTGGAACAAGGAGTGGGCGCTGAAGGGCGCCAAACAAGGCCGGAAATTCGTGCTCTCGCCGGCCACGCACGCCTACATGGACATCAAATACGATCCTGACACCCTCCTGGGCCAGGACTGGACCAAAAAATACATCCCGGTCCGGGAAGCCTACGAGTGGGATCCGGCGACGATGCTCGAAGGCGTGGCGGAGGCCTCCATCCTGGGGATCGAAGCCCCGCTGTGGAGCGAGACGGCCGTCACGACCGCCGACCTGGACTATCTTATCTTCCCGCGCTTGCCCGGCTACGCCGAAATCGCCTGGACGCCGGCCAAGGCGCGCAGTTGGGATGAATACCGCCAGCGTCTGGCCGCCCACGGACCGCGGCTGCAGGCGCGGGGGATCGCCTTCTACCGTTCGCCGGATATCTCCTGGGAATGAACATTTCCCAAGCGCGCTGAAACGGACCTGGAGAACAAGGAACTGCCATGAGGATCTTCGTACCCGGCCGCATCTGCCTGGTCGGCGAGCACTCCGACTGGGCCGGCGGCTACCGGCGCATCAACGCCGGCATCGAGAAAGGCTACACCCTGATCACCGGTACCGACCAGGGCATCTACGCCGAGGTCGGCCTGCACCCGACCTCGTTGGTGCTGACTTCGACCTCCCCGGCCGGGGAGCGCAGCGGTCCGTACGAGATCCCCATGGAGCCCAATGCCTTGCTCGAAGAGGCCCGCAAAGGCGGCTTCTGGAGCTACATCGCCGGCGTGGCCTACCAGGTGCTGACCAATTACCGGGTGCGCGGCCTGGTGATCGACAATTACAAGACCGACCTGCCGATCAAGAAGGGGCTCTCCTCTAGCGCGGCCATCTCCGTCCTGACGGCGCGAGCCTTCAACCGTATCTACGACCTCAAGCTGACCACGCGGGGGGAGATGGAGCTGGCCTACCAGGGCGAGATCACCACCCCCTCCCGTTGCGGCCGCATGGACCAGGGCTGCGCCTTCGGCAACCGGCCCGTCCTGATGACCTTCGACGGCGAGCGCCTCGAAACGACCGAGTTGCAGGTCGACCAGCCGCTCTACTTCGTCATCGTCGACCTGCAGGCGAAGAAGAACACCCTGGAGATCCTGAACCGCCTCAACCATTGCTATCCCTTCGCCGAGACCGAGCTGCAGCGCGGCGTCCAGGAGTTGCTCGGGCCGGTCAACCGGCGCGTCGTCGGGCAGGCCGTGGAGGCCCTGAAGGCCTCGGACGCCGAACGCCTGGGCGCCCTGATGACCGAGGCCCAGGCCCTTTTCGACCGCTACGCCGCCCCGGCCTGTCCCGAGGAGCTGGCCTCGCCGGTCCTGCATCGCCTCCTGGCGGAGCCGGCCCTCCGTCCGCACATCTGGGGCGGCAAGGGCGTGGGTTCCCAGGGCGACGGGACCGCCCAGTTCCTGTGCCGTTCCGCGGCGGACCAGAAGGCGGTCATCGAGATCCTCGAAGGCGACCTGCACCTCCCGGGTCTACGCCTGACCATCAGCCCGCAGCAAAAGGTCCGCAAGGCCGTCATCCCGGCAGCCGGCTTCGGGACGCGCCTCTTCCCGGCCACCAAAGCCACCAAGAAGGAATTGTTCCCGATCGTCGACCGGGACGGAATCGCCAAACCCGCCATCCTCCTGATCGTCGAGGAGGTCCTGGAGGCCGGGGTGGAGGAGGTCGTCATCATCGTCCAGAAGGACGACCTGGAGGAGTTCCGCTCCTTCTTCGCCGACCAGATCTCCATCGAGAACTACAACAAACTCCCGCCAGCCTTCCAGGAGTATTCCCGCCACCTGCTGGAAATGGGCCGGCGGGTCAGCTTCGTCACCCAGGACGCCCAGGAGGGCTTCGGCCACGCCGTGTACTGCGCCCGCCAGGCCGTTGGGGATGAACCCTTCCTGCTGATGCTCGGCGACCACATCTACCGGTCGGAGGGGCAGGCTTCCTGCGCCCGCCAGATGCTCGCGGCCCACCGTCAGCACGGCAAAAGCCTGGTAGGGGTCCGCCGGACATCCGAAGCGCAGATCGGCAGTTTCGGGACCGTCACCGGGGTCTGGCTGGAGGATGGGCGATTGCTCAACCTGAGTGAGATTACCGAAAAACCGACCCCGGATTACGCCCGCACCAACCTGCGGGTGGCCGGCCTGCCGGAAGGCGAATACCTGACCCTGTTCGGACAGTACATCCTGTCGCCGAAGGTCTTCGACTATTTGGAAGAAGCCATCCGGAACAACGTCCGGGAAAGGGGCGAGTTCCAACTGACGCCGGCGCTCGACCACCTGCGCCAGGAGGACGGCTTCCTCGGGCTGGTCATCGACGGCCAGCGCTTCGACATCGGCCGGCCGGAGGAGTACCTGGAGACGCTCCAGGGCTTTCGCAAGTAACCGTTTACGATCCGCAGAGGAACCCTGACGGCTGGTTCTTCCATGCCCGTCCGGAAACGCATATACTGGTCGAAACAATTCACCTGGAGGATCGCATGAAACGGACATTCCTTTTCCTGGCCATTTTCACTTTCCTGCTGGCGGGCTGCGGTAAGGCCGCTGCGCCGAAAGCAGCCGGTGTCAGCCTGACCTACGAGGACAATGCCCAGTTCGAGCTGGTTACCTCGGCCGGCCGGCACATCTACATCGACGTCGTCAATCCGGCCCTTTTCCTCGAGCAGCCCACGGCGAACGACATCCTCCTGACCACCCACCTGCACAGCGACCATTACTACAAGGATTTTTCCGATAAATTCCCCGGCCAGCAGCTCCTGGAAACGACCGGGAAGATCGTCCTGCCCGACGTGACCATTACGTGCATCGCCTCCGCCCACAACGCCGGCGATCCCCTGCTGGACAAGAACGGCACGAATTACATCTACTTGATCGAGACCGGCGGGCTGCGGATCGCCCACTTCGGCGACATCGGCCAGGACGCCCTCACGGCCGACCAGCTCGCCGCCCTCGGCAAGCTGGATGTCGCCATCACCCAGTTCGAGAACAGCTTCTCCGGCATGAGCGCGGCCAACATGAAAGGCTTCAACCTGATGGACCAGCTCCAGCCGCGCCTGGTCATCCCGACGGCCCACGTCTCCATCCCGGCCATGAAGATCGCATTCGAGCGCTGGACCGGCTATTATTCCGAATCGCGCACCGTGACGATCACTGCGGATAACCTGCCTGCCGGGACGGGCATCCTCGCCCTGGGAAACATGGCTGTCGCCTA
>DATJPX010000140.1:0-2345 GCA_035506155.1 Anaerolineales bacterium
CGGACGGCACGGGCTCGAAATTGTACGCCCGGCTGAGGGGCATCAGATCGTAGCTGTGATCCAGGTAGGCGTCGAGATAAGTGGACATGATGGTCTGGCGATGGTCCTGGCGGAGTGCCTTGATCAGGTTCTCGCGCCCGCGCACCCAGAACTGGACGATTGCGGTGGGGACCAACCGGTCCTGCAGGATCTCGTTCCAGCCGACGACGCGGCGGCCCTTCGAATCCAGGTACGCGGCGATCCGGTTGGTCATGTAGACTTGCAGGGCATGTTCGTCCTTCAGGCCCTTTTCCTCGATCCGGCGCTGGCAGTCGGGACAGTTCTCCCAACGCTTCTTGGGCGCCTCGTCTCCGCCGATGTGGATGTATGGCGAGGGGAAAAGGTCCATCACTTCGTCGAGAACGTCCTGCAGGAAGGTGAAGGTGGCTTCCTTCCCGGCGCAGTAGATATCTTGGAAAATGCCGAAATGGGTAGCAACTTCGAAGGGACCGCCGGTGCAGGATAATTCCGGATAGGCGGCCAGGGCTGCGAGGGCATGCCCGGGCATCTCGATCTCCGGGACGATGGTAATGTGCCGGTCGGCGGCGTATTTGACGATCTCGCGGATCTCCTCCTGGGTATAGAAACCGCCGTGCGGGACGTGATCGTGTTCGGGCCCAGTGATGGTGCTGCTTGTCCCGGCGCGCTGGGAACCGACCTCGGTGAGGCGCGGGTATTTCTTGATCTCGATCCGCCAGCCCTGGTCCTCGGTGAGGTGCCAGTGCAGGACGTTGAGTTTCTGCAGCGCCATCAGGTCCAGCGTCAGCAGGACGGTCTCCTTGCCCTGGAAGTGGCGGCCTTCATCGAGCATGAAACCCCGCCAGGCGAAGCGCGGCTCGTCGGTGATGGCCAGGCCGGGGACTTTCCAATCATCCTCGGCGAGGGCCTGGCGTGATTCGATCTCGACCGGCAAAAGCTGGCGCAGGGATTGGATCCCATAGAACACGCCGGCCGTCTCGGGCGCCTCGATGCTGATCAGCTCGGGGGAGGTCGTCAGGCGGTACCCTTCCCGGCCGAGGAATCCCAGGCTGTCGTTCAGCCGCAGCCGGATGACGTTCGTGGCGGCCCGGCCCCCGGTCCGGATGCGCAGGGGGAAACCCGTGGAGGGGGAAAGCAGGTCGTGCAGGTAGTCTGCATTCCAGCGGTTGGGCGCATCGGTCAGGATGCCGGTTTCGGGAGTGAGCGGAAAGGCGTCGTCGCCGAGTTCGATTTTGGAGGGAAGGGGGATGATCGTCATAAGGCAAGTATAGCACTCCTGTTGCAGAGGGATGAAAAGCTCTTTAATCCTCGTCCGGTTTGTCGGGCGCGGCGCGTCCCGGATAGTGGCGGGCGATCGCCCGCTCGATCTCCTCACTGCTGTGCCTGTCGCACGCGACCAGGATCCGTTCCGGATCGGTCACCTGGCGGCCGCCCGGGCTGGTCACGCTGCAATCCACCAGCCTGCCGTCATCGCTGCGAACAATCAGCAAGTCGTGGATTCGTCCGCAAACGATACAGCCGTGTGGTTCGACGCTCTTATGCGTTGACATGATGGCGCATAACTCGCTGATCAGATTGAATCGCTATTGCAAGCGCAATTCGACCCACATGGGCCGGTGATCGGAGATGTAATAGCGCAGGTAAGCTTCGAAATTTTTGGAATTCTTCCCAGCCTGCCAGAGATCCGGGAAGATGGCAGTATCGTAGTCGAAGACGCCTTTTAGACCGGTGAACAGGTCGCGGGTGGTGGTGGGCAGGAAAGCGATTTGGTCGAAATTGGCATCGTTGGCGATGTTCGAAGCGATCTGGGTGGAGTGCAACGGCACCTCCAGGCCCAGTTTCGTCAGGGTCTGGAAGATCGGGTCGGTATCCGTGCTCTTGGGCATATTGAGGTCTCCCAGAACGACCAACTCGCGTGTGAAGGCTTTCTGCGGGTCTTTCATCCGTCCCTCGGCCCACATGGCGACCGCGTAGGCTTCCAGCGCCCGCCGGCCGATCGAGTCTGGATCGCTGCGGGACTTCCCGAAATACAGGTGGGCGTTCACGAAAGTGATGGAAGTCTGGCCGGCAGAAAAAGAGGCCAGGTACGGCGGGCGGTCGAAACCTTCGAACTTCGCGGTGTTCTTTGGAAGCCTCACTTTATCCATTTCCGAAGGCGGGAAATTGATCTCCCCGACCTCTTCGAGGAGGGTCAGCTTCTGGCTGTCGTAAACGAAGGACATGCGCTCGGAATTGCCGGCCGGATCGGACATCAGGTACCTGTATGTCTTCGGAAGCTTCTGGACGATCCGATCCAGGTCCGTGTAAAGATCGCGGCATTCCTGGAC
>DATJPX010000141.1:0-31589 GCA_035506155.1 Anaerolineales bacterium
ACCCCGGAACCGTTGACGACCAGCACCTTGGCATTCTCCGCCTGCATCAACTGGGTTGGATCGCCGGAAGCCAGCGGTTCGACCGTTCCCGTTCCGAAGACCTTGGCCACCAGTTCGCGGATCTTGTCCGGGAAAGGTTTGAGAATATCCTGGCTCTGCCCGCTGATCACCACGGTCTCAGGAGCGCACATGGTGTAATCGATGACGTACTTCTGGATTTGATTCAGTGGAATATCCTTGGCCAGGACTGCCAGTTGAAGGGCTTGGTCGAGGGTCAGGTTGGTCTTGATCCCGGAGGACAATTCGTTGTAGATGGTGGGCGCCTGGGCGACCAGCTTCGGGAAGGTCCCGGGGCTGAGGACCTTGTCGCGAATTGCCAGGATGACCTGCTGCTGACGGCCGGCGCGATCCAGGTCGTCGTTGGCCGTGTGACGCATGCGGGCATACGCCAGGGCGAGCGGACCATCCAGGTGATTCATGCCGGGTTGAAGGATGGTAGTGTTATGCTGGCCGAGCGGGTCGACGGTGATCTGGGCAGGCACGTTGACGTCGATCCCGCCGATATTGTCGATCAGGCTTTGGAAAGTTTGGAAATCGACTTCGGCGTAATATTGAATGTCCACGCCGAGGAACGTTTCCAGAGTCTTGGCCGCCAGGGCAGGTCCGCCGCCGGGGAGCTTTGCTCCCTCACCGTCGGCGTAGGCGGCATTGATCTTGTTGTATCCGAATCCGGGGATGTTCACCCACATGTCCCGCGGAACCGACAGCATTGCCGCGGTCTTGTTGACCGGATCGATCGTCAAAAGGATCATCGTATCGGAGCGCGGGGCGCCAATTCCGGCGACCCAATCGCGGTAGTCCACTCCGACGATCATAATGGTGACACGGCTGGCCCCGTCCCAGGCAGCCGGCAAGGGCGCCTCGGGCGCGGCTAGGGTGGGAGTGCCGGTCACCGCCGCAGGAGTTCCCTGGGTGTTATCCACCACCGGAGGAGTCTGGTTGTTGGTGTTCAGGCAGGACGGCACCGGCATCCCGGGCAGGGAAGTCAGCCGCCAGCAAGCGACAAAACCGTTCAGAAAAACGAACAAGCCGATCGTAACGATCAGGCCAATCCCCATCAGGATGAATTGGCCGGTAGTCGGTCGGTTAAAAGCGCGGATTCGTTTGGCGAGATCGAAATTCTTTAGGGTCATTTCACTTCATGGGCGCGGGCGGCACCGGCAGATCTTCTTTCGCCACCTTGACCCATTTCTCTCCTTCATCGATCAGCAGCACGGGAATATCGTCATCGATCGGATACTTCCGTCCGCAATCCTGGCAGATCAACCAGGTATCCCGGTACAGTTCGAGCAAACCTTCTTTTTCCTGTACGCAGGCCGGGCAACGCAGTATGTCGAGCAAGTCTTGTTTGATCATGAATTTCCCTTCACCGGGGAGCACAAGCGGTTATTTTACCACGCTGCTACTGGCAGAGGCCCAATTCCTTTGCCAACCCTTCCGGATCGGCCGTGCCGGAACCGTACTTGCACACGGCCTGCCACGGCTCGTAGACAGTGCGGATGGTGTCGGAGAACAGGACCTCGCTCCCACGGGTCACCTGGCGGGTGATCGTAATATCCGCGCCGTCTTCCGGCCAATCCGTTTGCACCATTTGGTTCGCCCCGAGGCTCGAATCCTCCTGGAAGAGCGGATCCGGTGCGGGGGTCACGTTACGCAGCCCGAGATTTTGCCATTTCACCGTCCGGCCATCGTCCCCGGAGTAGAAATACCAGGTCAGGCTGTAATTATCCGGGTTGAAAACCGTTCTCATCAGCAGCCAGTATGGCCGGTCGTTCTTGAATTTGAAATCCACCAGGGGGAAATAGACCGTCGCGTCCAGGCCGGCAAGGGAAACGTCCGGAGCGCCCGGGGTGTCGGATTCTTCGTAATAGTAAACGCGGTAGGCATGGGCATGCCGTTCGACGATCGGATACCCGGCCAGGAAGGCCGTCCGGAACAGGGTCGTGCTGACCTGGCAGACCCCCCCGCCCACGCCGGTGATGGTCTGACCGTTATAGATGATCAGCGCTTCGGCGTAGCCGTTTTCAAGGCTGATATCGCCGATTGCCGAACCCATCGAAAAGACCGAATTCGGTGGAACCAACAGACCGTCGAACTGGGCAGCGGCCGCCTGGATGTTCTGCATGCGGGCTGCGCTCGAGCCGCGAAAATAACTCGTATAGGAATAAACCAGGCCGGTGATGCCGAGGGAAGCAGCGGTTGCATCCGATGGAACATCCGGCTTTGCCAGGGTCAAAACGAGCGGCAGGCTGTGCTCGCCCTGAAAGAGCTTCTCGTTGATCTCGTCCCGGGTGGCCGCCATATCCAGCGTGCGGCCGGTCACCGCCGGCGCGATCAACTCAAGTTGGCTCGGAGAAGAGTTCTCGAAGTAGAAACGGGCATTCTTCGGATCCTGGTTGACCAGCGGCTCGATCTGGCCGAGGAACTGGGCGAGGGCCTGGTCGTCGATACCGACCTGGAACTGCCAGCCGGCGTCGGTTTTGACCCGCCCGACCGCGATCATGCTTGCCAGTTGGGCCTGGTCGAGCGTCCAGGGGCCCGGATCGCCGGGCTGCGGGTCTGGGATCGTCAGGGTCAATGGACCGCTAACCGCTTTCCTCAGGGCTTCCGCCTGGGAGGAAGCATCCAGGATGGTTGGGGATTGCTCGGCAATGTCGAGCTGGATCTCCCCGTCCTTGAATGACTCCAGCAACTGCATCACCGATTTCAATGCTTCGTCCACGTTGAGGAGGCGGCCGATCTGGCCGGGGGTATACGAGACATCGGTCCCGCTCAACTGCAGGTCGGCTTCCACCTCAGGTTGGTCGATCTGATCGGCAATATTTTGGAGATAATTGTGAGCCACGCGTTCGTCGATGATGACCACCGGCGGGAGGTTCAAGCCGGCCTGCCAGGCATTCAGCTGGCTGGCCAGGCTGCTGAACGGTCCGCCGCGCCGGCCCAGGTCGTAGGCCATTTTGACGCTCGTCCCGACATCGAAGACCATCCCGAGCTGCTGCGGGGAGGCTTTCCAGACCCGGTCGCCATCCCGAAAGACGATCTGCCCATTGACCGGGTAGGTCAGGCTGCGGTTGAGGGCATTCGAGGCTTCCACCGGGGTCAGGTTGGACAGGTCCACGCCGGCCATGCTGATGCCCGGGAAGATGCGCCCCTTGAAAAGGAACTGGTACCCGCCGGCCACCAAGCTCAGACCCAGGAAGAACAAAACCAGGCCGCCCATCAGGGTAGCCAGGATTTGCAGGAAAATCGGGTTTCGTCGAGGTTTTGGGACGGAGACGAATGACATTGTCAACGATTATACACCGCGTTAGAAATTACCTCTATACGGACGATTTCCGCGGTGTTTTGTTCCATTTCGTGAACGGAATGAACATCGGCGTCACGGCGGAATAATCCAGGTAGGACTGCCCGAACTCGCGCCGCAGCTTGCGTTCCTCGAAAGTCGCCCCGATGAAGATGTACAGGGTCAGGGCGATATCGATGACGAGGAGATGTTCGGTCATCACCGGCACGAGCCAGATGATCACCAGTCCGGCGGAGTAAAGCGGGTGGCGGATGTAGCCGTACAACCCGCTCGTGACCAGTTTGTGAGGTTCGGGTTCGAGGTATTGCTCCTCGGCGGTCTTTTCGATCGGGCCTTCGAGCTGTTTCAGGCCGATGAACTCCCAAATGTTCGTCTGCATGAAGCTGTGACCGAGGGCCAGGACTCCCAGGACCTCCAGCAGGATGAAAGCTGCCGACCAGGGGAAAGGCAGCGTATACAGCCTCTGGTCGGGGGTGCCGGCTGCGACCGCCAGGACGCCGATCAACGTGAAGACGGAAAATGCATTATAGAACAGGCGGTAGAACCGGTTCATAAAGGGACCCGCCAGGCGCTTGAAGGTTTCCTTGAACGCGAGGGAAGCCATCAGCGAATGGAGAATGCCCCAGAGAACGAGTGTCAGAACGAGCCAGACGATGCCCATCATTTCAGCCTTTTCACCGCTCGGTTTGCGATCCGGTCATTCGAAAGCCGGGATCTCGACCGTCTGGCCGCCGGATTGGACCTGGTAATAGGGCATCCAGGCGACGCCGAACAGGTTGACGTAGATGTCTGTTTTCTTCGGGATGAGCGGGATCTCGGTGATGTCGTCGACCGCCTCCCCCCACTTTCCGGCCGCCTCGTCCGCGGCCTGCTGGCGAGCCTGTTCGAGTTCAGCCAGTTGATTTTTATACTCATCGATGGAGGCGGATGAATCGTCCACTTTGGCTTTGCTCTGCTCCGTCAGGCGGTGCTTGCTGATGGTCGAGGAAATCCGCCGGCTGCGCTTTCCACCCAGCAGGCTCACGACGGTTTCAGCGCCGCTGACGAATTCCTCCCGCTTCCGGTCTTCAAGCTGGTCCTGGTTCTCCTTCAGCTCCCGTTCCTCCCGGGAGACCTTCTCGTTCAAGGCGGCGATCTGACGGTCGATCACGGCCGTGGCTTTGGCCACTTCCGCATCCCGGGCCTCCCGGGCGGCGTCCGCACAGGCTTTCATGAATTCGGCCTGGGAGACATCCGGGGTGGCGTTCAGTCCGAGCGCCTGGTTGGACCGGATGACCACCTTGCTGGTGCGATAGGTCCAATCCGAGAAATCCTTCTGCAGGGCAGTCATCAGCTTGGCCTCGGAGAGCGGAGGCTCGGGGGCGACAAAAGTCGCCTGGGGAGCCGGCGCCGGGTCCATGGCTTTTTCGTCAGGCAGGACGCGGACGAAATCGTCCCAGCGGACGATGCCGCGTTTGTCAGGCGAAACCACCAGGGCCGATTTGACCTGCTGCATGTCGAGGCTGTAGCGCCGATCCAGGAAACGCACCTGGGCGGAAGCCAGCAGGGCGGGACGGTAAAGGATCCCGGCCGGAGCGCCCCCGTCCGGCAGGCTCAGGTTGGCCGCGGCAGCCGCCTTCGTGAAGCTCTGGTTCAAGGGCAGGAAGAATTCGGGGAGCCCGGCTGGAACAGCCGGACGGGTGCTGCTCCCGTTCGCAGGCGGGCGAGGCGCGACCGCCGCAGGGCTCGCCGGGGCCGGAACGGGCGCCGGGGCGACCGCGGGGGCAGGCGAGGGAATGGGCGTGAATCCTGGCGGCGGGACAGGCGCATCCGGCCGGACAGCGGCCTGCGGGGCGGCCGCCGGGAGGCTCGCCCCGGCCAGTTTGTTCAAGGCCGGGATCTGGACACGGGTCAGCGGGCCGGCCAGGAAGTTCATCGTCCAGCGGGACTGGAAAACCACCGGCTCCTTCTCGTGGACGTTCTGCATGATGAACATGCGCTTGCCCAGGCCGGAGATCAGCTTGTCGCAGGCCGCCCGGTCCAGGGTGCCGGGTGTGGCCGATTCGAGCCCGTCCAGAAGGCGTTGCTTGTCCTGGTCGGTTTGCAGCTTGCCGATGAACCAGGTCCCTGCGTTGGATAATGCCTTGTAATCCACGTCCACCGGGTTTTGGGTGGCCAGGAGCAGGCCCAGGCCGAAGGCGCGGGCCTGTTTGAGCATCCGCAGGAGGGGTTCCTTGGAGGGCGGATTATGCTGGGGCGGCAGGTAGCCGAAGATCTCGTCCATGTAGAGCAGGGCGCGCAGGCTGGCCGTTCCGGATTGGGTGCGCATCCAGGTTTCGACGGCTGCCAGGAGCAGGGTGACGAAGAACATCCGGTCGGCGTCTGACAGATGCGCCAGGTAGAAAATGCTGTGGCGCGGCCGGCCGTCGGGGGCGAAGAGCATGGCCGCGATGTCCAGCGGCTGCCCGGTCCGCCACAGGTCGAAGGTCGGAGCGGCGAGAATGTTATTGAGGGTCAGGGCGAGACCCATCCGATCCTTCGCCGGGAAGAACGTATCCACCGGGAACGCGCCCAGCTTGTCGAAGGGCGGGGTCTGGATCTGCAGGATGAGTTCGGTCAAGTCCAGGGACGTGTTCTGGCTCCAGGCGGATTGGAAGATATTCGAGAGCAGGATGTGCTCACGCGAACGCAGCGGGTCGATGTCATCGAAACCGACCAGCCCAAGGATGGCCGTCACCGTGCTGGAGATGCGTTCGGTCAGGACCTCCCGATTGGTCGCCCAATCCAAACCAGGGGCGGCCAGCGATGACAGCACGCTGACCGGGATGCCGGCGTCCGAACCGGGCGTGTAGATGGCAAATTGGGCGGCATTCTTCAAGGCGAGCATGCGGGTATGGTCGATGCCCCACTCGGCCAGCCCATTCTTCCAGGCAGCGGCAGCCTGGGCGGAGGCCTGGTCGAGAGTCTCGCCGGCCCGCCGGACCATCTCCGGATCCAGCCAGGGCTGGAAATCCTGAGGGGCCAGGTCGGGGAAGTGCAGGAGCAGGTTGGTCAGGTCCCCCTTGGGATCGATCAGGAGGGCCGGAATGCCCTGCAGGGCGGCTTCTTCCATCAAGGCGACACACAATCCGGTCTTGCCGGATCCGGTCATGCCGGTGACCAGGGCGTGGGTGGTCAGGTCGGCCGGATCGTATTGAAGCTGCTGCGTCGTCGCCTTGTTCGTCGTCGGATCGTAAAACTTGCCCAGATAAAATTTGTCAGTCATCGAAAGACTCCTGCGCGGGATAAGAACATATGTTGTATAAAATTTACCCTAATTCGGTCAAAAATGCAACCGCAAAACCTGCCCGATGGGAGCCTGTCCGGAATCAAAAAGCGACCGGGCCGGTCGCTCTCTGACGGCTGGATGAGGATCAATGATCCCCGCCTCCAGACTCATCGGTTTCATGAGGGGTAGGGCCGCTCCGGTCGGAGGAACGCGTACCCGCCGGGGTCGGCGTGAACTGGCTGGATTGGGTCCCGCCCTCATATTCAGACTGGCTCGGATTCGGCGTGAAACCCGCCGAGGCAGTCGAAGTAGGCCGGCGTTCTCCATCATCCGACGATCCGCCCGGGGAGCGCGTCCAGGTCGATTGAGGTCTGGTCTGCCCGTCGTCTTCGTGAGGGCCCTGGGCGGGAGCCAGGTGGACCGCATTGACTTCACCGTCCTGGTTGGTCGAACCCGAGACCTGGATCTCATCCCCGACGCCGATCCCATTCTCTACCTGGGTCTGCGGATCCACAACGACCGGGATCCCGGATACCACCCACTGGCCGTTCGACTGGTCGGTCAACACCCCGTTGAATTCGACAGACTCGACCCGATGAATGGTGATCAATGTCTTGGCTTCATCGACCCGTCGCTGGCTGAAAACCGATTGGAGGGCTGATTTTTGGGCCGGATCGACCGACCAATTCAACTGCGTCGTTTCGACCGAGCGCTTGAGCGGATAGAGGGGATCTCCGGGAAGGGAATGGGCTGAAGCGAGCAGGAGCCCGTTCCCGCTCATCACCAGGATGATAATGACGGAAACAGCCGTCAGAAAGGACCGGCGAAAATGGCCTCGCAAAAAGCGGGAGACCGGCTTTCGGCGCAGGTCGGCGGCCAGGGCCAGGCCGCGCCCCCGGCTGCGGGTCAGCGCCCCCACCGGCAGCCTATCCGTATGGGCGGTCCGCGCGTACACGGCAGTTTGGAGCAAGGGACGTAACTCCTCCGCCAGGTCGGGGTAGCGGGCCAGGAGGGTTTCCAGGGATTCGCCGTGTTCCAATCCCTGCAGGCAGGTTTCGAGGGCGTCGTACATGGGCTGATTCATTTCTCTTCTCCAATCTTGCGTTGGAGGGCATTCAGGGCGCGAAATTGAAGCGCTTTGACGGCATTGACCTTTTTTTTCATCAGGGTGGCCGTCTCTTCCAGGGAACATCCCTGGCCGAACCGCAGCGCCAGGACGTGCTGCTGCTCTTCCGTCAATTCGGCAAGGGCTTTCCGGAGGGAGGAATGGCTGTCGCGCCGCTCCACCTCCTCCGAAGGGCTCTGGCCGTCGAACTTCAGGCTTTCTTCGATGGCTTCGACCGGGTGGCGGTATTTTCGGCGGACGTGATCGGTGATCATGTGACGGGCAGTGCCGATCAACCAACCGCGCAGGTTCTTCTCCGGGCCGCGCCGGGCCCGGATGGCCTTCAGCAGGGTAAGGAACACTTCACTGGTGATGTCCTCTGCCAGCTTCTCATCTCCCAACCGGTAATGAACGTACCGGAGGATCTGCGGAAAATATTGATTGTAGACGGCCGTGACAGCCTGGGGATCCAGACTCGCCAGGTAGTCGCGCTCGGAGGTGGATTCGATCATTCTGGTCTTGAGCAAGAAGACATTCGAAAAATCCCGGCTAACCATAAAAGTCTACCATTTAGAGATGAATATTATCCGATTTGGAAGGTATCCATTGGTAGGATATGCGGCTTCCGGATGGCCGGCCTGACCTATTTGTAAAATTCCAGGTTGAGCTGAATGCTCTCCCTCAGATCCACGACTTCCCCGGTCGCCAGGACTTTCGTGGTCTCGAGTCGGATCGCTTCGCCCCGGTGATTGGTCCCTTCGTAAAGACCGGCCAGGCCTGCCCGGTTGAGCACCTCCCCGCCGTGGGCGGAAAGGCAGCCGGCACTTCGTCCTCCGGGAAGATCGCCTTATACGGACACTCCGGGATACAGGCTCCGCAATCGATGCAGGTGGCCGGATCGATGTAGTAGTTGGGGAATTTGGTCGTCGGCTTGCCGGGTTGGATGCACGCCACCGGGCAGACATCCGAGCAGGCATCGTCACGCAAACACAGGCTGGTAATTACATGGGTCATAGGAATGCTCCTGGGTAGATTCGATTTTCCATCCGTAAAAGTCGTCGAGGAAAGGGTCCGAAAGTTACGGGCCGGATCCAAATATCGGCTGGATCAATCCCCGGATGTTTTTTGGGGAACCCGGGCAGGTTGGGGGGTCTTCCGGCTGACCAGGATCCGATAGACCAGGAGGAACAGGAAGCTGCCACCCGTGGTCCAATAAAACCAGTGCGCCCAGCTCAAACCGGCGTCCGTACCGCTCGTCAGCCCGTGGACCAGGGCGCCCAGGTAGCACAGGAAACTGAAGAAGTGGATGAACCTCCAGGTCTTCTGGCCGATCTGTTTGCGGACGTAAAAAGTGAAAGCCACGATCAGCCAGGCATAGAAACACAACTGGCCGATCCCCACCCAGATGGGACGATACTGGGTCGATCCGAAAGGAGTCAGCAACTGGCTCAGCTTGTATTTGCTGTAGCGATCGCCCAACAGGATCATGGCGTGGAATCCTGCAAACGCCAGGCCGAGCAGACTCACATATTCATGGATGGCGAAGGTCGGAGGGATGCCCGGCCAAAGACGGGCCATTTTATTGGTGATGCCGACGCCCAACATCATCGAAGCCCACAACAAGCCCAGCGAAACGAATCCGCTGCCGCGCGAAAGGTACCAATAGAACTTCGGGCTGCTTCCTGCAAATGAGCTGGCGATGCCCGGCAACCAGTACGGCAGGACGACCGCCGCGGCGATCAATCCCAGAAAGACTGCCAATAGGAAGATCAACGCCGACTGGACCGAGAGACTCGATTCGAGTTCGGCGGTTTGGTCCTTTTCTTGTTCGATCGCCTTTGTTTCCATTCCTTATTCCTTCCAGAGATGCTCTTCGATCTGGCGGCTGTACAGGCGCTCGCCGCTGTCCAGTACCAGCACGCCCGCCAGTCCGCTATCCGCTTCCAGCCAGTCCAGCCCGGCCTGGCTGCCCAGGATCAGGACCGCTTTGGCAGCCGCTTCCGCTTCGAGGACGGTCGGAGCGACGACGGTGACGGCCAGGATGTCGGTCGCCGCCGGCTGGCCGGTGCGTGGATCGATGATATGATGCCGCCAGGTCCCTCCCTGCAGCCAGCGATGGTAATCCTTGCCGGAAGTGGCGACGCCGCCCCGGCGCATCATCAAAGTCTCGAAGTGGCTGCCGGACTGGAACGGGTCATTGATCCCGATCGGCCAGGCCTGACCATCCGGGCGCAGGCCGTACACGGCGATGTCCCCGCCAGCGTCCACCAGGGCCGGACCGTAGCGCGACAATCGCTTGGCGGCACTCTGCGCCGCCCAACCTTTGGCGATCCCACCGAGGTCGATATGGACCGAATCTGGCAGGACCATCGTGCGGGTCGGAGCGTCCCAGGCGACCATTTCGGAAAAGTCGGGCAGCGCGTGGGCGCTTTCCGTGCGTACGTCTTGGACGGCCGGCAGGAGCTCGAAGGAGCGGTCGTAGCCGGCCAGGAGCAGGGCGTCCAGGACAGTCGGGGTCACCAATCCATTCGTAAAGCGTTCCGCCTGCCGGGCGGCGTGGAAAACCTCCCACAGTGTTTTACTCACTGTGAAAGGCTTTCCAGTCGAGCGATTGAGTTGGCTGAGTTCGCTTTCCGGGCGAAACCGGCTGAGCACCTGCTCCCATTCCTCGAACCAGCCCGGCACATGGGCAAGCGTTTTTTCGATGTCCGGCGAGTCGGTATCCACGATCGCCAGCATCCGGCTGCCCATGGCATGGAATTCGATCCGCTTCATGGCTTGGAGGAACTGGTGGTGGTTACCGGCGGGGGCGCGGCCACAGGCGGTGGAACCGGGTTGGAGACGGTCGTCGAGCCTGTACCGCTGGAGTTGGAACTGGAACTGCCGGCCTGGCCGCCGGAACCGCTGTTGCCGCCGTAACTTGGCGAACCGCCGGCATTGCTCCCGACCACGACCACGCGCGTCACGGGCGGCTTGCCTCCCAACAGGATATGGACCGGCGGGAGGTGGATGGTCGACAGGGCAGACGTGTTCGTAGCCGTCGGGGTGTAAACAAAGGTGGATGTCGGATCAGGCGTCGGCGCGGAGGGAGTCGGGTTGCTCGCCACCGTACGAATGCCTTTGGCAAACACGTTCCAGAGGGCCAGGGTGAAGGTGATCGCCACAGAGGCGATCACGATCTGGGCATCCAGCCAGCGCTTCTTGGGTTTATTTTGCATGGCAAGCCTCGATCAATGATCATTGCCGGAATCGTCGCCGCCATCATCGTGGTGGCTGGGCGTCGGGGCGGCTGTGCTGCCGGATTGCTGGGGTTGTCCCTGGGAGTGCCCTCCAGAAGGCTGCTGGGAACCGGTCGACGGCGCCGTAACGTAGCGCCGCAGGTACGTGACCAGCAGGACATGGCCTTCCGGGCTGACGTAAACGATATTCCCTGAGCTGAATGTCACTTTGTAGACATCCATGCCATAAAGGGTGGCAGTATCCACGCTATAGAGATCGGAGCTGCCGAGGACGGAAGCGGCGATCACGGAAGCTTCCTGCGGCGATATGATTTGCGAAAGCGTGGGCTGTACGAGGGTATCGGTCGGCTGGACCAGGGTGTTCGTAGGAACAGGGGTGTCGGTCACAACCGGGCTGCCAGTGGCCCTGGCTTTGACGATCCCCCCGATGACAGCCAGGATGAACGTGGTAATGGCGGCGGAGAAAAACAGGGAATTCTTCTTCATATCGGTAAACCTCCGGTAAGCTTGTTTGCAGAGTTGGGGCTATCGATCCATCTCTGTTAACCAGTAGTCGCCTTACCGGCGAAAAAGTTATGCCCGCGTGCCGCCGCTTCGGGTCAGGGTTTTGCCTGATCGAATACCTTAGAAAACTCCTGCAAATACCGGGCGGCCAGTTCCCGGCTGGAAAGCACCAACATATTCTCATCGTTGCGGGTCTCTGCGCTGTTCGTGAAATTGAATGAACCGGTCACGACGATCGCCTCGTCGGTGAGGATCAGCTTGTGGTGCATCAAGCCTTTCTGGTTTCCGTCCAGGCGCACGTCCAGGCCAGCCTGCCGGAAAAGATCGTATTCCGTCCCTTCGTCCGCTTTGACCTGGCTGCTGTCCATCACCCCGGTGACGACGACCCCGCTGCGGGCTTTTTCAATGATCGCCTCGCCCAGGTCATTGGAAGTGAAGGAAAACGCCAGGAAGCGGATGCTTTCCCGGGCCGCGCGGATCAGATCCAGGAGGCGACTCTCCGCCCCATCCTGCGGCGAAAAATAAACCTCGACGGGCAGTTCGTCGAGGTCGAGGGATATCCGGGTCGGGAGGATATATTTTTCCGGGCCGAAATGATGCTGGCTGAACATCTTCTCGAATTCGTCCGTGTAAACCCGGGCCAATTGCCCTGACCGGATCCACAACAGGTCATTGTTATCCTTGTACACGCCGCTCACCGTATAGTTCATCGAACCCGTCCAAACCTCCTCCCTGTCCAGGATGACGAACTTATCGTGCATCAACCCTTCGTGCTGGTCCCCCACGACCGGGATCCCGGCGCCGATCAAGTCCTGCACCTCGCTTACGTCCATATTGTCGCTCTCCATCACAATCCGGACGGTCACCCCGCGCCGGTGAGCCCCGATCAGTGCATCGCGGATACTCCACAGATTCAGGCTGTAAGCGGCCATGTCCACCGACAGGCGGGCGCGGCCAATCGCCTCGACCAACGCCTGGTCGGGGCCGCCGGAATAATCCCTGGCGTGAGGGTCGTCGGGATCCGTGAAAAAGACCTGGATGGACGGCGTGGAAAACGAAGGCGTCTAGGTTACAGGAACCGCGCCAAGCCCGGGGTATGGAACCGGTGAACAGGCTCCAAGCAGTAAGCCAAGAAGGACCATCCAGATAAATTGACTATACGCAGTCGATTTTAGTCTCATGCTACACCTCCCTTGTTATAAAAATTATAGCCCGTTCGGCGCGAATTTCAAGCCATCAATCCTCCGTCAAGGGGGCTGCCGGCGTAGTGTATAATCCCCGCTCATGAGCGAGACGACAAGCAAAGCCAACCAGCAGATCGCCCGCGCCTCCGGCACGGTCATGTTCGCATTTGCCATCAGCCAGGTCGCCGGATTGGTCCGCCAGATCCTGGTAACGAAGACTTTTGGCACGGGGCCGGAGTGGGATGCTTTCAGCGCTGCAATCGTCGTCCCGAACCTGCTCTTCAGCCTCGTGGCTGGCGGCGCACTTGCCTCTGCCTTCGTCCCGACGTTCACAACCCTGCTCTCGAAAAACGATCGCCCGGGCGCCTGGAGACTTTTTTCAGCGCTCGTCAACGCAGTCACACTGGTCCTGGCTGCATCCAGCCTGCTGGCCGCCATTTTCGCCCCGCAGATCGTCCATTTGCTCTGGCCGGATTATCAACAGGCCCTGGCAACCCAGCTGTTGCGCATCCTCCTGATCACCTCGGCCATTTTCGGGGTCAGCGGAATCGTATCGGGGGTCTTGAATGCACACCAGCGTTTCCTGCTGCCGTCCCTGGCATCGACCATGTACTGGCTGGGATGGATCATCGGCCTGCTCTTCTTCGTCCCGTCGATGGGGATCCTCGGCCTGGCCTGGGGAGCCGTGCTGGGATCGGTGATGCACCTCGGAATCCAGTTGCCCAACCTGTTCCGCCTGCCTGAACGCCGGTACACGGCGACCCTGGGGGCGCAGAACCCCAATTTCAAGGAGGTGGTGCTCCTGATGGGTCCGCGCCTGATCGGCGTCGCAACGGTTCAGTTGAACCTTCTGCTCAACACCATCATCGCCAACTACCTTCCGGCCGGACAGCTTGGGGCGATCAATTTCGCCTTTCCGATCATGACTGTCCCGCTCGTCATCATCGGTTCCGGGATCGGCTTTGCGACCCTGCCGACGTTTTCCGCCCAGGTGGCGAGCGGCCAATACGACGAATTGAAAGATTCGATCACGACCTCGCTGCGCAGCGTGCTTTTCCTCTCCCTGCCGGCCACGGCCGGATTGATCCTGCTCGCCCGGCCGCTGATCGCATTCCTATTCCAGCACGGGAAATTCACCGGCCAATCCACCGACTGGGTCGCCTGGGCGCTCATCCTGTATACCATTGGCCTGGTCGGGCACGCCACCCTGGAGGTCGTGGTCCGGGCATTTTACGCCCTCCACGATACCAAGACGCCGGTGCTGGTGGGCGCGACGGCCATGATCATCAACCTGCTCCTCAGCGTGCTCCTGGTCATTGTCTTCCCCAAGCTTGGCTGGGCGGCCCTGGGCGGCCTGGCACTCTCGACTTCCGTCGCCGCGTATATCGAGACCGGGGCTCTCTTCCTGCTCCTTCGCAAACGATTGAAAGGTATCCAGGGCAGGCGGCTGGCCCGCGGGACCGGGGCTGCGATCCTGGGATCCCTGGTGATGGCGGTCGCACTCCTATTCTGGCTGCAGCTCACGAAGACCCAATCGACCGCCCTGACGACGCTCGGTGGAGTCGTGATCGGCGGGATCGTCTACGGACTGAGCATGATCCTGCTGCGCGTCCCGGAAGTAGGCAGCATCTTCCAGGCATTCAAGCGACGCTTCCTGGGAAAATAAAAAGCCCCCGCAATCCTTGGATTGCGAGGGCATTGGGTGGAACCGAATTATTTCTTGCCCTTCTTCGCAACTGACTTTTCGACGTCCGTGACCAGACCGCCGATCAGATTCTCGGCCATCTGTACTTCGGCATCGTTGCTCAGGAAGGACGTCAGGGCAGCCCCGACCGGAGCAGGCAGCTTCTTCTTGAGGTAATCGATGACGATATTGACCACGGTCATTGCCATGGCTTCGGGAAGGCCGGTCTTCTTGACGATCAAGCTTACCAATTCATTCATGTCATCCTCCGAATGCAATCTGAGTTTGGAGCCTTAATTTTGGCTGGTGGAGAGAGTATATCGTCTACTCACCAAAAAATAAACCCGCTTTGCATTACTTTTTCATTTCAAATTCCGGTGAGCCCGTTTGGATTCCGCCAGGCGCTTCTCGGCAGTTTTAACCGCCTCCCGCAGGGATTCGCCGTGCTCGGCGGTCGCCATTCCGAGGGACAGGCCAAGCAGCGTCTTGGTGTTCGTCTGGTTGTGTTTCGTGATCCTGGCGCGAATGCGGGAGAGGATCGCCTCTGACGAGGGTTCTCCCGTCAACGGCAGGATCACCGCGAACTCATCCCCGCCGACCCGGGCAATGACATCTTCGGCCCGGAACGACTCCAGCAGGATCTGGCTGCAGCGAAGCAAGAGGGCGTCCCCCGCTTCGTGCCCCTGGGCGTCATTGAGCGCCTGGAGGTCGTCGATATCCACGAAGAGGACGCTGATCGGATAATGGCGGCTCTTTTCCATGCGGCCGACTTCGGCTTCGAAATAGGCCCGGTTATACAGTCCGGTCAGCTGGTCGTGGGTGCTGACGAACCAGAGTTTTTCCTGGGCGGCTTTCCGCTCGCTGACATCTTCGGCGGTTCCCAGGATATACCGCACCTGACCATCCGCGTTCCGGACCAGCGGGGTGTCCCGAATCAGAAGCCAATGCCAGCCGCCATAGACATGCTTGGCCCGAAATTCCACTTCCAGCAAATCGCCTTCGGCCGCCCGCTGGCAGTTTTGGTGATGCTCGAGCACGCGCTGCCTGTCTTCAGGGTTGACAAGCTCGGCCTCGATTTTATTCCCCATCTTCAGAATCTCCTGTGGAGCGTATCCCAGCGTGGAAGCCGTATCGCCGCTGACAAAAATATAGCGGGATTCGGCCAGGTCGAAAATGTAGATGAGGTTCGCGCCGGTCACGAAGAGGCAGTCGACCAGGCGGGATTCGAAGTCCACACCAACGTCCGCAAGCAGTTTTCGCAATTCGCTCGTTTTCATTATCCCTCCTCCGGGACTATTTCCAAAGGAACCACACGCCAAGCGCGACGACCAACCCCAAAAGGACGCCTCCCAGCGCCTCCAAAGGAGTATGGCCCAGTACCTCACGCAGATTCTCCTCAGAGATCGGGTGCCCCTGGAGGAGTTCATCCACCAACACATTGATCTTTTGCGCCTGCATGCCGGCCTGGCGGCGGATGCCGGTCGCATCGTAAACGACGATCATGGCGATCGCCACGGCCACGCCAAAGACCGGGTTGTCGAAGCCGTAATGGAGGCCCACGGCCGCGGCAGTGGATGTCACCAGGGCGGAATGGGAGCTGGGCATTCCCCCGGCCGCAAAGAACAGGGCCCAATTCCAGCGCCTGGATTGAAAACAATCGATCGGGATTTTCAAGGCCTGTGCCAGGATCCAGCCGATCAAACCGGTCAGCAAGACCCGGTTTTGGAGGATGGCGCCCAGGTTCATTGATTCTCCTCGAAATCTTCCAGGGTATCGCCGGAGAGTTTGCGCACTTTGAGCTCCGCTTTGTCCAGCAACCCGGCGCAGTGCCGGGTCAATAACTGGCCGCGCTCGAAGAGCGCCAGGGTTGCATCCAGGGGTTGTTCGCCAGACTCGAGGGCAGCGACGATCGTTTCCAGCTCGGTGAACGCCTCTTCATACGAAAGTTTCTCGACCGGCCTGGATTCACTTTTTGGCATATACACCTAACCATTTCCCGATGCGCGGGCATCGAATTCGCCGTCCCGGACGCGGATGCGCAGGGCGTCACCAGCCTGGACCTGGGATTTGCTATTCACCACCCGATCGTTTTTCGTCACGACTGCATAACCGCGCCCAAGGACCGCATTTGGGCTGAGCGCCAGCAATCGGTTTTCCATCCCTTTTAGTTTCTCTCCCGAAAGGGCCATGCGATGGACCGGGGCGGCGATCGCCCGGCGACTGAGGTCGTCCAATCGCTGACGTTCGGTCTGCAAGCGCCGCAGGGGGGAATAAAATCTCAGGCGTTCTTCGAGCGAAGCGGCCAGGTCGCGCTGCCGCCCAACCCGTTCCAGGGTTCGCTCTTGCAGGATCCGCTCGAATTCGACCAGATTGGCTTTCAGATCCAGCAGGGTGATCGGGGTCGACAACTCTGCCGCCGCAGTGGGCGTCGGGGCGCGCAGGTCGGCGGCGAAATCCGCCAGGGTGAAATCCGTTTCGTGGCCCACCCCGCTGATTACCGGCGCCGCCGATCCAGCGATCGCCCGGACGAGAGTTTCATCATTGAATGCCCAGAGGTCTTCGATGGAGCCACCGCCCCGGGCTAACAGGATCACATCCGGCGCGACGATCCGGTTCAAAGCCTGCAACGCGCCGACCAGGGCACGAGGCGCTTCGTCGCCCTGTACCGGCGCGGGCGCCAGGATCACTTCTGCCAGGGGCAGCCGCCGCAGCAGCGTATTCAAAATATCGCGCAAGGCCGCGCCGGTCGGGGAGGTCACGATCCCGATCCGGTGAGGGAATTCAGGAATCGAGCGCTTCTGAGCTGCATCGAACAATCCCTCCGCTTCCAGCAGCGCCTTGAGGCGCAGGAATTCCTGGTAGAGCGCCCCCTCCCCCAATGGACGCAAGGCATCGGCATAAAGCTGGTATTGCCCCCCCACCTCATAAATACTGATGCTGCCGTGCGCTTCGATCGCCAGGCCGTCTTGTATCGGAAAACGAAGGCGGGCTGCGTCATTCCGCCAGATCACACAACGCAGCGAGGCGCCCGCATCCTTGAGGGTGAAATAGACATGCCCGGAGGAAGGCCGGGACAGGTTCGAGACCTCCCCCTGGACCCAGACGCCCTGCAGGCTGGAGTCCGCCTCCAACACCTGGCGAAGGTGACGGGTCAAGTCGGTGACGGTCCAGCGCGGCGAGGCGTCGAAAAGGGCCAACTGTTCCATACTCTAGAGAATACACGTAATCCCGAGGGATGTCAACCGCCCGCGGGAAAAATGGGGAAATGAAGCCACACCTTTCGACCGGGCAGAAAAAAACCGGCCCAACCGGGCCGGAGGATTGAATTCAGCAATCGAGCTCACCGGATGGATTATCCCGGCAGGCTGCCCGAATCTTTCGCCTTCAGCAACTCGCCCACCCGCTGGCGAAAGTTATCCATATCGAAGGGTTTCGACCAGATATCGTTTGCGCCGGCATCCAGCGCCAGAAGTCTTTCGGTGGGTGAATTCATTGCGGTAAGCATGACGATAGGCATGCCAGCGCTGATCGGAGGTTGGCGTAATTTCCGGCAAAGTTCATACCCGTCCATATCCGGCATCATGACGTCCAAGATTGCCAGATCGGGTTTATGATCCGTTACGGATTTGATCGCCTGGGTGCAGTTATGCGCCGATTCCACCTTGTACCCTTCCAACTCGAGGATCTTGGATACCAGGGACAGGTTGATTTCGTTATCGTCGACGACCAGGATTTGATATGCCATTCGTTCCACCACCATACTAGAATACCCGATTATAGGCCAAATCGTCAAGGCGCAAAATAAAGAGGTCGTCTATAATAGCGCATAACGGAGGCACAATGACAAACGTCTTTCCATCCCCTCATCCCCTGGTTGCCCATAAATTATCCCGTTTGCGTGACAAGAACACCGATCCGAAGAAGTTCCGGGAACTCGTTCGGGAAATCGCCGCCCTGCTGGCCTACGAAGCCACCGCCGACCTGGTGACAGTTCCCCGCCCGCTCGAGACCCCGCTCACCCAGATGACCGGGGCCGAATTGAAGGAGAAGATCGGCCTGGTTCCGATCTTGCGCGCCGGCCTGGGCATGGTGGAAGGGATTTGGGAGCTGATGCCGTCGGCGGAAGTCTGGCACATCGGTTTGTATCGGGACGAAAAGACCCTCAAGCCGGTGCAATACTACAACAAATTGCCGGTGGAGCCGACCGTTTCTGTCTGCCTGATCCTCGATCCGATGCTTGCCACCGGCGGGTCTGCAGTGGCCACCGCCGAGATCGTCAAGCACTGGGGAGTGAAGAAGATAAAATTCGTCGGCCTGATCGGCGCCCCGGAGGGCATTTCCGCCATGCAGAAGGCCCACCCTGACATTCCGTTGTATCTGGCTGCAATCGACGATCATCTCAACGAGCGCGGATATATCGTCCCGGGTCTCGGGGACGCCGGCGACCGCCAATTCGGGACCGGCTGAGAGGGCTCGTCGTGACGCTGGTCGGGCACACTCTGACGGGGGCTGCAGTCGGCGTAGCCGTTCTTCCAAAACGCGCCGGGTGGGTGCACAAGATCCTCCACCAGGTCGTTTTCATGTTGCTGGCAAACCTGCCCGACCTGCCGCTGGTCAATTGGGGACATGACAAATATTTTTACAGCCACAGCGTCTTCGTCAACATCCTATTTATCATCATCGGCATCCTCTTTTTGACCTACTCGAAAAATGTGTGCACGAAAATCGGCGGCTGGCCCACCCTGGCTGGCGGAGCGATCGCCTGGCTGAGCCATTTGTTGCTCGATTCGTTCTACAACCACGGGAAAGGCGTGATGATCTACTGGCCGCTCTCGACTGGCCGGCTGATCCTGCCAATCCCCTGGTTGGCACCAGTCGCGACCGTCCTCCCGCCCTATTCCCCGAAAACGATCCAGGTCTTCATGATCGAGTTCCTGACCTTTGCGCCTTTCCTTCTCATTGCCATCCTGATCAGGATTTTCGATCTGGACAAAAAAGTGGCAGGACTTGTCGCCAGCCGCATCCACTTAAAGAAATCATAACGAGGAAACCAAATGGACCACCAGGAATTAAATGAATTTATCGTTCAGGCAAAATCCGCGACCTATGTAGGCGGAGGGGAACGCGCCGCTGCCTGCCGCCCGGATTCGCACGACCTGAGCTTCGTCCGGGGGGAATGGTCGTACCTGGACAGTTATTTCGGCGGGCGGGACTTCATCGGCGAGGAAGTGGCCTATTATCGCAGCCAGGCGGTCTGGGCAATGAATTATTACGGCCGAATCCTTCGAGCCGACCTGATCACCCCTGCCGAGGCCGGCGAAGTGATCAAAGCCAGCCTGTCGGCCATGTACAAGGAAGGCCGTTTCCTGGGAGGCTTTTCGCACCGGCACGCGGCATTCCAGTACACCGATACGAGCGAAGGAGAGGTCGAATCCTTCCGCGGGCAGGAATTCATCTCGCGCAACGGGGAGAGGGCCTATGAATTGTTCTACCACGGCGGTTTGATCAAAAACGATTAGGGAGTCCTTTTCATCATTTCCCCCGGTGGAGCACGCCCGGATCAGCCAATATCCATCCCTGTCAGGCGGGTCAGCACACGGTGCGCCAGGAGGAACGGGACGATCAGGATGGCGTGCAGGAAGCCGCTCAGGCCGAAGATCATCGCCGTCGCCCGCAGGAAGGAATTGAAAGGCGGCGCCAGGTAGGTCAGCATCCATGAACCCGCCCCGAACAGGACGGCCAGCCCGATCAGCCCGGCCAGAAAGAGCCCCATCGGCAGCCAGGCATGCCGGTCGGAGGCCGATGGCATCATCGTGCTGCTGACGGTAAATGTCAGGTAGAACCACAGCCAGAAATCCGCGGCCTTGAGGACCGAGATGAGATTTGCCCAGAAGCCGGTCCATTCGGCGGCGCGCATAAGATCCCATAAGGGCAACAGGTGCAGCTGGTAGATGGCGGCGTAGGCGACGAACAGGCCGCCTGAAACCAGGGGCGCCACCCCGATCAGAGCGTCCCGGATGAAGCCGCCCGAACCGGTTTCCACGTAGCCCAGGCGCAGCTTTCCATCCGGCTGGGCCTGTGGAATGAGCGAAAACTTTCCGGTCGGAACGCCCAGGATCTTGGCTGTCAGGAAGTGGCTGAGTTCGTGCAGGAAGACGCCCGGGAGGAAGATCAAGGCGAAAATCGCCTGCGTCACGCCCGGGCGGCGCGTCAGGATCAGGAAGGCAGCCTGGATCTCGCGGTGCAGGATGCGCTGGAGGAAGACCAGCCCGACCAGGGCCGCCAGGAACCACAACAAACCGTCGAAGTTACCGATCATAAAAAAACGACGGAAGACGGGAATGAATTCCGCCTTCCGTCGTTCCCTTTTCCCGGATTATTTCACCGCCGCCTTGGCGATTTTCACGAAATCGTCCGTCTTCAGGCTGGCGCCGCCCACCAGGGCGCCGTCGATGTCGGGCTGGCCAAAGAACTCGGCTGCATTGGCCCCGGTGACCGATCCGCCGTACAGGACGCGGATGGCCTGGGCGACCGCTTCCCCGTACATCGCCGCCAGCGGCTTGCGGATATGGTCGCGCACCACGGCATTGGCAGCCTCGCCGGTGGAGGCTTTCCCAGTCCCGATGGCCCAGACCGGTTCGTAGGCGACGACCACCTTCCCGGCAGCCTGGGCATCCAGTCCTTTGAGGCCCTCGCGCACCTGGCGGGACACCACGTCGGCGGTCTTCCCGGCCTCGTACTCGGCCAGGGTCTCACCCACACAGACGATCGGGATCAGGCCGGCAGCCTGGGCGGCCAGGGTCTTCTTGTTGACCGACTCGTCGGTTTCGCCGAAATACGTGCGCCGCTCGGAATGGCCGAGGATGACATACTGGCAGAACTCAGCCACCATCCCCGGGGCGACTTCGCCGGTGTAAGCGCCCTTGGCCTCGAAGTAAAGGTTCTGCGCGCCCAGGCCAATGTCGGTGCCCTGCAAGAGAGCCGCAACCGGGAACAGGGCCATGAAGGGCGGGCAAAGCACCTTCTCGACGCCCTTGACCTCCCGCAAGACTGGGGCCATTTCTGCCACCAGGGCTCGCGCCTCGGCGACGGTTTTGTTCATCTTCCAGTTTCCAGCAACAAATGGTGTACGCATTGTGATAAAGTCCCTTCGATAGATTTCCCTCGGCGAGATCCCAGACGGTCGCCCGAGGGTGATTGCGAAGATCTTTGAAAGCTTGTGCGCCTTGGCGGCATATTCCGCCTAAGTGATTGCGCTTCCAGGAATTTCGGTTGGGTGAGGAGCTAAAGGATCGTTTCGTGATGCCAGTTGCTGTGACTTGGCCGGGTCGATGAAAACCGCGGGCGGCTGGAAATGCAGGGCGGTTTGCGCGCTGTTCGGAATTCCCGGGAGAACGGAGCCGGTCAGCCTGCGGATGGACCGTATGGCGAATAGCGTGAGCAGGCAGGCCAGGATCAGGACGACAGCAACCGAGAGCCACATCCAGCCCGCGCCGGATTTGCGCTTTCGAATTTGCGACCCGGTTTCCGCCTGGGGCTCGGCGCCCTCCCCGGCAGCGGCTGGAGTCTGGACCGTGGGACTGGAAACCTGCGCCCCACCTTCCGGCAGAGGCGCGGCCAGCGGAATGCCCGCCTGGGTCGGCGCCTCCGGCGGGTTCGTGGGTGCTGCAACCGTCTGGGCGGCCTGCGTCAGGGTCTCATCAGTATCCCCGACCGGACCACTTTCCTTCCAGGCCTCCTGGAACGCCTGCACCATGGCGTGGACATCCTTGTAGCGATCCCCGCGATCCTTCGCAAGGGATTTCAGCAGGACCCTTTCCACACCCTCCGACACGTTCGCATTGGCAAGGTGAGGCATGGGCAAAGGCGTATAGATATGGTCGTGGATGACCGAAAAGGGCGTATCGGCGTTATAAGGGACCTTGCCAGTGATCAATTCATAAAGCATCACGCCGAAGGAATAGATATCCGTCCCCTCATCCAGATCTTTTTTGCCGAGAGCCTGCTCCGGGGAGATGTACTGGGGAGTGCCCACGATCATGTCGGAGGTCAGGGTCGATTCACCGGATTGGGCGATGCGGGCCAGCCCGAAGTCCGACAGGTAGACCTGTCCGTCCGTGGCCATCAGCACGTTGGACGGCTTGATGTCGCGATGGAGGATGCCGCGCTTGTGGGCATACGACAGGGCCTCGCCGACGGAGTCCACGACATGGGCGATTTCGTCCTTCGCAAGCGGGCCGCGCGAAAGGGTCGCCTTGAGCGTCTCCCCCTCGATGAATTTCATCACCAGGTACGGACGGCCTTCATGCTCGGTATAGTCGTAAATGGGAACGATATTGGGATGGTCAAGCTTGGCCACGAGGCGGGCTTCCCGCTGGAAGCGCGCCAGGAAGCTTTTATCCTCGAGGAAGGCCGGGTGCAGGACCTTGATGGCCACGTACCGGTCGAGGGCCGCGTGATAAGCCTTGAAGACCGTCGCCATCCCGCCCTGCCCCAGTTGCTCGATGATGCGGTACGGACCGACCATTTCGCCGACGTTGAATGACATACCGCTTCAACCTCTCCCAAGATGGATTGGTAGCAAAGGACGAACGCTCCACTTGACTCGTTCGTCCTTTGTCGTTTTCGTTATTTATTCAGCAATGCCGCCACACCGGGCAATTCCTTGCCTTCCAGGAATTCCAGGGAGGCGCCGCCGCCGGTCGAGACATGGGTCATCTGCTTGGCCACACCGGCCTTCTTGACCGCGCTGGCGCTGTCGCCGCCGCCGATCACGGTGGTGGCGCCGGATTCGGCCAGGAGCTTGGCCAGGGCAAACGTCCCTTCAGCGAACTTGGGCATCTCGAAGACTCCCACCGGACCGTTCCAGACGATCAGCTTGGCGCCCTTCAGGGTGGTCTTGTACAGCTCGAGCGTCTTCGGGCCGACGTCCAGCATGCGCCAGCCGGCCGGGATCTTGTCCACGTCGACGGTCTGGGTGTTGGCTTCGGCATCGAATTTATCCCCGAGGACGGCGTCCACCGGCAGGACGATCTTGGCTGCGTGCTTGGCCAGGATCGACTTGGCGGTATCGACCGAAGCGGTTTCGACCAGGCTGTCTTGCATGTTCAGGCCCTTGGCAGCCAGGAAGGTGTTGGCCATGCCGCCGCCGATGATCAGCTTGTCGCATTTGGCGAGCAGGTTCTCGACGACCAGGATCTTGTCGCTGATCTTGGCGCCGCCGAGGATGGCGATGTAAGGATGCTCGGGGTTGGCCGTGGCGCGTCCCAGGTATTCGAGTTCCTGTTCCATCAGGAAACCGGAAACGGCCGGCAGGAAGTGCGCCACGCCCTCAGTGGAGGAGTGCGCCCGGTGGGCGGAGCCGAAGGCGTCGTTGACGTAGACGTCGCCCAGGGCAGCCATCTTCTTGGCCAGTTCCATATCATTCTTTTCCTCTTCCGGGTGGAAGCGGGTGTTCTCGAGCATGATGACCTCGCCTGGCTTGAGGGCCTTGGCCATCGCTTCGACCTCGGGACCCACGCAGTCCGGCGCCATCTTGACCGGGATGCCCAGGTGACCCGACAGGACTTCCGCGGCGGCCTTCAGGCTGAACTCGGGATCCGGTCCGTTCTTCGGGCGGCCGAGGTGGCTCATCAGCAGCAGGGACGCGCCCTGGTCGAGGACGTACTTGATCGTCGGGAGAGCCGCCTTGATGCGCTTGTCGTCGGTGACTTTGCCGTCCGCCATCGGGACGTTGAAGTCGACGCGCATCAGGACACGCTTGCCCTTCAGGTCGATGTCTTTTACGGTCTTCTTATTCATCGGTCATTCTCCAGAGGCAAAATAAAACGTAATGCGCAAAACGAAGGGACCGTTCACGCATTACGTTTCATTGTTTTTTTGCTTTAGAGGCTCTTCGCCATCAGGGCAGCCAGGTCAGCCGTGCGGACCGAGTAGCCCCATTCGTTATCGTACCAGGTCACGACCTTGACGAAGTTATTGGCTTCCTTGCCCAGGACGGAGGTGAAGGGCAGGTCGACGGAGGAGCTGTAGGGGTTGCCCTTGAAGTCCATGCTCACCAGGGGCTCATCGACTGCTTCGAGGATGCCCTTGAAGCGAGGCAGCTTGGCGGCGTCGCGGAAAGCCTGGCGCAGCTCATCGGTCGTGGTGGATTTCTCGAGCTCGGCGGTGAAATCAACGACGGAGACGGTCGGGGTCGGGACGCGCAGGGAATAGCCGTCGAACTTGCCCTTCAGGTCCGGGATGACCAGGGAGATGGCCTTGGCGGCGCCGGTGGTGGTCGGGATGATGTTGATGCCGGCGGCGCGGGCGCGGCGCAGGTCCGAGTGCGGCATATCCAAGACCTTCTGGTCGTTGGTGTAGGAGTGGATCGTGGTCATGAAGGCACGCTTGATGGTGTACTTATCGTGCACGACCTTGGCAGCCGGGGCCAGGCAATTCGTGGTGCAAGAGGCGTTCGAAACGACATGGTGCTTGGCGGGATCGTACTTGTCTTCGTTGACTCCCAGGACCACGGTCAGGTCTTCGCCTTCGGCGGGGGCCGAAATGATGACTTTCTTGGCGCCACCGGCGGTAATGTGGTTGACGGCGCCCTTGACGGTCTTGCCCTTCTTGTTGACGCCGTCTTCCTTGATGGTGAACAGGCCGGTCGACTCGATCACGATCTCGACGCCCAGGTCCTTCCAGGGAATGGCGGATGGATCAGTCTCTTTGAAGACTTTGACCTTCTTGCCGTCGACCAAAAGGCCATCCTCGACGACTTCGACGGTGCCATTGTAGCGGCCATAGGTCGAATCGTACTTGAGCAGGTGGGCCATCGTCTTCGTGTCGCCGATGTCATTAAAGGCAACGACTTCCAGATCGTTGGGATAATAATCCCGCATGGCCTTCAAGACCTGGCGGCCGATCCGGCCAAAACCATTGATACCAACACGTGTTGTCATAGCATTTCTCCTTACGGTGATAGTGTTTTTCAACGCGGTTGCGTTGTATTTTCTCGTTCCGTCAAAGGCCCGGTTCGCTCATTATATAATGCCATCAGCGTTTCGGCCAGTTTGGCAGAATCGTGGTGCATTGCATTCTCGCCGTCGATCAAATCTGCCAAATAGACCCGGGGATCGCGGGTCTCAGTCTCACTAATTTTGACCCATTGGACGGTCCCTCCAAGGTCCCCATCATAACACGAATTACTTACAATGACATCGACAAGTTCGAAGCCGACCAAATCCTCCACCGCCTGGATGTGGTCGCTGGACGTGTAGCGCTCCGTCTCGCCCGGTTGGGTGGTGATGTTTGTGATGAAGAACTTGACCGCCCGGCTGGCATGGATGGCTTCCAACAGGTCGCGGACCAGGATGTTGGGCAGGATGCTGGTATAGAGGCTGCCCGGACCGATCACGATCATGTCGGCAGCCAGGATGGCCTGGATGACCGGCGGGTAGGCGGAGGCGTCGTTCGGCTCGAGCCAGACCTGGCGGACGCGCCCGGCGGCTTTGGGGATCTGGCTCTCCCCCTCCACCCGGACTTCGTTCTCGGCGTTGGGTAGGCGAATGTCTGCCACCAGCCGGACGTTGTGCAGGGTCGCCGGGAGGACCTGCCCGTGGACGGAGAGCACCCGCCCGGACTCAGCCACCGCCTTCTCGAAGCTGCCAGTGATATCCACCAGCGATGAGATGAAAAGGTTGCCGAAGGAGTGTCCGTCGAGGCCGGTCTCGCCGCCAAAACGATACTGGAAGAGCTGCGTCAGCAGGGCTTCGTCATCGGATAAGGCGGCCAGGCAGTTGCGAATATCGCCCGGGGGCAGGATGCCCAGGTTCCGGCGGAGCTCCCCCGAGGAACCCCCGTCGTCGGCCACCGAGACGACCGCCGTCAGGTTATAGGTATATTCCTTGAGGCCGCGCAAGACCGTGGCAATGCCGTGTCCCCCGCCGATGACCACCACCCGCGGGCCCCGTCCACGCCGGCGATAATCTGCCAGCTGGTCGACGATCCGCTGGCCGGGCTGCAGGAATGGCACGAGCAGCGAGCGGTTGATCCCCCAGATCCCCAGGAGGATCAATCCCAGGCCAATCCCGCCGAAGACGAGGATGCGCAGGGGCCGGGTCAGAAAACGCAGGGAGAGGAAAGTAATGACCGGAAGCCACCAGGCCTCCGGCGAAGACCGATAAACGTCCAGGAGAAGGATGGCCAGGCCGACGCCGATCAGCGTGATCCCAGCCATCAGGACCACGAACCAGCGCTTCACCCCCAGGCCGGGGGCAAACCACCGCAACAGCGACCGGATTTCCCGCCGAAAAGACAAGTTCCGTAAATCACGCCGTCTGGACATCCTTGGGATAATAGCAGTCTTTGGGTGAATAGTCAACCGAGAACCTTTTGCCCGATCAAGGCGTTAATTTCATGGAAAGCGCTTTCAAAACTGGACTATAATCAAAGCCGTTTGGATGAAAATCGCTTCCTGGTCTCATAATTTTTAACCCACATCACAGGAGTTTTTCATGAGTAAGTCGTTAAGATTGATCGAACCGCGCTTCCTGCCGCCCCTCGAACCCGAATTCCGCCCGGCCGCCCTGGCAAACCGGGCATTCCGGGAGGACGTCAAAGAGGTCGGCGTTCCACTCGTCATCGGTTTGGAACGCAGCGGCGGGGAGGTCGGCCGGTTCGAGACCATGGTCTTCCCAGAAGAGCACCCGCGCGCCCAGGAGGACTTGTACTACGTCGAACGGATCGTCAAATTCCTGCTCTGGCAGCTGGGCGGGTTCAAGGTCTATATCGGCGGCCCGCGCTTCATCGGGGAGTACATCCGCAAAGCCTATTCGCCCGACGGACCGCAAAAATTCGATTACCATTTCATGGGTGACCAGGTCTACGAACAGACCTTTACCGTGGTCTCGTGCGACCCGGCGGAGGTCCCGGCAGCCCGGGAGGCCGGCAAGGAACTTGGCCGCCACCTCGACGGTTGCCGGATCGGGTTCGACCTGGGCGCCTCGGACCGGAAAGTCAGCGCCGTGGTCGACGGGGAAGCCATTTACAGCGAGGAAGTCATCTGGGAACCGCGCAAGCACACCGATCCGGATTATCACTATCGCGAGATCATGACCGCCCTGAAGACCGCCGCATCCAAGATGCCGCGAGTCGACGCGATCGGGGGGAGTTCGGCCGGCATCTATATCGACAACCGCCCGATGGTGGCCTCGCTCTTCCGGGCCATCCCGGCGGAGCGTTACGGCGAGATCAAGAACATGTTCCTGCGGATCCAACAGGAGATGAAGATCCCCCTGGAAGTGATCAACGACGGGGATGTGACGGCCCTGGCAGGCGCCATGTCGCTGGAGGACAACGCCGTCCTGGGCGTGGCGCTGGGTTCGAGCGAAGCCACCGGATACGTGGACGGGAACGGGCGCATCATGGGCTGGTTGAACGAAATGGCCTTCGCCCCGATCGATTACAACCCGGCCGCCCCGGCGGATGAATGGTCCGGGGACATCGGCGTCGGGGCGATGTACTTCTCCCAGCAGTGCGTCTTCCGCCTGGCGCCCAGGGCCGGCATCCAGATCCCGACCGATATCACCGATGCGGAAAAACTGAAGTTCGTCCAGGAAAAACTGGAGGCCGGCCACGCAGGCGCCCTGAAGATCTGGCAAAGCATGGGCATCTACCTGGGCTACGGCCTGGCCCATTACGCCGATTTCTACGACATCAAGCACCTGCTGATCCTCGGCCGCTGCACCTCCGGCCGCGGCGGGGACCTGCTCCTGGAAGGCGCCAACCGGGTGCTGAAGTCCGAGTTCCCCGAGCTGGCTTCCCGCATCCACGTCCAGCTGCCCGACGAGAAAAGCCGCCGGGTGGGGCAATCCATCGCAGCCGCCAGCCTGCCAGCCATCAATAAATAGAAGGAGAAGATCATGAAATTCCACTCACCGACCGCGGAGATTTTCGTCCCGGATGGCATACAAATAGAAGAAGCCCTGGCCCGCACCACCCACATGGCGATCGCCGCCCACCAGGATGACATCGAGATCATGGCGGCCGGACCGATCCTGGAATGTTTCCAGAGCCTTGACCATTGGTTTACCGGCGTGGTCGTGACCGACGGGCGCGGTTCGCCCCGCGATGACGTCTACAAGGATTTCACCGACGAACAGATGCACGCGGTTCGTTTCAAGGAACAGAAGAAAGCCGCCGTCGTGGGCGAATTTGCCGCCCAGGTGCTCTTCGACTATCCCAGCAAGGTCGTCAAGGACGCCAGGCAGGCCGATCCCGTCGAAGATATCGCCAAGCTGCTCCTGGCTGCAAAGCCGCGTTTTGTCTATACGCATAATCCGGCCGACAAGCACGATACCCACGTCAGCACGGCATTGCGGACGATCGCGGCAATCCGCAGCCTGCCGGCCGATCAGCGTCCGCAAAAGCTGTACGGCTGTGAGGTCTGGCGCGACCTGGACTGGATGACCGACAGCGACAAGGTTCCCTTCGACCTGAGCGGCCACGAGAATCTGCAGGCCGCCCTGTTGGGAGTGTTCGACTCGCAAATCGCCGGCGGGAAACGCTACGATCTCGCCAGCATGGGGCGCCGGCGCGCCAACGCCACTTACTTCGAATCCCACGGCGTGGACCAGGCGTTCGGCCTCTCCTACGGGATGGACCTGACCCCGCTGGTCACCAACCCGGACAAGGATATCAACGCCTTCGTCCAGGAATACATCCAGCGCTTTTCCAACGAGATCGCCGACCGCCTGAAGCGGGTCGGTTGAATCCGACCGCGCGGTTATCACGATATTGATATTAAAGGAGCGGCTGCCCGGAAAGCCGCTCCTTTTGCACATGTTATAATTTACGCGCCCGCGGCATCCGAGCCTGACGAATCCACGGCGCAAAAATTCATCTCGGGATTGAACATTCGCATGAGCGTCATCATCGCAATCGACATCGGCGGGACCCAGTTACGGGTGGCCGTCTACCCCAAAGACAGTACGGACCCGATCACCATTCAACGCGCCCCCACGCACGGTATGGAGGATGGCGCCTACGATCGGCTGACGGCTTTGATCGACTCGGTCTGGCCGAAGGAGCCGGTGGATGCCATCTCCGTGGCCGCTCCTGGCCCGCTCAATCCCTACCTTGGGATCATCATCGAGACGCCCAACATCCCGGCCTGGAAGAATTATCCCCTGGCAAAGATGCTGACCGAACGCTACCACGTCCCGACGTTCCTGGGCAACGACGCCAACCTGGCCGCCCTCGGGGAATGGAAATACGGCGCAGGCGTGGGTCACCACGACCTGGTCTACCTGACCATCAGCACCGGCCTGGGCGGTGCAGCCATCTCCAACGATGTGCTGGTCGAAGGCTGCCGCGGCATGGCGACCGAACTGGGCCACGTCACCGTGCTGCCCGGCGGGCCGGTTTGCTCATGCGGCGTACGCGGCCATCTCGAAGCGGTCGCGGCCGGTCCGGCCATCGCCAAATACGTCAGCGAGAAGGTCGCCGAGGGCCGCGCCTCCAGCCTCCAGGGCGCGACGAAATTGAGCGCCCGGGAAGTGGCAGATGCCGCCAAAGCCGGCGATGAACTGGCCAGGGAAGCCTTCGCCCGCGCTGGAGCTTTCATCGGCCAGGCCACGGCGGATTTCCTGCACATTTTCAATCCGTCCATCGTCATCTTCGGCGGGGGGGTCTCCCTGAGCGGCGACCTGATCATGACTCCGATCCAGGAGTCCATGCGCAAAAACGTTATGGATCCGTCCTATCTGGACGGTCTACAAATTGCCACCGCAAAACTGGGCGACGACGCCGGTCTGCTCGGCTCGCTTGCCCAGGCCCACGTCCGGTTGGCCAGGCACTAATCATCTTCGAAGGAGGTCGTTATGGAACCGCTCAAGTTACCAGGTCCGAAAGCACGGGCATTGATCAAGCGGGATTCGGCCGTCATCTCCCCATCCTACCCGCGCGACATGCCGCTGGTCATCGACCACGCCAAGGGTACGGAGATCTGGGACGTGGACGGCAACCGCTTCCTGGACTTCGCCGCGGGGATCGCGGTCGTCTCGACCGGGCACAGCCATCCGCGGGTGGTCAAAGCCATCCAGGACCAGGCGGAAAAGTTCGTCCATATCTCTTCCGATTTCTATCATGAAAAATGGATCGCCCTGGGCGAGAAGCTCGACGAGATCGCCCCGTTCGGCGAAGCGGGCGTTTCCTTTATGACCAACTCCGGCACGGAAGCCATCGAGACCGCCATCAAGCTGGCCCGGTATCACAGCGGGCGGACCAACTTCATCGGTTTTACCGGGGCCTTCCACGGCCGGACCATGGGCGCAGTGACCTTCACTGCCAGCAAGCCCACCTACCACCGCGGTTTCTACCCGCTGATGAACGGCGTCGTCCACGCGCCCTACCCCAACCCCTATCGCCCGATCCTGGAGCGCCAGGCTGGGGAGGATTACGGCGAGACGGTCGTCCGGTACATCGAGGAACAGATCCTAACCCACATCCTCCCTGCCGACGAGGTGGCCGGCATCCTGGTCGAGTCCATCCAGGGCGAAGGCGGCTACATCGTCCCGCCGCCGGGATTCTTCCCCGCTTTGCGCGAGCTCTGCGACAAATACAACATCCTGCTGATCGCGGACGAGGTCCAATCGGGGATGGGACGGACCGGCAAGTGGTGGGCGATCGAGCATTTCGACGTCGAGCCGGATATCGTCACTGTGGCCAAAGGGATCGCCTCCGGCATGCCGTTGGGTGCCTGCCTGGCGCGCAAATCCGTCATGACCTGGCCGCGCGGCTCCCATGGGAACACCTTCGGCGGAAACCCGATTTCCTGTGCAGCCGGACTGGCAACCATCGACCTGATCGAGAACGAGTACCTGGAGAACGCCGCCAAGGTCGGCCAGTATACCCTGGATGCCCTGCACGAGATCATGGCCCGTCACCCGCACATCGGCGACGTGCGCGGCATCGGCCTGATGATCGGCGTGGAGTTCGTCAAGGACCGGAAGAGCAAGACGCCCGACATCGACCTGCGTGACCGGGTGGTCGAGCTGGCGTTCGAGCGGGGCCTGGTCCTGCTCGGCTGCGGCAAGAGCGTCATCCGCATCGCCCCGCCGTTGAGCATCTCGAAATCCGAAACGGACGAAGGGCTGACAATCCTCGAAGAATCCATCACTTTGGCGGAAAAAGAGAACGGGAAGTAACTTATCCATGTTTCGATCGTCACCCCGAGCCGACCGATGGCCCAGGGTGACTTTTTACACATTTTTATCGTCC
>DATJPX010000142.1:0-46677 GCA_035506155.1 Anaerolineales bacterium
CCACCCCATCCCCGGGATTGCCCATCTCCGCCGCGGGAGGAGCCGTGGCAGTCATCATCGTCACGGCGCTCCTGATTGCCGGCTTGGTCACCCTGATCAGCCGAAAGCCTAAAAACTGACCGATAAAACAACCGGCGCTGACAAGGCGCCGGTTGTTTTATCTACTTCACTTTCCCTTGATTGGCGACCGCTTCGGCCGCCTTGCGAACCGTTTCCTCGTCCGCCAGGTAGTAATGTTTGACCGGCTTGAGGCTGGCATCCAGTTCGTAGACCAGCGGGATGCCGGTCGGGATATTCAACTCGGTAATCTCTTCTTCGGAGACGTTATCCAGGTATTTGACCATCGCCCGCAGGCTGTTGCCGTGGGCGGCGATCAACAATTTCTTGCCCGATTTGATGGTGGGGGCAATCGTACTGTGCCAGAACGGCAGGACCCGCTCGAGGGTGATCTTGAGTGATTCAGTCGCGGGCAACTGGTCCTTGGTCAAGCCAGCATAACGCGGCTCGAAGTGAGGATGGCGCTGGTCGTCCCACTCGAGGGCTGGAGGCGGGACGTCGTAGGAACGGCGCCAGATCTTTACCTGGGCTTCTCCGTACTCCTTGGCAGTCTCGGCTTTGTTCAGTCCCTGCAACGCACCGTAGTGCCGCTCGTTCAGTTGCCAGGCATTGGTGACCGGGATCCATTCCAGCCCCATCTCTTGCAGGACGATCCACAAAGTCTGGATGGCGCGTTTCAGGACGGAGGTGTAAGCCAGATCGAAGGTGTATTTATTGTCCCGCAGCAGTTGGCCGGCGGTATGCGCCTCCCCCATCCCTTGCTCCGTCAGGCCGACATCCGTCCAGCCGGTAAAACGGTTTTCCAGATTCCACGTGCTTTGTCCATGACGGACGAGGACGAGCTTGTATTTTGTTTCCATATTGACCTCAAAATGACACGAGAAACCGCCAGGCCAATTCGCCTGGCGGTTTTCGGTTGGATTTCGATCAGCGAATGGCTTTTTCGGTGTCGACGTCGAACAGGTGGACCTTATCGACGTTGAAAGCCACCTGGACCTTGTCGCCCATGCGGAAATCGGTGCGGGGGTCGACACGGGCGACGATGTTATCCTGACCGGCCAGCAGGTACAGGAAGATTTCGTTACCCATCAGCTCGGTGACATCGACCTTGGTCTCGACCGGGGCGGAGTGGATGCCAGGCGGAACGAAAGCCGGGTTGTAGATGTCTTCCGGGCGGATGGCCAGGACGACCGGCTTGTCCACGTAAGCCTGGTAGGCTTTGCGGTCGGTGGGCAGCGGAACCTTGAAGGCGCCGGCCTCGGCGACGAGCTTGTTGCCGTCCTTGCGGAGCTTGGCCTTGAAGAAGTTCATGGCCGGGGAGCCGATGAAACCGGCAACGAACATGTTATCGGGGCGATCGTACAGCACCTGCGGGGTATCGAGCTGCTGCAAAATGCCCTTGTTGATGACAGCGATGCGGGTGGCCATGGTCATGGCTTCCGCCTGGTCATGGGTCACGTAGATGAATGTGGTCGCCAGGCGCTGATGCAGCTTGGTGATTTCGGAGCGCATTGCGCTGCGCAGCTTGGCATCCAGGTTCGACAGGGGCTCGTCGAAGAGGAACACCTTCGGTTCGCGCACGATGGCGCGACCGAGAGCGACACGTTGGCGCTGGCCGCCGGAGAGCTGGCGAGGCTTGCGATCCAGCATTTCCTGAATGCCCAGGATTTCAGCAGCTTCCTGAACGCGGCGCTTGATGTCCTGCTTGGGGGTCTTGCGCAGTTTGAGGCCAAAGGCCATGTTATCGTATACGGACATGTGCGGATAGAGGGCATAGGACTGGAACACCATCGCGATGTCACGATCCTTCGGAGGCACGTCGTTGACGACGCGGTCGCCGATCTTGACTTCACCCTTGGTGATCTCTTCCAGCCCGGCGAGCATGCGCAGAGCAGTGGTCTTCCCGCAGCCCGAAGGGCCGACGAGAACGATGAATTCCTTGTCGTCGATGTTGAGGGTCAGATCATTGACAGCAACGACGTCGCCGAATTCCTTGGATACATGATCGTACGTAACACTTGCCATATTAGCCTCCGTATTCGAAGAGTATAGTAAATACATTATACCAAAAGATTGTGCCTCTGTATACAAACTGTGCCGGCGCACGGAGTTTGAAAGCCCAAACCGCCAGCAATATTTACGAATATCAAAAAGTAGAAGTAAAATGAAAGCATGACCGAGGACGTTACCCCCGTACGCCAGCAATATCTCGAGATCAAAAGACAATATCCGGATGCGATCCTGTTCTTTCGGCTGGGCGATTTCTACGAGACATTCGACCAGGATGCGGAAACCGCCGCCCGCGAGCTGGACATCGTTCTCACCTCCCGCCCGATCGGGAAGGGTCTGCGCGCCCCTCTGGCAGGCATCCCCTACCATGCCGTCGAGAATTATCTCTCCCGGTTGATCGAAAAAGGATATCACGTCGCGATTTGCGAACAGGTCGGGGACCAGCCATCCAAAGGCATCTTCCCCCGCAAAGTTGTCCGTGTGGTAACCCCTGGGACGATCATCGAGCCGGGATTGCTCCCGAGCGACGCCAATAATTATCTCGCTGCAATCGTCGTCGAGGACGGCCAGGCTGGAATCGCCCACGTGGACATCACAACAGGAGAGTTCGCGGTCACGGAGCTCGACGCGTCCCCAGACCTTGCAGCAGTACGCGCCGAGCTGACCCGCCTGCGCCCAGCAGAGCTTATCCACCCCGATACCCTGGTCATCCCCAACAGCATCCCCGCTCACGTGACAGGTTGGCCGGCTTGGCGGTTCGAACCCGGAAAATGCAGGGAAGCCTTGCTCGCCCATTTCGGCACAGCCACCCTTGACGGCTTTGGCTTGCAGGGGATGCCGCTGGCAACCCGGGCCGCGGGCGGAATTCTCCAATATCTTCAGACAACAGAAGCGGCGGCCCTGTCTCTTTTGACTGGCTTGCGGGTCTACAGTCTGACCGAATTCATGACCCTCGATTCGGCCGCCCGCCGCAACCTGGAATTGACCGAAACCCTGCGGGGCGAGATCAAGGGATCCCTTCTCGGTGTTTTGGACGATACGACCACCCCGATGGGAAAACGGCTCATGCGCCAGTGGGTCAGCCAGCCACTTCTGGAAAAGGGTCGCATCGTTCAACGGCTCGAAGGCGTCGAATTTTTCTTCTCCCGTTCCATGGTCCGTGCGGAGCTGCGGGCGGCGCTGAAACCCCTGGGAGACCTGGAACGACTCACCAATCGCATCCTGGCAGGGCACGCCCAGCCGCGCGACCTGGTTGCGCTGCGAGACACGCTTGTCCATCTCCCCGCAATTTCTGAACTCCTCCCGCCCGAGTCCTCTGCAGCCTGTCTGCCACTGGATTCGCTCGACAGTTGCCCGGATGAACTTTTCCTCCTCCAGTCTGCAATCGACGACGATCCGCCTGCGACCCTGCAAAATACCGGCATCATCCGACCGGGCTATTCGGCGGAATTGGACGGAATCATCGAGGCGTCGCGCCATGCCCGGGATTGGATCAACAATCTCGAACCTGCTGAGCGCGAACGCACCGGCATCAAATCCCTTAAAGTCGGCTACAACAAGGTCTTCGGCTATTACATAGAAGTCTCTCATGCCAATACGAATGCCATCCCGGATGATTACATCCGCAAGCAGACCTTGGTGAATGCAGAGCGCTATATCACCCCGGAAATGAAGGAATATGAGACTCTTGTCCTGAATGCCGAAGAGCGCATCCGGGAGGTGGAAATCCGTCTCTTCCGCGAGACCTGTGCAGAGCTTGGGAAATCCGCCCAGCGGCTGCTCGATACGGCCCACGCCCTGGCCACCTTGGATGTCCTCTCAGCGCTGGCGGAGGCGGCCGCCCTGGGCGGGTATTCCCGCCCGGAAATCGTCGAGGAAGCCATTCTCGAGATCCAGGACGGGCGGCACCCGGTTGTCGAGCAGAGCCTGCACAGCGAGCGCTACGTTCCCAACGATATCACTTTCGAAGCCGGAGAGGTCATCCGGGTCATCACCGGGCCTAACATGTCCGGAAAATCGACCTACCTGCGTCAGGCAGCCTTGATCGTCCTGATGGCGCAAATGGGCTCGTTCGTCCCGGCCGCCAAGGCCAGGATCGGATTGGTGGACCGCATCTTCACCCGGATCGGCGCCCAGGATGAAATCCATGCCGGGCAGTCCACTTTCATGGTGGAAATGATCGAGGTCGCCAACATTCTTCACCATGCGACTCCCCGCAGCTTGCTGATCCTGGACGAGATTGGGCGCGGCACGAGCACCTACGATGGCGTCTCGATCGCCTGGGCCGTCGTCGAACACATCCACAACCATCCCCAGTTGCGCGCCAAAACCCTTTTTGCCACCCATTATCACGAGCTGACCCAACTGGCCGAGTTGCTCCCGGGAGTCCGGAACTACAACGTAGCAGTTACCGAAGCAGACGAGAAGGTCGTCTTCCTGCACAAAATCATCCCTGGCGGCGCGGACCGCTCCTACGGCATCCACGTAGCCCAGCTGGCCGGCCTGCCAAAACCGGTGGTACAGCGCGCCAAGGATATCATGGCGGAATTGGAGAAGAGCTCCGGCCAGGCAGTGCGCATCAATCCGCAGGCGGCCCAACAGCAGGTGCTCTTCCCCGAGACGAATCCGCTCCTCGAGGAGCTGAAAGATCTGGATGTCAACTCCTTCTCCCCCATCGAGGCCCTGAACAAGCTCTTCGAATGGCAGAAAAAGTATTTGAGCCGGAAATAGCCTGCAAAATTTCCTGGCGACGGTCGAAGAGCTCGTAGGAAACAAAAATCCCCTCCCGGTCATCGGGAGGGGATTTGACTTCAGAAAAACTATTTGGCAACCAGCTCGGGAGCATGCGCCTTCGAGCGGAAGATCGCCCAAATGGTCGCAGCGAGCAGGACCACGGCGACTGCAACAACGATGAAGTTGATGCTGCCATCCGCGTTCTGGATGGGGTACTTGACGATGATCGGGGCTGCCAACAGGCTGACCAGGTTCGCCACCTTGATCATCGGGTTGAGGGCCGGACCGGCGGTGTCTTTCATGGGATCGCCCACGGTGTCACCGACCACACCTGCCTTATGGCGTTCGGAACCTTTCCCGGTATTTGCCTTCAGGTCACGCGGCTCGTCTTCGATGGACTTCTTGGCATTGTCCCAGGCGCCGCCCGCATTCGACATGAAGACGGCCAGCAACTGCCCGGACATAATGATGCCCGCCAGGAAGCCACCCAGCGCCTCGACTTGCAGGACCAGGCCGATCACCAGGGGCATCAACACGGAAATGGTCGCCAAGGGGATCAGTTCTTTCTGGGCGGAGGCGGTCGAAATACCGACGACTTCGGCATAATCAGGTTGCTTCGTACCTTCCATGATCCCGGGGATCTTGAACTGGCGGCGGACCTCTTCGACGATCCGGCCAGCCGCGCGGCTGACGGCTTTGATCGACAGCGAGGAGAACAGCCAGGGCAAAGCGCCGCCCAACAGGAGACCGATGAAGACCTTCGTATCCGAAACCCGGATGGCGGACATCACGGTCATTCCGAGCTGGGTCTGTACACGACCGACATCGGCAATGTAGGAACCGAACAGGCTGACGGCTGCAATCACGGCAGAAGCGATGGCAACACCCTTGGTAATGGCTTTGGTCGTATTTCCAACCGCATCCAGGTCGGCCATGATCTGGCGGGCGTTCTTGGTTTCCGCATCTTCCATATCATGCCAGGCCATCTCGCCGATGCCGTTGGCATTATCCGAGATGGGGCCATAAGAGTCCATGGCGACGTTATTGCCGGTGTGGCTGAGCATACCGATGCCGATCATGGCGATGGCATACAGGACGTACTTGGGGTCGCCCGAATTGCCGTACAGGAGCAGGCCGAGGATGAAACTGATTGCGATCACGAACAGGGCCCACACGCTGGATTCCATACCGACCGACAGGCCGGACAGGATGGTCGTGGCCGCGCCGGTGGTCGTCGACTTGACGATTTCCTTGACCGGTGCCTTCTTGGTGGAGGTAAAGTACGAGGTCAGAGGATTGAACGCGACCGCCAGGCCCACGCCGATGGCCGTCAGGGCCGCCATGCGCCAGTCGTGAGCGTACAGGATGGCCAGGACGATCGAGATCGTGACCGTGAAGACGCTCGAAACCTCATAAGAGCGGAACATGGCCTCTTCTGCGTCGTGGGCGCGCAGGAACTTCAGCGGGAACTTTTCCCAGATCGGGACCGTGAAAGTTCCGAGCATGGAGCTGATCACGCCCACCGCCCGGATGATCAGCGGGTAGACGATCCATTTCAGGTCACCGGTCAAGGCTACCAACGCCAGGCCCAGGATCAGGCCGGAGACGATGGTCGTTTCGTATGATTCGAAGATGTCGGCTGCCATACCGGCGCAGTCGCCCACGTTATCGCCCACCAGGTCGGCAATAACGGCCGCGTTGCGAGGATCATCCTCGGGGATATCCTTTTCGACCTTGCCAACCAGGTCGGCGCCGACATCCGCCGCCTTGGTGTAGATACCGCCGCCGACGCGCATGAACAGCGCCAGCAGGGTGCCGCCGAAACCGAAGCCCAGCAGGGCATCCGGAGCAGCCTTTCCAAAGACGATGAAAATCAGCGTGCCACCGAGCAGGCCGAGACCGTCGGTCAGCATGCCGGTGATCGTGCCGGCGTAATAAGCGATCGAGAGGGCCTCATTAAAGCCCCGGCGGGATGCCGCAGCGACACGGATGTTGGCCTGGACGGCCATGCGCATGCCCCACTGACCGACGATCAGGGAGAACGACGCGCCCATAATGAAGGCGATCGTGCGGCCGATGGCGATGACCAGGATGATCCCCTGGGTGCCGAAAGCCTTGAATTCCTGCTGTGCTTCCGCGCTTGGTGGAACCACGTAGACGCTGAAGAACATAACCAGGGTCAATACGGCGATAAGCGGCAGGATCGTCTTCAGCTGCCGATTAAGGTAGCTGTCCGCCCCGACCCGGATCGCATTCCAGATTTCCTGCATTTTTTCCGTGCCCTTATCTTTCTTGAGCACGGTGCTGCGCAGCCAGGCTGCATACGCCAGGCTGATAAAGGCAGCCACCAGAACGAGTATGATGGCAATCTGCTCAAAATTATTGAGCCCGTGACGACTGCCAAGCCAGAGTAGATTCATGCGTCCTCCATACAAAAATTAGATTTTGTGTTGCTTTCTATGATTCCCTTTTCGGAAATTCTGCGCAATTTTACCACCATCTGAAACGGGAGCAGGTTATTGGCTGCCAAATGGATAAAACCCCCTATGAGCATTAGGGTTTCATTAGAATTGTTAAAACCTATTGACATTGTTTTCATATTTTTGTATATTATTCTCGGTCTGGTTCCTTAGTCCATCCGGCACCGCTTCCATCTGGATGCAGTGCCGTTTATTACGTCCGTAATTATTTTATGCGATAAGGAGAGCACATGATTCGCACTTCTGGCCTGACAAAAGATTATGGCTCGCGAAGGGCAGTCGAAAATCTGACTTTCGAAGCCAACCAGGGCGAGGTGGTCGGCTTTCTGGGGCCGAATGGCGCTGGAAAAACGACCACGATGCGAATCCTCGCAGGGTACATGCCGCCCACATACGGAACGGCAAACATTGCGGGATTCGATGTGGTCGAAGAGTCGATCGAAGTCCGTCGCCGCGTCGGCTACCTACCCGAGACGGTCCCGCTGTATCCCGACATGACCGTCTTCGAATATCTCAAGTTCATGGCAGACCTACGGCACCTCCCGGACCCTGAAGAGATGGTTGATAACGCCCTGGAATTGGTTCAGCTTGAACACCGTGCGGATGGTTATATCAGCAACCTTTCCAAGGGTATGCGCCAGCGGGTGGGCCTGGCCCAGGCGCTGCTTCACAAGCCCGAGGTGCTGATCCTCGACGAACCGACCATCGGTCTTGACCCGGCCCAGGTTGTGGAAGTGCGCAGCATCATTCGCGAAATCGGCAAGGAGCGTACGGTCCTTCTTTCGACCCACATTTTGTCTGAAGCCCAACAACTATGCAATCGTGTGCTCATCATCAATAAAGGCCATATTGTTGCAGAAGACTCTCCCGACAACTTGCAGGCCCGCCTGGTCGGCGCCGAGCGCTGCATCGTCCGGGTCAAGGGCGACGCGGATGAGCTCGCCCCACAAATTTCCAAGATCAAAGGCGTGCAGGATGTGAAGGCGCGCCCGGATGGCGCACTGGAATTCCAGTTCGCCCCGGGGCAGGATGTCCGCCCGGATGTCGCGAAAGCGGTGATCAAATCCGGTTTTGACCTGCTCGAACTTACCCCCGTCGGAATGAGCCTGGAGGAAATCTTCCTGGAATTGACCAGGGACGACTCTTCGGCCAAGAAGGAGCACTAAAAATGCGTAACATTTGGACGATTGCCAAGCGCGAGTTTCTTCATTACTTCAAGAGCCCCATCGCATATATCGTAGCCCTGGCGGTCTTCTTGGTGATTGGGATCTACTTCGTCGTGATCATGTACTTCGTCATGAACCAGGCGCTCACATCCGGGAGTTCGACCGCCCCGGACATCAGCATCGTGGTAAGTCCCATGGCGACGATCTTCCTGTTCGCGACCCCTGCCCTGACGATGCGGCTGCTGGCGGATGAGCAACGCATGGGTACCCTTGAACTGCTCCTGACCGCTCCCGTCCGGGACGCCGAGCTGGTCATCGGAAAGTGGCTGGGCTCCTTCCTGTTCGTTCTGACGATCATTGCCGTTTCCTTCATTTACCCGGTCGTGCTCAACCGCCTGACCCTTCCCGGCATCGACCAGGGCGTGATGATTGCCGGATATGTCGCCATCATTCTGATGGTTGGAACATACTTGGCGATCGGGACTGCCATGTCCTCCTTCTTCAGCAACCAGATCGCAGCTTTTTTTGCAACGCTGGGGACCCTCCTGTTTTTCTGGTGGCTGGTTCGGCTGCCAACCTATATCATCCAGACGGGGTTCATCAACAGCCTATGCACTTATCTTGACCTGAACGGCCGGTTCAATTCGATGATGGCCGGGTCCATCGCACTTTCCGATGCAATCTATCCGGTGAGTCTGATCGTCCTCAGCCTCATCGTTGGCAGCGTTGCAGTTGAAATGAAGAGGTGGCGCTAATGGCAAAATCCAAGAAGTCCAACAAGAACACAGCCAAACGAATCGCCCCCATCGGTTACTGGGTTTCCGGGGTGGCTTTGCTGGCAACCATTATTCTGCTTTTATTCAAGATCCTCGCTGTTGGCGGTTTGTATACCGTCGCGAAACCGCAGAATATCAACTTGTTTTTACTGATCGCGGCCGGATTGGTGGTCATCGGCCTGGCCTTTTTTGCGCTGCTCGACCCGCAGCGCGTTCGCGAGATGCTGACCGGCCGACAGGCCCGCTATGGAAGCAACGCGGCCATCGTCCTGCTCGCAACGATCGGCATACTGATCATCGTCAATCTCATCGTTTTTCAGAATCCGGTCAAACCGCTCGATCTGACCGAGGACAAATCCAACTCACTCTCGCATGAAACGACCGTCGTCCTGGGCGCCTTGCCTGAATCGGTCCATGCGACAGCCTTCTTCACCAAGAACTATCCATCCGATACGGCCAAGAAACTGCTCGATAACTATAAATCTGCATCCGCCGGAAAATTCGATTATACGTTCGTCGATCCCGATCAAAATCCGCTGCCTGCGCAGCAAGCCGGGATCTCCGGCGATGGGAAGATCTATCTCCAAATGGGGAATCGTCACGAGATCGTCGCGTCTGCCGACGAGCAGGATATCACTGCCGCCCTCGACCGCCTGATGAACCCCGGCCAGTACACCGTCTACTTCCTGACTGGCCACGGCGAACGGGATATTCAGACCGCCAGCGACACCTCCTATACCAACGTCAAGTCGGCGCTGGAAGCCAAGAATTACACGGTCAAAGCGTTGAACCTGATCGCGACGAACAAAATTCCCGACGATGCCAAGTCCATCATCATCGCCGGGCCGCAACAGCCCGTTACGAGCGCGGAAGTCGCCCTGCTCCAGGCCTACGCCGCGAAAGGCGGCACGCTGGTCGTCCTGGAAGAGCCCACTCCGGTGACCCAATTCGGGACAGCTCCCGACCCATTGGCCGATTACCTCGCGACCACCTGGGGCATCACACTGGACAACGATTTCATCATCGATACGAATTCCAGCCAGCCTGAAGTTGCGATTGCAAATTCCTATGGAAGCCATGCCATTACGGACAAACTCCAGGGCATGTTCTCCTTCTATCCGACGGCCCGCAGCCTCTCTGTGACCCAGGGAGCGACCATCCAGCCTGTGGCGCTCGTCGCAACTGCCTCTGCAGCCTGGGGCGAGACCGATTTCGCGGCCCTGCTCAAGGCGATGCAGGGGAGTGGCCAGATCGGATTCAATTCCGGAAGCGACATTCCCGGTCCGATGATCATTGGCATGGCAGCCGAAGACAGCCAAACCAATGGCAAAGTGGCTGTATTTGGCGACTCCGATTTCGCCACCAACAAATACTTCAGCCAATACGCCAACGGCGACATGCTGATCAATTCGATCGATTGGGCCGTCGGCGAATCCAATATCACCCTGTCGGCCCCGACCTCGATCACCCGCACGATGAGCCCCGTCAGCGGGTTGGTACTGGCGCTCATCGCCCTGTCGTTTGTGATCGTCCTGCCGGGTTTGGTGATCGCCGGCGGCGTGGCCTCCTGGCTGGTTCGCCGGTCGAGAGGATAGCACCATGGTAAAACGCTCGACATGGGTTCTATTGATCCTCCTGATTCTCGCTGTTGGAGCATATTTCCTGTTCAAGGCTCACGCATCGAAAACCAGCCAGGCGACTCCGACTCCGTCCAGCACGTACCTCGTGACGGCCGCCGACGGAACGCTCCAAAGCCTCCAGATTTCCGACACCAAGGGCGATACGGTCAGGATGCAGCGCGACCCGAGCAAGGTCTGGGTCCTTACGGCTCCCACCGCAGGCACCGCCGACCAGGGCCTTGCCGGAGCAGCCGAATCGCAGGTCGGGGCGCTGGCTGTGGTCGCCGATCTCGCTGCCCCCACGGACCTCACCACGTTTCAGCTGACCACGCCGGCGTACAAGATCAATCTCACGTTCGATAACGGCGTGCAGCATATGATAGAAGTCGGCGGTCTAACCCCGACCGGCAGTGGATACTATGTCCGTTTCGACAGCAAGCGGATTGTGGTGGTCAAGCAGGACGGGATCGATTCCCTGCTTAACCTTTTGAAATCGCCTCCCTACCCCGCAACCGAAACGCCGGTCCCGAGCGATACTCCTACCGATACACTGACCGCCACGCCAACCGAAACGCCGAATCCCGACGCGACCCTTCCGGCATCCGCCAGTGTTACAGCAACTGAGACGAGCACACCTACACCTTAGTAAGGGTATTGAATTTCTTGCGAAAAAAGAGTATTCTGGTTTATGACTATTTCAGTGAAGAAAGACGGAAAATAAATGGAAAATCCCTTGCTCCTCGAGGAGGATGAGGAATATTCAGCCATCGCTCGGCTGATTGAACTAGGACGGCAGAAGACCTATGTAACGATCGACGATATTCTGCACTTCTTTCCCGAGGCGGAGCAGGATGTCGAGCAGCTCGAAGAGGCTTTTGCTGCACTTCTTAGCGCGGGAGTCGCCTTTGTAGAAGATACTCCCACCAGCGAACCTCCCGAAGATGAACTCGTCGCTGTTGAGGAGGCTGAAGTCGAACCTGAGCCAGAGCTCTCCCTGGATGACTACCTCGCCAACATCGACACCGACGACACCATCGGCTTGTACCTGAAAGAAGTCAGCCGGGTCCCATTGCTGACTGCCGAAGAGGAAGTGGAACTGGCCCAGCGCATCGAGCGTGGACGAATGGCCCGTGAAGAATTGGCCCGGGGAAACGTCAGTCCCCGCCGCCGAACAGAACTCCGGCGCCTCATCGAAGACGGGTGGTCTGCCCGTGAACACCTCATCACCGCAAACTCGCGCCTGGTGATTAGCGTGGCCAAGAAATACATGGGCCGCGGGGTTCCTTTCCTGGACCTGATCCAGGAAGGCAACATCGGGCTGATTCGCGCCACCAAAAAGTTCGACTACCGCCGTGGGCATAAATTCAGCACCTATGCCACCTGGTGGATCCGACAGGCCGTGACCCGCGCCATTGCCGACCAGGGCCGGACGATCCGGGTACCAGTCCACATGGGCGATCAGATCAACAAGCTATTACGCGTCCAGCACCAGCTGACTCAACGACTGGGTCGCGAACCTTCCGTCGAAGAGCTGGCAAATGCGCTGGAAGTGCCGCCCAAGAAAGTCGAGAATATGATCCAGGTGGCTCGCCGCCCGCTCTCCCTCGAGACGCCAACCGACGACGAGGAAGATTCGGTACTGGGCGATTTCATCGAAGACGATGAGGCCGCCCCCCCCGACGACACGGCCACCTACAACCTTCTTCGCGAACACCTCAGTGAGGTCCTGAACGGGCTACCGCCTCGGGAAGTCCGGATCCTCCAACTGCGTTATGGCCTGCTCGACGGGCAGGCATACACCCTGGAGGAAGTCGGTCGCAAGATGGGCGTCACCCGCGAACGCGTCCGCCAGATCGAGGCCCAGGCGCTCAGTCGCCTGCGTCATCCATCCATCCGGCGGAAACTGCGGGATTATCTCGGCGAATAGCTTTTCCGGCTATCTCAGGAGCAGACGAAAATCTGCTCCTGATTTTTATTTCGCAGCCAGTCGGCGAAAATCCCAAAGTAGTTGTAAAATGTCTCCAGGATCATCCCATGCGACTGACCATCCGCCAACTTTTCGTTTTCCTGCTCTTCATCGGAATCTTCCTGATGACCTTGCGGCCCATCGCCGACCCGGATTTCTGGTGGCATTTACGGACCGGCGAGCTGATCGTCCAGACACGGGCGATTCCCCACATCGATCCCTTTTCCTTCACAAAAACCGGCACTCCCTGGGTCGCCCACGAGTGGTTGACCGAGTTGATCATCTACGGCCTTTACCGGCTCGGCGGTTACGCTCTCTTGATCCTTGTTTTTTCGATCGTTATCACTGGCGCATTCCTTTTAACATATCTTCGCACTCCTTCGCCAGCGCGTCCGTACATAGCCGGATTCTGCCTGCTCCTGGGAGCGTTATCGACCGCCCCCACCTGGGGCGTGCGTCCGCAAATGCTTTCGCTGTTGATCACAAGCATCTTCCTATATTTCCTGGACGTCTACATAAAACAACAAAAAATCAAAACGCTCATCTGGTTGCCGCTGATTACTGTGGTCTGGGTCAACCTCCATGCCGGCTATCTTTTGGGCTTGGCAGTGGTGGCGATCTATATCGCCGGCTGGGCGATCGACATCCTTCGCACTTTGATAGTCGAAAAAAGGGGACCTTACAAGCAGGAACTTTACCCCATCCTGAATCTGTGTGCCGCCCTGGCTTTGTGCATCCCGGCAGCATTGGCCAATCCGAATGGCTATCGAATTCTCCTTTATCCCTTCGAGACCCTGACGAGTCCATCGATGGCCCAGTTCATCCAAGAATGGTTTTCCCCCGACTTTCATCAAATCATCTGGCAGCCGCTGGCGGTCCTGATCCTGGCCTTGATCGGAGCAGGCATGCTTGGACGGAAATCACTCTCACCCACCAAGATCCTGTTGGTCGTGGCCTTCGGTTACCTGGCCCTCCGCTCCATGCGGAATGTACCCTTGTTTGCAATCGTTGCCGCCCCAGTCCTTGCCGAACAGATCGATTCCCTGATCCACCTGTCAGCCGGGACCGGGGAACTTCCCCGCCCAATACGCTGGTTTGCGGGGGCGCTCCTGGTCCTCGTCCTGATGATTACCGGCCTTCGCTTCATCCAAGTTGCTCGTCAACAAATCAAGACCGAAGCGGATGCGTACCCCAAACAGGCCGTCGACTGGATCGCCCAAAACAAACCGGCCGGGAATCTTTACGATACATACGCCTGGGGCGGATATTTGATCTGGCGACTCTATCCGGACTACCGGGTTTTCATCGATGGCCGGGCCGACGTGTACGGCGATAAATTCATCTACGATTATATAAACATCTATCGAGGTCAGCCGGGTTGGGACGCCTCATTGGCCGCGGCGGAAGTGAACCTCGTCTTGATCGAACCCGACTCCGGTTTGGCGAACGCCATCGAGCAATCCTCGGGATGGAGGATTGCTTATCAGGACAAATTGAGCATCGTATTCGAGAGGATACCTTGAGATTAAACCGAATCTAAAAAGACCCCCGGGGGTCTTTTTAGTTGGCTGATTATTTCGTGGGCAGAGCTTTGATGGCCTCCAAAACCTCCGCACTATGTTCGGCAGGTTTGACATCTTCGAAGACCCTGGCGATCCTTCCCGCGGGGTCGATCAGGAAAGTCGTACGCAGGACTCCTTCATACTCACGGCCCATGAATTTTTTAGGACCCCAAACGCCATACTGATCGCAGATCTTGTGCCCTTCATCTGCCAGCAGCGGGAAGGGTAACTGATATTTCTTCTTGAACTTGGCATGGGAATCGGATGAATCCGGGCTGATGCCCAGGATGGTTATTTTTTCGTTTTCGTAAGCGCTGTAATCGTCCCGAAAATTACAGGCTTCAGTGGTGCATCCGGGCGTATCGTCTTTTGGATAAAAATACAAGACGACCGGACTACCCCGATACTCAGCCAATGTCCGTACGGTGTTGGTTTCATCCGGCAAAGAAAATTCCGGCGCTGGTATTCGTGAATTGATCGGCATAGAATGCCTCCTGGTTAATTCGGATATTACCAGTCCCATTATAAAATAAAATGCGACGGGAAACCAGCATCCCGTCGCATTGATTAATAATGTTCTAACGAATCTACCGGATGATGGCGGCTTTTTTCAATGCGTTTTCAAGAATGTCCACCATGATCGGCTTCAATACGACGGCATTGGCTCCCCCGGCCATCGCCCTCTTGGTAGTTTCGGGTTGGTCATCCGATGTAACAATGATGACCGGAATATTCATCAAGCGGGGTTCCCTCCGTAAGTAAGCAAGGACCTCGAAGCCGTCCACTCCGGGCATATTGATATCGAGGAAAACCACATTGGGGGTCAACTCGCGTAATATTGCCATGGCGGCGCTAGGACCGAGGGCCGGCCGGGCTGTAATGTCCCAGATTTTCAGCATCTGGATCAGGGCTTCCGTGGTTTGCTTGTTATCGTCGATCACCAGCGCAACCGTCATCTTTTCCTCCGGGAAATCACTCGTTGTAAATAATTATACCGTGAACGGCTCGGAACGAAATCCCCATTAAGTTCAAGCCTCCATTCGGGAATTTCTATCGCAGGCAAATCGCGCCCCGAAGGTGGAGCCGGTTGGGTTTTCTAGTGCGTCCAGAAAGTGAACGCCAGTAGATAGACCGTCAGGCCAAATGAGGCAGCCGCCAGTCCCGTGAATAAATTCCACAGAGTCCTTCCACCGCCGGCAATACGCTGAAGCCAGATGATCTGGGCCAGGGCGAACGGTGCAGCAAGGAAGACCGGCCAGGCCAAGCGCCAGGGGTAACCCAACGACGGTGAAACTGCGAACAGGACGAAAGCCGTCAGGACGAGAACATGATGAACAGGTACGGCATACTGCCAGGTGAGGCGGGTAAGCAGGCTCTGCCTTCCAAATTTCTGGTCCTGCCCGAAAGCAGGGAAATCACAGACAAGGAAATACGCCAAAGCCAGAAGCGTGAGAGGAAAGGAGACGAACGGCAGCAGGCGGTGAAAATCATGGTATTGGAGTAAGAATCCCCAGGCCGGGTACAAAGTTCCGAGGGTTACCGCCAACGCCAATTCCCCATACCCGGATTCGGACAAGCGGAACGGCGGGACGGCAAAAAGCACGAATGCGAGGACGATCAGGAAGATGACCAGCGCGGCAGACCCTGGCAACAGGTGAGTAAGGATCAGCGTCACAGCCACGGCGGCAACAACCGTCAAAGCCGCAAACGATGATTGAAGGAGCGCGGTGCGGAAGGCCTCCCGGTTTCGCGGGGTTTCGTTTTTGTCGAGAGGCGTCATCGGAAGGCGAAAATATTCCGTCAACCAGTATGCAGTCGCAAGGAGAGCCAGGGCCGCCAGCCAACCCAAGCCAAATCCCGCCGGGTGGATCGCCCTTCCGAGATAGCGGGCGATTCCGGCTCCCAATAGGTATGTCATGCTTGCCAGGACGAGCTGGAGCGGATGGGACAATCTGAATAATTTGCGGAAAGACATCCAATTTTCTCCCGATCATCAAATGAGCGAATATCCGCCATCCACGACAATCGTCTGGCCCGTGATGGAGGTATTCTTTATCAAAAAGTTCAAAGTGCCGGTGATCTCGTCGACTGATGCTGAATGTCCGAGAGGCAAGCGATCCACCAGCCTCGCCCACTCTTCTGAGCCCATCTCCTCCGCCGGCAGGACCAGTCCCGGGGCGATGGCATTGACGCGGATGCTTGGGGCCAACTGCTTTGCAAGCAGCCGGGTCAGGGTTTCGAGCGCTGATTTGCTGACCACGTAGGCCGGATAATTGGTCCAAAGCTTTTTTGCAGCCACATCGGTAATATTCACGATCAAGCTGCCCTCCGGCATTCGCTCAGCGGCTTTTTGGGAAAGCAACAAAGGAGCCCGCAGGTTCAAGTCCAGGGTGGCATCCCACTCCCCCGCCCGGATGGCCGAGAGGTCCTGGCGCGGCATCACGGCGGCTGAATTTACCAGCACTCGCAAGGTCGTCGTTTTCCTGGAAAGGATATTGTCCAACGCCTCGATGAGGCCGGCAATCCCCTTCTCCGCCGACAAGTCAGCCCGGACCAGGATTGCCGGCACGCCAAGCGCCTCGACATCCTGCCGCGTTTGCTCGGCTTGTCTTTCCGAATGCTGATAATGCAACAAGACGGCAAACCTCTGTCGCGCCAGCGACAAGGCAAATTCGCGTCCCAACCTGTGTGCGGCGCCAGTCACAATTGCCAGCGGATACTGTTCAGCCGTCATGGTTCTGTTTTACCATAAAAATCAATCAGGGACGAGCGTCTGCCCGTCCCTGAATATTCATTCAGAAGGGAATAAACTATCTCCTGAAAAAATTCGAGAGGAAGAACCAGACGTTTGCCGGGCGCTCGGCCAGCCGGCGCATGAAATACGGATACCAGTGCGTACCATACGGGACGTAAATCCTGACCGGGTAGCCTTCGGCGACACACTGCTCCTGCAAGTCCCGGCGGATCCCGTAGAGCATCTGGAATTCGAGGGACTGTTTTGGCAGGCCGCCTTTCAACGCATATGCCTTTGCAAAATCGATCCGGCGTGGATCGTGGGAACCAATCGCCGGAATGGGCGGCACCCGCCCGTCACCGCTGACCGCTGGCGAACCCGCCGAGAGAGCGCCGTCGATCATGATTTGCGCAAGCAGGTCGAAATTCCGGTCGACATCATCCTTTCTCGGAAATGCAAGGTCGGCCGGCTCCTTATAAGCACCCTTAACCAAGCGGAAGCGGGTTCCTTCAGCAAGCAAATCGCGCGTATCCTTCTCGGTGCGATAAAGATACGATTGAACCACCAATCCGGTGTTCTGGTAGCCCTTCGCCTTTGCCGAGCGATAGGCCTGGATGGTCCTCTCGGTAAAAGGAGTATCTTCCATATCGATGCGAACGAAATTGTTGTATTTCTTCGCCCGGGCAAGAATCCTCTCCAGGTTTTCCGCGCACAGCTTTTCGTCCAGGGCGAGGCCGACCTGGGTCAATTTCACCGACACATTGGCCCGTACACCTGCCTGCTGGATCTGATCCAACAACTCCAGGATGTCGTCAGCAGCCCTGACTGCCTCCTCCCGTGTGCTGGTGCTCTCCCCCAAGTGATCCAGCGTGGCGTTTATTCCTTTGGCATTCAATTCACGAACGACATTGATGGCATCTTGAATGGTGCTCCCCGCTACGAACCGGCTTGCCGCGCTCCATGCGAATTTCCAGCCGGTGACCAATCGCTGCGCCCAGGCAGCTTTCGAAAGATAGATCAGGAAGGAACGGAGCATGTCACCTCACTTGATGATTGTTAGACAACCCTCTTGATTCTAGCACAATGCCTCCGGGTGAGTGTGTTATACTCTTTACCCGTTATCCATGATAAATATCACTTCTTTGGAGGCGCTGTGAGACTTCGCGGCTCTTCTCTTTACTTACGTGGAATTTCCCTCGTATTTGTGCTGGTGGCGGCGGTCCTGGTCGTCTTCCAGCTCGTCCAATACAGCGTGTCGCGATCGAATTATCCGGCCGACATGACGATCGGCGGCGTTCCCGTCGGCGGTCTGGACCCGCAGGCTGCGGCCCAGAGACTCCTGCAAGTCTATTCCGTCCCGGTCGAACTCCATTATGATAATGCCATTATCGACCTCGAACCAGCCCTGATCGGTTTCCAGTTGAACACCGACAGCATGCTGGCTGCTGCAGACCTTCAGCGCACCGGCTCATCCTTTTGGGGCGGCTACTGGGATTATCTCTGGAATCGGGCGACTCCTGCCAGCCAGATTCCTTTGGTTGCAACCTATTCCGAAGACCGGCTGAGGATCTACCTCAGGACCGAGGTCTCGATGCGTTACGACCAGCTCCCGGTTCCATCGCAGCCGATCCCCGGGACAGTGAACTTCACTCCTGGTACGCCCGGCCAAACCCTCGACATCGACCGCGCTGTGGCGCTCATCGATAGCGCCTTGAAATCCCCCGACCGGCGGACAGTATTGCTGACTTCCCAGCGGACTTCCGCGACGCGCCCATCGCTGGAAACCCTGGAGACCCTTTTGAAGCAGAACATCGACCAGAGCGGTTTTCAGGGGATCGTCGATTTGTACTTCAAGGACCTGCAGACCTCCGACGAAATGCAATTCGCCTATCAGCAGGGCCAGGACCTTTCAGTCAACCCGGATATCGCCTTTACAGCATCCAGCACGATCAAGATCCCGATCATGGTGTCGATTTTCCGACACTTCAACAGCCAGATTGACACGACCACAGACTCGGAATTGCAGGCGATGATCGATCAATCCAACAACAACGCCAGCGACAGCCTGATGATGACCCTCGATCAGAATCGCGGCCCGCTGGTGGTTAGTGAAACCATGACCGAGCTTGGACTTCAAAATACTTTCATCAACGGGTTCTTCTACCCTGGAGCCGGGATACTGCAATATTTCAACACGCCTGCCAACAAACGCACCGACGTCAATACCGACCCGGATACATACAGCCAGACGACCCCCTCCGATATGGGAATGCTCCTCGAAGATATCTACCTCTGCGCCCAGACCGGCGGCGGATCCCTCGTGGCCGCGTTCCCTGGACAGATCGACCAAAAGGCCTGCCAACAGATGATCCAGTATCTTCAGGCTGACAAGCTCGGCGCCCTCATCCAGGGCGGCGTCCCAGAAGGGACCATCGTAGCCCACAAACATGGCTGGGACATCAACCTGACCCAGTACAGCGATGCCGGGATCGTCTACACGACCGGAGGAAATTACGTCCTGACAATTTACGTCTGGAATCCGGGAGGCGGCAACTGGGATATCGTTTCCCCCTTATACGCCAAACTCTCCCGGGCAATCTACAATTATTACAACCTTCCATCCCAATGATCCAGCAACCGCCAGGCAAACCTGGCGGTTTTTCAACAAAACCGGCCGCGGGGAGCATAATCAGTATATAATCATGACTATGAGCCAGACTCTCAGCCTGTATCGACTCCAACAGATCGACACACAAATCGATCGTGCCCGGACCCGTCTGGCCGCCATCAAGTCCGTTCTAGAGAACGACGATTCGATGCGCGAGGCGACGGAAAAATTACAGGCAACTGAAGCAGCCTCCCGATCCGCGGAAAGCTCCTTGAGCCAGGCCGAGCATGACGTCCAGGAACAGCGAATCAAGATCGAACAGATCGAGGCCAGCCTCTATGGCGGTTCTTCCCACAGTCCCAAAGAACTCCAGGATCTTCAGAACGACGTTGCCGCACTGAAACGACACCTGTCCACCCTGGAAGATCGTCAACTGGATGCCATGCTTGCCTGTGAGCAAGCCGAATCCGATCACAAATCTGCCCTTGTAGAGTTGGACAAAGTCCAGGCCCGGTGGTCAGAGCAAAACCGGCATCTCGAGCAAGAACAGCAGAGCCTTCAAAACGACTCGGATCGCCTGACCAAAGAACGCGGCGCCATTGCAGACGGTCTCTCCACGACCGATCTAGGGTTGTACGACAAGCTTCGCCAGGAGCACCGCGGGGTTGCCGTGGCAGCCATCAACGAAAAATCCTGCAGCGCCTGCGGCTCTTCGCTTTCGGCCGGGCAGGTCCAATCCGCCCGTTCGTCGGGACAGATCGGCTTTTGCCCCTCCTGCGGGCGTATCCTTTACGGAAGTTGACATCCCAACAGGTGAAGTATGCGCTTTCCAAACTTCCGCTTCCCAAATATTGATATTTTTTCGTTCTGGTTCGGTTTCCTCCTCGCCTCCCTGCTTTGGTGGGTCATGTCGATGCTGCGCCCGGCCTTCCGGCAAATGCGCGCAAATGCCCGGACAAGGCAGGCGGAAAAGAAGGAAAAAGCCCATGCAGTCAGCGCGATCGAAGAGCGGTATCGCCAGAAGATTCTGCAACTGGCCCAGGGACAGCACCTTGCCGCCCCGCTCTTCGCTCTGGATGAAATCGTCCAGCCGCCGCGGCTGCTTGCCCCGCCTCCCCGGGTGGAGCCTGGCATGCCCTTGTACAACGACGATATCGTCGATGCGACGGTGCCTTACCTGCCCGCCTGGCCGGAACTGGCTGCAATCTACAAGGCCCCGACCCTGACACTCTCCGAGGCGCTTTCCGGGAGCTCGGACATCATCCTGGTGGGGCAAACCGGCATGGGGAAGACGGTCACCCTGGCTTACCTGGCCTCCCGTCTCGCCCGTCGAGACCCCGAGCCGTCCCTCCCCGCAGACACCGTCCCGTTCCTGATCCATGTGGCGGACCTTGGTCTGCCGGTCAAAAAAGATGCCCCGCTCGATTCTTTGATCGATGACATCATCGATCGCGCTCCCGTCTTCGACCAATCCCGCATCCCGGATTTCGTTCGCAACACATTCTCAGCCGGCCGGGCCTTGCTTCTATTGGATGGTACGGATGAACTGACCCCGGAGGGGTTGAAATCGGTAGTCGAATTCATTCGGACGATCAAGCGGGCTTATCCCAAGACAAGAATGGTCACGACTGCGTCCACCGAATACCTGGATGGATTGGTGAGTCTGAACTTCATCCCCTTCGCAATGGCGAATTGGAGCATCGAACAGCGCAGGGAATACCTGGAGAGGTGGGGGGATCTGTGGACGAAATATGTCGCTGTGGAAAGCTGGGCGCAGATCGCCGACCACATCGACCCCCTGTTGATCAATGGCTGGTTGAATGCCGAAGTGAGCACGCTGACCCCCCTCGAACTGACCCTCAAGGCGTGGGGCTGTTATGCCGGCGATATTCGCGGACCGCGTCCGCTCGACTTGTTGGAAACCCACATACGCAGGCTTTCGCCACCCAACGCGCCGCGTGAAGCCCTGGAACTGCTGGCCTTGCAGGTGACGCTGGCCACGGAACCGATCTTCGAGCCGCGCGAGGCCCGGGAATGGATCAGGTCTTTGGAGCCGCCCGAAACCGAACAGGAACCCGAACAGGAAGAGACGGCGGAAACGAAAAAAGGCCGGAAATCTTCCAAACAGGAAAAGCCACAGGCGCCTTCCCTCGGGCTGATCTCGAAAATGGCAGACAGCGGCCTGCTGACCCACCATCGCAATAATCGCCTGCGTTTCGTCCATCCCATTTTCGGCGGCTATCTGGCCGGGAAATCCCTCGCCAACTACAAACCGGAGGGGATCCTGGATCAACCGCCCTGGATTGGAAAGTTCCTCGCCATGCAATATTTGGCTGCCCAAGGAGACGCCACGCCGCTGGTCAACGCTCTCATGGCGAAGCAAGATCGGCCGCTCTCCCGCAACCTCCTGACCCCCGCCCGTTGGTTGCGGGACGCCTCCCGCCAGGCGCCCTGGCGCGGACAGGTGATGGCAAAATTGGCCGAGCTCATGAAACAGACCGGTCAGCCGCTCAGCCTGCGCGGGCAGGCGCTGGCGGCCTTCATTCAAACAGAGGATCCAAGCTCGGCCATGCTTTTCCGTCAATTGCTGGCAGAAAAGGATTCCGAGCTGCTCCAGTTGGCGGCCCTGGGATCCGGCGCAATTCGGGATATCCGGGCAATCGAGTTTTTAGCCAATATGTTGAACAGCCAGATGCCCAATATCCGACGGGCCGCCTGCCTGGCGCTCACATCCATCGGAACGACTGCGGCAATGGACGCGGTCGCATCCGCCCTCCTGCACGGCGACGAAACCTTGCGCCGTTCCGCGGCCGAAGCCATGGCCAATCACCCGACAGATGGGCACACGATGCTGCGCGAGGGCGCGGTAATGAAAGACGATTTGATGGTCCGCCGGGCGGTCGCGTACGGGCTGGGCCGGATCAACGAGCCGTGGGCGGAGGAGCTCCTTAAGAAGTTGCAGGTGGAGGATGAACAATGGGTCGTCCGGAATACCGCCTCCGAAGTCCTCGACGACCACCAAAAGGCGAATCCGCACATCCCCAAGCGCCTGCCGCCGCCATCCGAATCCGCCTGGCTGATCGCCTTTGCCAGCAAGCACGGCATGGGCATCTCACCGGATAAACCCCCGGTCGAGCTGCTCCTCAAAGCCCTGAAATCCGACGAACCCGAGGAGCGTCTCGCCGCCCTTTCGTACCTGCGCATGATGCCGCAGGAAGGCGTGTTCGGCGCCCTTTTCCAGGCGATGTACGCCGGCGATCCGGACCTGCGTGAAGCCGTTTTCCATACTTTTTCGGAGATGGCCTCCCGGGGAGTGGAGGTGCCAGATCCCGTACAATTTGGAGTAGGTTATTAATGTTAATCGTCAATGCCAGGCTCATAACCTGGGAAGAACCGAACCGAATTCTCGATGATTACGGTTTATTCGTCGAGAATAATGTGATCAAAGAGATGGGACCAACCGCAGAAATCCTACGGCAACATCCCGATCCCAGTCCTGTGGATGCGCGTGGACAGTTCGTGCTGCCCGGGAATATCTGCGCCCACACGCATTTCTACGGCGCGTTCGCCCGGGGAATGGCCATCCCGGGAGATGCGCCGCGTGATTTCCCCGAGATCCTGCGAAAGCTGTGGTGGCCTCTGGACAAGGCCCTGACGCCCGAAGACATTCGTTCCTCTGCGCTCGTCTGCCTGGTGGATGCCGTCCGCCACGGGACCACCCTGTTGGTCGACCACCACGCCTCCCCCAACGCGATCGACGGCTCCCTGGATGTCATCGCCGAGGCGGTCGAAGAATCCGGATTGCGGGCAGTCCTGTGCTATGAAGTCACCGACCGCGACGGACCAGAAAAAGCTCGCGCCGGAATCCGCGAGAATGTCCGCTTCATCGACAAGCTCAATTCCGAAAAGCAGAACCACCCTCTCCTGTCCGCCGCCTTCGGGCTGCATGCCAGCCTGACCCTTTCAGCTCAAACCCTGGACGCCGCCCGAAACGCAGCCCCGGATGGAACCGGCTTTCATATTCACGCCGCCGAAGGGGACGCCGACCAGCTCGACAGCCTGGCCAAGTATGGGAAGCGAGTCGTCAACCGCCTGCAGGATCATGGGATTTTGGGACCGAAATCCATCCTGGCGCACTGCGTACGCGTCGACGAGCGGGAGATCGAAGTCTTAGCGGAAGCCAAAAACTGGGTGACCCACCAGCCACGCTCGAACATGAACAATGCCGTCGGAGTGGCGCCGATCGAACAAATGCTCAAGGCGGGAGTACGGATTGGGCTCGGGAATGACGGGTTCTCGAACGCCATGTGGGAGGAATGGAAAACCGCCTACTTGGTCCACAAAGTCTGGAACCGGGACCCGCGCCGCATGCCAGCCTCGGAGGTCGCCCAGATGGCGGTCTACAACAACGCCGCCCTGGCAGAGAGCTTTTTTACCGATCTGCACCTTGGAAAAATCGCACCGGGGTCCGCCGCGGATTTGATCTTCGTGGATTACCACCCTTTTACTCCGTTGACCGTGGACAACCTGCCCTGGCAAATCATTTTCGGCTTCCAAGAAAGTATGGTAACGACAACGATCGTCGGCGGGAAACTGCTCATGAGAGACCGTCAATTACTAACGCTCGACGAAGAAGCCATTTCGCGGAAAGCGCTCGAACTATCCACCTCGGTCTGGAAACGCTATGGGAATAATCTAAAATGACTGTGAATTCATCGCTGGGAACGATTGCTGTCCTCGGTGGGACCGGCAAGGAAGGCAAGGGGTTGGCCTACCGCTGGGCCAAAGCCGGATACCAGATCATCATTGGATCGCGAACGCTGGAAAAAGCCCAGGCGGCCGCCCAGGAATTGAACTCGCTTCTGGCAGGGAAAGCCTCCATCGCCGGGGCAACCAACCTCGAGGCAGCCCGGGCGGCGAACCTGGTGGTCCTCACGGTCCCCTACGCCGCCCACCGGGAGACCCTGGAAAGCGTCAGGGAGGTTCTCCAAGGGAAACTACTCGTGGACGTCACCGTTCCGCTGGTCCCGCCGAAAGTCACCAAGGTACAGATGCCTCCGTCCGGGAGCGCCGCCCAGGAGGCTTATGCAATCCTGGGTGAAAACGTCCAGGTGACCTCGGCATTCCAGAATATTTCATATGAACATTTATTGAACGACGAGCCGGTCGAATGCGATGTACTCGTTACCGGCACCGGAAAGGAAGCCCGGGCCGAGACGCTCAAGCTCGTCTCAGCCGCCGGCCTGACCGGTTGGGATGCCGGGCCAATCGAGAATTCGGTCGTCGTGGAAGGCCTGACCAGCGTCCTGATCGGCCTCAACAAACAATACGGCAGCACATCTGCCGGTATACGCATTTCGGGAATCCAACATTAGCCTATGCCCCTGACTTTTACTCCCCTGCCGAAAATCCCGCTCATCCATCCGGGCGATGACCTGGCGGAGATCCTGCTCGAATCCCTGCAGACCGCCAAGATCACGCCGGAGGACGGCGATATCCTCGTCCTGGCGCAAAAGATCGTCTCCAAGGCAGAAAACCGCCTGGTCAACTTGACGACTGTCAAACCGTCCAAGGAGGCAGTGGAGCTTGCCGCAAAGAGCGAAAAAGACCCCCGCCTGGTGGAGTTGATCCTGCGGGAGAGCAAGGAAGTCCTACGTGTCCGCCCGGGGACGATCATCGTCGAGCACCGCCTGGGCTTCGTTTGCGCCAGCGCCGGGATCGATCACTCCAACGTGATGGGTGAGGAAGGCGCCCCGGAAGATTGGGTCCTGCTGCTGCCCAAGGACCCCGACAAATCCGCCCTCGAGATCCGGCGAAGGATAAAGATCGCCACCGGCAACCGCCTGGGCGTGATGATCATCGATTCCCACGGGCGCGCCTGGCGGATCGGCACGATCGGAACCGCGATCGGCATCTCCGGGCTGCCTGGGATTGTAGATAAACGTGGCTGGCGGGACTTGTTTGGCTATCGGCTGAAGATCACCATCGTGGCAGCAGCAGATGAGCTCGCCGCGGCCGCATCCCTGGTCATGGGCGAAGCAGCCGAAGGAACCCCCGCCGTCCACGTGCGCGGGTTCCCCTATCCCTTGCGTGAAGGCTCCCTGAAGGAATTGATCCGTCCAAAAGACCAGGACTTGTTTCGCTAGGTGCGGGGGCATATGGTAAAAGGCGTTGCTTCCCTGCTTGACCGGCCGGCGACGGCGCGTGTCGAGCAAATCTGGAACGATTTAGAGAAGCTCTGCGGCCTGACGGGCGTCAGGATCACGCCTTTTCCCCATTTTTCCTGGCAGGTCACCGAGGATTACGATCAACCTGCCCTGGACGCGCTCCTGAAAAAGCTGGCAGCGGATACCCCTCCGTTCTCGATCCGCACAACCGGCCTGGGTATATTTACCGGCCCCAGCCCGGTCGTTTATCTCGCCATCGTCAAAGATGCAAAATTGTTCAGCATCCACGAAGCGCTGTGGAAGGAAACCCGGCAGTTCTCCATTCGCCCGGAACCCTACTACTCGCCCGACCAATGGGTGCCGCACATCACCCTTGCGTATGGGGATGTCTCTCCCGACAACCTGGATTGCGTCACCCGCTCGCTGGCCTATCAGTCCTTCGATTGGACGATCCGCATCGACAACCTGGTCTCGATCTCCCTGACAGATGACCGGGCTGCCCCGATCGTCCGCTATCGGCTCAGTGGGTAATGGATCGATCGGAAGAATTCTGGCTTTCCCTGGACCGCCTGGTCGATACCTGCCGGGTCGTTATCGACCGCCCGATGGGCAGTCGTCACCCTCGTTACCCCGAGATGGTTTATCCGCTGGACTATGGTTATCTTGAGGGAACGACCTCCGCTGACGGTGCCGGGATCGATGTCTGGCTCGGCATTTCCGGGGAGCATCGCCTCACGGCTGTAATCGTCACCGTGGATTCGCTGAAACGCGACAGTGAAATCAAGCTCATGCTCGGCTGCATAGAAACCGAGCTTCAAACCGCCCTTGGCTTCCACCAGGGGAATGACATGCGGGCGCTGCTCGTCCGCAGATCAGGAACGGAAGGTGATAATGAACAGCATACCTGAATCGCACCGCGACCTTCTCAAGGACGAAACCAAGGCCTTCGTCTACCTGGCCACTTTGATGTCGAACGGCTCGCCGCAAGTGACCCCCGTCTGGTTCAATGCCGACGAGACTTACATTCTTATCAATTCCGCTGAAGGACGGGTCAAGGATCGCAACATGCGCGCCCGCCCACAGGTGGCCCTGGTGATCGCCGACCCGGCGAACGCCTATCGTTACCTGCAAATCCGCGGCAAGGTGGTTGAATTCACCACGGACGGGGCAGACGCGCATATCGATGCCCTGGCGTATAAATACACCGGCAATCCAAAGTACCAAAATCGCGTTCCCGGGCAGAAGCGCGTCATCTACAAGGTCCTGCCCGAGAAGATCGACGCCCACGGATGACCGGCGAAGAACTGCAGAGTTTCCTGCGGACCCGCCGCTCCGTCCGGCGGTTCAAGCCGGAATCGGTGCCGGGAGCCATCCTCGAGCGCATCCTGGAAACTGCCACTTATGCCCCCTCGGCGCACAATCGCCAGCCCTGGCGCTTTGCAGTTGTGGCCGGTGTGGAAGCGAAAACCCGCCTGGCAGCCGCGATCACCGGTCGATTCCGCCGGGATATGGCCGAGGACGGAAAAGCCGAAGCGGATATCCAGGCTCGCATCGAACGGACACTCCGGCGGACGAACGAGGCCCCTGTCATCGTCGTCCTTTGCCGGGACGCCACAGCCGTCGATGACCAGCCGGACGAAGCCGGCAGGCTGAACGAAATCCGTATGGGCGAGCAGTCCGTGGCGCTGGCCGGGCTGCAACTCCTGCTGGCCGCCCACGCCGAAGGCCTGGCCGGGACTTGGATCTGCTGGCCGCTCTTCGCGCCGGAGGAGACCCGCCGGGTTTTGGAACTTTCGGGTGAATGGGACCCTCAAGGAATGATATTTCTCGGATACCCGAACGAATCGCCAGAATCGCCCGTAAGAAAGCCTCTGAGCGAACTCGTGAAATTCGTCGATCGATAGAAAATCAAAAAATGAAAATCGTCGCTCTGGCGGGCGGGGTCGGTGGTGCCAAACTGGCCGACGGTCTCGCCCAAATCCTACCTCCTGAAAACCTGACCGTCGTCGTCAACACCGGCGACGACTTCGAGCACCTCGGCTTGGCGATCAGTCCCGACCTGGACACGGTCTGCTATACCCTGGCAGGGCTGGCCAACCCGCAAACCGGCTGGGGCCGGCGGGGCGAGTCCTTCCGGACCCTGGATACCCTCCAGGAGCTGGGTGGCCCGGACTGGTTCCACATCGGCGACCTGGACCTGGCTACCCATCTCGAGCGAACCCGCCGTCTACATGAAGGGCAATCCCTCAGCCGGGTCACCCATGATTTTTGCAAGGCGTGGGGCGTTCAGCCGGCCGTCCTGCCAATGAGCGACCAGCCGGTCCATACCATCGTGGATACCGCCGAGTTTGGGGAGCTGGCATTCCAGGAATACTTTGTCCACCGGCTCTGCCAGCCAAGAGTCCGCGGTTTTCGTTTTGCGGGGATCGAAGACGCCCGACCCGCTCCGGGAGTTGTGCAAGCCCTGGCGGCCGCGGACGCGGTGGTCATCTGCCCATCCAACCCATGGGTAAGCATCAATCCCATCCTGAACGTACCGGATATCCGTCCAGCCGTAGCTGCCAAACCGGTCGTCGCCGTCTCTCCGATCATCGGCGGCCAGACTGTCAAGGGTCCGGCCGCAAAGATGTACGCGGAACTGGGCATCCAGCCTTCCGCCCTGGCGGTCGCCAACCAGTACGGGAATTTATTATCCGGTTTCGTGCTGGACGCCGTCGACCGGGAATTGGCCAGGGAACTTGCCATTCGGACCCTGACGACCAATACTTTGATGAGAACTCGGGCGAATCGGCGACGATTGGCTCAAGATGTGCTAAACTTGATTCAAACCTTATGACCATATGGGCCATCGTACCTGTCAAACCGTTACGGCGCGGTAAATCGCGCCTGGCCGGCATGCTCTCCGAAGAAGAGCGTACCCGCCTGAATCGTTACCTGCTCGAGCACACCTTAACAACCCTGAACGAGATCGCCGAGATCGAGCACACCCTCGTCGTCAGCCGGGACCCGGCGGCCCTGGCTCTGACCCGCAGCATGGGCGGCCGGACGGTCCTGGAGGACGGGGCCCCGCAGTTCAATACGGCGATCAAACGGGCAACGATTGTCGCCCAGGCCCAGGGTGCCCGGGCGGTCCTAGTCCTGCCGGCCGACCTGCCGCTGGTCCGCCCTTCGGATTTGAAGGCGCTGCTCAGGCGGGGGAAGAACCCGCCGGCCGTGGTCATTGCCCCCGATCGCCGGATGGACGGCACCAACGGACTCCTCGTCAACCCGGCCGGCCTGATCGAATATGGGTACGGCCCCGGCTCCTTCGAGCGCCATAGTCAGCGCGCCATCGAAGCCGGCGCCACCCTGGAGGTGATCCACTCCGAGCGCCTCGGCCTGGATCTGGACCTGCCGGAAGACCTCGAACTGCTCGGCGGTCTGGCCAAGCTGCACTTATCCTGAAGCCGGATATTTATCCATAGGAGGTATCACTAATGAAAGAAAGAGTCGCCCTTTACCTGCAAGATTCCCACGATTTGCGGGATGGCCTGGATTACGTTCGCTACGCAGAGGAAAAAGGCTTCGAGGCTGTCTGGCAGGCCGAGTCCCGGCTGGTGAGGGATGCCATCGTGCCGATGGCTGCTTATGCAGCCGTGACGGACAAGATCAACGTCGGCTCCGGCGTGATCAATAACTGGACCCGTAATATCGGCTTGTTGGCAGCCACCTTCCTGACCCTGGACGACCTTGCTCCGAACCGGATCATTTGCGGGATCGGCGCCTGGTGGGACCCCCTGGCCCACAACGTGGGCATCGAGCGAAAGAAACCCCTGACCGCCATGAAGGAAACCGTACAGATCCTCAGGCGCCTTCTCAATATGGAAAGGGTCACCTTTCATGGCGAATTCGTCAACGTCGAAGGCATCGAGCTGGATGTAGTTCACGGACGGCGGGAACCCCGGAACGTGAAGATCATGATCGGCGCCACCGGCGACCAGATGATGGAGATGACCGGCGAGATTGCCGATGGGGCAGTCTTGAATTATTGCGTTCCGCCGGAATACAATGACAAAGCGCTCGAGCTGCTTGCCAGCGGGGCCAGGAAAGCCGGCCGAAAATTCGAGGAGATCGACCGGCCACAGCTGGTCGTCTGCTCGGTCGATCACGAACACAACAAGGCGATCGAAACGACCAAGATGTTGCTGTGCCAGTACCTGGCCCAGCAGCCGCACATCGCCAAGGCCAGCGGCGTCTCCCAGGAAGTGGTAACGGAGATCCAGTCCATCCTGGGGTGGCCGGCGACCAAGGAGCAGATCAACAAGGCGAAACACCTGGTTCCAGATGCCCTCGTGGATCGCATCACCGCCTCAGGCACTCCGGAAGAAGCCCGCCTCAAGGTCAACGAATATCGCAAACGCGGCGCGACCTGCCCAATCCTTTATCCCGTCGGTGGGAACGTCAGGCTGCTGATCGATACATTTGCCCAGGCTTGACAGCGATTAATTAAGTAGTATTATTCCCCACTTGTGTCTTTAGAGAGGATGAGCTTATGGCCGAGAAGACCCAGATGAAAAATAGCTTGACCGCCGTGGACCAATTGCGGGAGGAATTCGAACGCCAGTCAGCGCTTTTTGACGCCCAGCCCGCGATCGTGCAAAGGTTCCTTGAAGCCCAGGCCAGCCAGATCGCGGAAGCGTTCGTCGAACGCGAACACAGCATCCGGTTCACGCTTCCCGATCGGGTGCTTCTTTCCGCCAACGGCGAGCCATTATCCGTCCCGCAGGCTTTCCGCGAACAGCGGGTCGGCAAAATCGGCGATTTAATCAGCCGCAGGGATGTCCACGAGACTCTCCGCCAGCGATTGACCGAACTGGACCAATCCAGCGAAAAAGCCGTTGCCGTCAGCGCGGAATTGATCCGCTACGCGGCAGCCAACCACATGGTCCGCAACATGCTTCCATCCGGCAGGACCGTCAAATACGTCGCCCCGGATGACGACGACATCCCATCCATCCCTGTTTCGGACGAAATCGAACCGGAATCGGCGATCACGGCGACGACCGACGCAATCGCCGAGGAAAGTTCCACCGATGACGGGCGCGGCAATCTGCAGGTCCCGTACGTACCGGCCGCCCGGCGGTTCTACCTGCCGCAATGGGTCGCCTACGACGGCAGTGATAAATTGATCGTCAACAGCGTCGGCGAGGCCGAAGCCCATGTGGCGTCTATGCAGCGTTTCCTGACCATCCTGTTCGCGGCCCGGTCCCTGGCGCCTTACATGGTGGCAGATGAAGAGTTTGAGAAAAAACGCTATGGGATGCTCGGCCAGTTGGTCAACCAGGGACGCGCCCTGGCCCGATACCAGACTCGCGAAATCATCCGGGCAATCCAGGAGCGCGCCCGCGCCCAGAGCCTGAACCGTGGCCTGAGCCTGAGCCTGCCCTATTTCGATGACCAGGATCTGCGCATCGAAGCCCACAATTTCGTCATTATCCCGGCCGGGCGGATCATGTTCGTCCCGGCATTCGTCGTTCGCGCCGCCCTCGAAGAACAGGCCAAGGTTGCCCAGGATACCCGCTTCAGCCACTCCACCAGGACCCACTTGATGGCAGAACTTCAATTGCTGGGTGAAGCGTTCGAATCCGTTGGAGAATGACCGCCTCCACCACGGCACGCGTCCTCATGTCATCCATCGATCATCCATCTTCCGACCACTTGCCAGCGTCCCAGCAAGGAAACTGGAAAGAACAATCCGCCCCCGACGACAAGACAGGAAAAAAGGCGTAAGATCACGGGAGACGAGTTGCGAAATTTCGTCTCCCGATTTTCTAACTTATGAGCTCCACTCCGATCTACAGCTTACGGATTCCCGAGGTCTATCAATCTCTTGTGACCTCGCAAGACGGCCTGACGACGGCCGAGGCTGCGTCGCGCCGGTCGCTCTACGGGGATAACGTCCTTTCCGAACAGCCCCACGCGCCTGCCTGGGTAAAATTCATCCAGCAGGTCCGCCACCCGTTCATCCTGTTGATGCTGCTGTCCATTCTCATCAGCCTGTGGCAAAGGGACTGGACGCTGGCATTCGTCATCTTCCTCCTGACCATCGCCAACAGCGCCTTCTCCTTCTGGCGAGAGTATCGCGCCGAAAAAGCCATCGACAAGCTGCGCCAGATCCTTCCATCTTATGCACGCGCCATCCGGGATGGAAAAGAAATCCACCTCCCCGCGAACGAGGTCGTGCCGGGTGACATCCTCGTCCTTGCCGAAGGGGACAACATCCCCGCAGATGCCCGGGTGGTAGAGGAATATGGGCTGAGGGTCAACAACGCCTCCCTGACCGGGGAGGCAGTCGCGGCACGGAAGACCGCCGAAGCGTCGATCCTGCCTGGGGTCAGCGAACTCGAACGGCCGAATTTGATCTTTGCAGGCACATCCGTTGCCTCCGGGACCGGGAAGGCCATCGTCTACGGAACCGGCATGCTGACGCAGTTCGGCCGCATCGCCCAGCTTACCCAGACCGTTCAGGAGGCCCCTTCGGCGTTCCACAAGGAGCTTGAACGGATGAGCCGCAGGCTGACCCTGCTGGCGGTTGGGATTGGGGCAATTGCCTGGGCGTTGGCGACCTTCGAGCCGCACATCAGCAAACATTTTCCCAATCCGCTCCTCCTGGCACTCGGGGTTATCGTCGCCGTCACACCCGAAGGTCTGCCTGCCACGCTGACCCTGTCGCTCGCCATGGCAGTCCAGCGCCTCGCCGGCCGCGGCGTGCTTGCCAAACGATTGAGCGTCGTTGAAACCCTTGGGAATGTATCGGTCATCTGCACGGACAAGAGCGGCACATTGACCCAGAATCAGATGACCGTCAGGGAGGTCTGGGTGGGCCGCAAGCGCCTTCAGATCACCGGCGTCGGTTACGAACCCAAGGGTCATTTCATGCCGCCTCCCGAGAATACCCCGATCGAAAAAGACCTGCTGACCCTGCTCGAAGCGGCTCTCTGCTGCAACAACTCCCGCCTGAACGGGCCCACACAGGACCATCCAACCTGGACCAGCCTGGGAGATCAAACAGAGGCTGCCCTGAAAGTCGCCGCCTTCAAATACAACCTGGATGAAAGCGTCGTCGAGATGCTCCTGCCGCGCATCCATGAAATTCCATTCGACGCGCGTCGGAAGCGGATGACCACCATCCATCGGGAGGTCAACCGGGAGATCGCCTTCGTCAAAGGCGCGCCCCGTGAGGTGCTCCAGCTTTGCAGTTGCATCCAGATCGAAGGGCAGATCCAGCCTTTGACGGATGAACTGCGAGCGGAGGTCATGGCAGCAAATGACGACTTCTCCCGCCGCGCCCTGCGCGTGCTCGGCCTGGCCCGCCGCGACCTGGAACTCCGCTCCGGTCCCTATACCGCCGAATCGGTCGAGCAGAACCTGACCTTCCTTGGATTGATGGCCATGATGGATCCGCCCCGGCCAGAAGTGGAGAAAGCCATCCAGGTCTGCCGGGAAGCCGGCATCCGCATCGTGATGATCACGGGCGACTACGGGTTGACTGCCGAATCCCTCGCCCGGCGCGTCGGGCTCGTCACCGGTCCCAATGCGCTGATCCTGACCGGGGCGGAACTCGACGCAATGAATGATGCTGCCCTGCAGGATGCGCTCGAAAAGGAAGTCATCTTCGCCCGCATGGCTCCAGACCACAAGCTGCGCCTCGTCTCCGCCTATCAGGCCAAGGGCGAAGTCGTGGCCGTGACCGGCGACGGGGTGAACGATGCCCCGGCCCTGCGCAAAGCAGATGTAGGCGTCAGCATGGGCATGATCGGCACCGACGTTGCCAAGGAAGCCGCCGACATCATCCTTACGGACGACAATTTCAGCTCGATCGTTGCCGCCATCGAGGAAGGCCGGGCGATCTACGACAACATCCGCAAATTCATCACCTACATCTTTTCGAGCAACGTCTCCGAACTGTTTCCCTTCCTGGTGACTTCCTCCTTTGGGATCCCGCCTGCCCTGACCGTTCGCCAGATCCTCGCCATCGACATGGGAACGGACATCCTCCCCGCTCTTGCACTCGGCACGGAAAAGCCCGAGCCCGACATCATGAAGAACCCGCCCCGCCTGCGGTCCCAGCCGCTCCTCGACCGGGGCCTGCTGGTGCGCTCGTTCCTCTGGCTGGGCTTACTGGAAGCCGGGCTTTGCTATCTGGGGTTCCTGGCCGCCTTCGTCTTCTCCGGGAACGCCGCCCTCCTGAACCAACCAATCTTTAATATGATACACTGGCCGCATCTTTGGACAATTCCAGCAGATGTCAGGGCGGTCGCAAAAACCGTCTTTCTCGTCGGCGTCGTTACGGTCCAGATCGGCAACGCCTTTGCCTGCCGGACGGCCAAAGCCCACAACCGGCAGATGGGCTGGGGCAGCAACCGGGTCCTCCTGCTCGGCATCGCATTCGCCCTGCTCCTGGTCGTCGGAATGGTCTATTTCCCGGTCCTTTCCAGGGCCTTCGAAAACGCAAGCTTTCCGCCGATCTACTGGCTGTTCTTTGCTCTCAGCGCCCTGATCCTTTATACGCTGGAGTGGTTCCGAAAAGGCATGCTTCGCCGGATCGCAAAACCGCATCCGGATTCGAAAACTCAATGAGAGGAGGCTGATCATGAAGGTAATCGTGATGGGTTGTGGTCGCATCGGCTCCCAGGTGAGCAGGCTTCTGGCCACCCAAAGCCACGACGTGACGGTCATAGATCACGACGCCAATGCGGATGGCCGCCTGGGCCCCAATTTCAAAGGGCGGATCATCAAGGGCCTGGGATTCGACCGGAATGTCCTGCTTGAGGCAGGCATCGAGCAGGCAGACGCGTTCGTTTCCGCCAGCCAGTCGGATAACGCCAATATCGTCTCCGCCCGCATCGCCCGCAACATTTTCCATGTTCCGCGGGTCGTAGCCCGGCTATACGATCCCCGCCGTGCAGAGATCTATCAGCGCCTCGGCCTGACCACCATCTCCTCCACCAATTGGGGCGCTGAACGGATCTTCCAGGTGCTGACCCACACGGAGCTGGACGTCTGGGATACCTTTGGCCGTGGGGAAGTCTCCCTGGTCCACCTGGAAGTGCCTCCTCATCTGGTCAACCGGAGCGTCACCCAGCTGAACGTGCCCGGCGAGGTCATGGTGGTAAGCATCACCCGGAACGAGCAGGCATTCATCCCGATCACCGGAACCGAATTCAAGGAGGGCGATCTGATCAACCTGGTCGTCCTGTCGTCCTCGATGGACCGGCTCGAAGAGATGCTGGGGATCGAAAGGAGGTAGAGATGTTTGTCATCATCGTAGGCGGTGGGAACACCGGCTCGTACGTCGCCAGGTTGCTGCTCGATGGCGGCCATACCGTGAAAGTCGTCGAAGAACGGCCGGCAGTCCTGGAAAAAATCAAGAACGAATTACCCTCCGACATCATCATCACCGGGGACGGCAGTTCCCCCCAGGTTCTGGAAGCCGCCGGCGTCAGCAAGGCCAACGTCCTCGCAGCCGTCACCGGGTCCGACGAGACCAACCTGGTGATCACTTCGCTGGCCCGTTTCGAGTTCAACGTGCCGCGGGTCATCGCCCGGCTCAACAATCCAAAGAACGCCTGGCTGTTCACCCCGGAAATGGGTGTGGACGTTTCCTTGAACCAGGCGGACATCCTGGGAAGACTGGTCGCCGAAGAGATGTCGCTAGGCGACATGATGACCCTGCTCAAGCTGCGCAAGGGGGAATATTCGCTCATCGAAGAAAAAGTCCATCCGCTCTCGCCGGCCGCCGGGAAATCCCTGCGCGACCTGCAAATCCCGAGCGAGTGCGTGATCGTCGCCGTCATCCGGAAGAACCAGCTGCTGATCCCTCACGGCGATACCGGCCTGCAACCCGCCGATGAGGTCCTGGCGCTCGTCCATGCCAGCCAGTTGAATTCCCTGGCGGTCATGCTGGGACCCAAGGAGCCGCAAGTACGAAGTTAGTGGAGCTTTATCGTGAAAAAACAACCGAATTCTCGCATGTGTTTCATCTGCGGACTGGAAAATCCCGTCGGATTGAAACTCAAGATATACGAGCTGGAACCGGGCGTAATCCAGACCACCTTTACCGCTCCGGAGCCCTTCCAAAGCTACCCCGGCATCCTGCATGGCGGCATCGTTGCCACGATCCTGGACGAGATCAGCGGACGCGCCCACATGGGCGACCCATCCCAACCGCGTTTCATGTACACAGCCAAACTCGAAGTGAAATACCGCAAGAACGTCCCGATCGGGAAGCCATTGCGGATCGTAGGCAAGGCCGGCAAGACGAAGGGCAGGATGGCCGAAGGCTGGGCGGGAATCTACGACGAAGATGATGCGCTTCTCGCTGAATGCAATTCCCTGCTCGTCGATATCCCCCCAGAGACGATCAATTCCGTCGACATGGACGCGGTCGGATGGAAAATCTATCCCGATTAAATAAAGAGAGCTCCTGGGAGATTTTGCCAGGAGCTCTCTTAATCGCAAAGCAGATCGGCAAGCGCTCTCAACCCGTACAGGTAGGATCGCCAGCCGAAGCCGGCGACTTTCCCAGCGCAGACCGGGGAAACCAGGGAGATGCGCCGGAACTCCTCACGGGCATCCACGTTCGACAAGTGGACCTCCACGACCGGGATGCCGATGGCAGAGATCGCGTCCCGCAGCGCCACGGAAGTGTGGGTATATCCGCCCGGGTTGAGGACCACGCCAGCCGCCCAATCCCGCGCTTCGTGAAGGGCATCGATCAAGACCCCCTCATGGTTGGACTGAAGGCAGCGGACTGCAAAACCCAGTTCCTTCGCCAAGCCTTCCAGGCTGGCGTTGATCGCATCCAGCGTCTCCCGGCCGTAAATCTCAGGTTCACGCGTACCCAGTAAATTCAAGTTGGGGCCATGCAGGATAAGGATCGATTTCATAATTTCATCTCCGCAATTATCGTATCCAAAGATTCGATCTCCACGCCGGTCCTGACTTCGCCGATCCGGGTTGGAAGGGAAAAGCGGACCCTGCCCAATGCTTTTTTCTTATCCAGGGCCATGGCCTGGAGGATCGCTTTCCGATCGAGTTTGGCCGGGATCTCCGTCGGAAGATGCACGCCAGCCAGGACTGCGGCGATCTGTGCGGCCAGGGCAGCGTCTGCCAACCCCATCCGCTCCGCCAGGGCGGCTTCCGCGACCATCCCGATCGCCACCGCCTCGCCATGCCGCAGCTGGAAACCGCTGGCAAGTTCGATGGCATGACCGATCGTATGACCGAGGTTCAGGCTCGCCCGCCAGCCTTTCTCGTACGGGTCCACCAGGATCACGCGGATTTTCACCGCAATTGCACGGGACACGATTTCGTCCAGGTTGGCCCTGACTCCTTCCAATCCATGGGAACAGAGCTCGACCAATTGTGGATCGGCGATGATGCCATTCTTGATCGTTTCCGCAAGCCCGGAGATGAATTCCGGTTCCGGAAGGGTGGTCAGGACATCCGGGTCTGCCAGCACCAGCCGCGGCGGATAAAAGCTGCCGACAAGGTTTTTTCCCTGCGGCAGGTCGAACCCGGTCTTGCCGCCCAGGGACGAATCGACCATCGCCAGCAAGGAGGTCGGGACGCCCACCCAGGCAACGCCGCGCATGAACGTGGAAGCGGCGAACCCCGCCAGATCCCCCGTCACTCCCCCGCCCAACGCGATCACGACGCTTTTCCTGTCCAGGCCGGATTCAAGGAACCCTGTCCAAAGTTTTTCGACGGTTGCCAGGGATTTGTTGACCTCCCCGGCCGGGAAACTCAACAGACGGGCCTGGTATCCGGCCCGGGAGAGCGAATCAAGCGCAGGCTGCCCATAATGAGCCGCAACCTTGCTATCCGCGACAATCACAGCAAAACCCGACAGCCCTCGCTCTTTCATCGTCGTCCCCAACTCGGCCAACCCGCCTCTCCGGATAATGACGTCATACCCCGGGCCCATCCCCTTGACGTGGAAACGCCCGAGTCGCCTCTGGATTTCCCACAAAACAGCCTCTGGGTCTTGATCCGAAGTGGCTATGCGAAGATCGAACGAATTGTAATGATCGGTCCGGCGGGAAAGCAAGCCCGTCAGCTTTTCGCCCATATCGCCGTCCAGGAGCGGACGCCGCCCAACCTGCGGCTGGAGGCGTCGCAACAGGGTATCTCGGTCGGCTTCGAGCAGGATGACCCGTCCACTCGATTCGGCCAGCTGCCGATTGGACGCACGAAGCAGCGCCCCGCCGCCCAGGGCGACGACGCCGCCCGGCTCGGAAGAAGCGCGCTCCAGAGCCGCGGCCTCCAGGTCCCGGAAGGCCGGCTCCCCCTCCGCCTGCATGATCGCGGGAATGGACCGCCCGGCAGTCTTTTCGATCTCCTCGTCCAGGTCGATGAACGGCAGGGCAAGCGCTTCCGCCAGCAACTTTCCGAGGGTGGTCTTCCCGGAGCCTGGAGGACCATAAAGGTAGATGTGTCCGCTCATTCAGGCCACCAGACCCGTTCTTCGTTTGCCATCCTCAAATCCTCCAGACGGGCTTTGCGCAGCAGGTCGAAACGAGGGTGCATCTCGCCGAGCGAATCCCCGCCGAGCTTTTCGATCAGGGCACCCGCCAGGACGAAGGCCACCATCGCCTCCAGGATCGGGACCGCCCGAGGCACCGGGCAAAAATCCGAACGCTCGTAGCGGGTGAAGGACTCTTCCCCGCTCGCCAGGTCGACCGTGCCCTGGGGCGTCAGGGTAGTGGCGATCGGCTTCATCGCCGCCCGGATGATGATCGGCTGGCCGTTGCTGATCCCGCCCTCGATCCCGCCGGAGCGGTCCGTCGCCCTCCCCAGATCGCCGCCAGAATTCAATCGAATGGCATCCTGCGCCTGGGTGCCGGTCCGGCGGGAGTTTTCGAAGGCCTCGCCGATCTCGACTCCCTTGATCGCCTGGACGCTCAACACGGCCGCTCCCAGGCGGGAATCCAGCCTGCGGTCCCATTGGACGTGGGAGCCGAGGCCAACAGGGGCATCCAGGGCAACGATCTCCAGCAACCCACCGAGGGTGTCTTTCGCATGGATGGTTTCCTCGATGCGGGTACGCATCTTCCCTGCGCTGGCGGGATCGGGGCAACGCACGTCGCTTTCCTCGGCAAGCTCGAAGCGCCGCAAGTACGGCAATTCGTCCAGGCCAACCACGGCGACTCCGCCGATCTCCCGCACGTAACCGCCCACCTTGATCCCAAACTGGGCCAAGAAATGTTTACAGATCGCCCCGACGGCGACACGCGCTGCAGTCTCGCGGGCCGAAGCCCGTTCGAGGGCGGGACGCAAATCCTTGTAGCCGTACTTGACCGCTCCGGTCAGGTCGGCGTGACCAGGTCGAGGCGCCGTCATCGGCCGGACCGGTTTCCCTTTCCATTTCTCATGGTCGGTATTCTCGACAAGGATCGCGATCGGCGCACCGATCGTCTCGCCGGCCATGACGCCGGAAAGGATCCGGGCGCGATCCTTTTCGATCTTCATGCGCGGGCCGGCGCCGTAGCCGACCTGACGACGCTCCAATTCCTTGTCCAAGACCGAGACATCCAGCGGCAGCCCGGCCGGGACGCCATCCAGGATTGCCGCCAGCGCCGGACCATGGGATTCGCCGGCGGTCAAAAATCTCAGGCTCATTCTGCCTCCACTGCGGCCATCATTTCCAGGCGCGGCGGCGCCTGTCCCGTCCAGGTTTCGAAGGCCAAGGCGGCCTGTTCGACGAGCATGCCGATGCCAGAGCCGGTTTGCAAGCCGGCCTGGCTTGCCTGACGAAGAAGGCGCGTCTGGCGGGGATTATAGACCAGATCGTAAACGAAGGTGGCCTCTGGGAGGGCCAGGCCCTCCGGCCAGGGGCAGGCTTCGGAGTCGGGATACATACCAAGCGGCGTGGCGTTGACGATCAGGCCAATTTGGCCCAGGACCGGATTCAACGGTTCCGATTCGAGCAGGCAGATGCGGAGACTCTCCCCGCCGGTCAATCGGGCAAAAGACGTCGCCAGGGTTTCCGCCTGGCCCAGGTCCGCCCGGCGGACGGCCAGGGAAACATTCCAGCCGTCTGAGAGGAGGGCATAGACGACCGCCCGGGCCGCCCCGCCGGCGCCAAGGACAAAGGCGCGTTTCTCCCGAGGAGCTTCAGGCAGGCAACGTTTTAGATCGGAGAGAAATCCCGGTGCATCGGTATTGTGACCGATCAGGCAGCCATCTTCGCAATAGATCGTGTTGACTGCCCCGATCGTCCGGGCAGGCAGCGTCAGGTGGTCCAGGTAAAGCAGGATGGTTTGTTTATAAGGGATGGTGACGTTCAAGCCGTCCAGCTTTCCAGCCCGCATCCGCCCAACCAGCTCCGCCAATTCATCCACCTGGTCCGGGTGGATCGAGAATAAACGGTATTCGCCATCCAGGCCAACCGCGTGGAAGGCAGCCGAGTGAAGTTGGGGCGAGAGGCTATGGGAAAGGGGGTATCCCAAAAGGCCAAGATGGATCATCGCAGAGCCTCCAGGACAGTGAAGTAATCCGGAAATGTTTTGGATACGCATCCGGGATTCTCGATACTGACGCCCGGGATGCGCAGGCCCAGCAGGGAAAATGCCATCGCCATGCGGTGGTCGTTATAGGTCTGGACGCAGCCGGGTTGGAAGGCCGTGCAGGGTTGGATCACCAGCCCGTCGGGCTGTTCTTCCACGTCCACGCCCAGGCGGCGCAGCTCTGTGCAGACCGCCCCGATCCGGTCGGTCTCCTTGGCGCGGATGAATCCGATCCCGCGGATCGTGGTGGGTGAGGCAGCAAAAGGTGCGATCACGGCCAGGGTCTGGGCCGTATCGGAGATGTTGCGCATGTCCACGTTGACACCCTGTAAGGGGCCGCCCGATGAAACTTCGAGATACTCATCGGTTTGGGTGACTGTACAGCCCATCTGCTCGAGGATATCCAGGAAGGCGATATCACCCTGCTTCGAGCTTCGGGAAAGGCGCTGCACCCTGACCCGGCCTCCAAGAATCACCGGAGCGGCAAAGAAATACGAAGCGGCGGAGGCGTCCGGTTCGATCGGATAATCGTCACAGGCCCGATAGGTCCCTGGCCTGACCACGAAGCTGTGATAGCCCTGGCGGGTGGCATCCACCCCAAAATCCGACATGACCGAGATGGTCATGTCCACGTACGGTTTCGAGTTCAGGCCGTTTTCCACCACCACCTCGACGGAGGTCCGGGCATACGGTGCGACCATCAGCAGTCCGCTCAGGAACTGGCTGCTGACGTTCCCGGCGACCGAACAGAATCCGCCGAGCAGGCCGGATCCCCGCACCTGCACCGGCAGGCAGCCGGTCGGGCTGGAGACCTGTCCGCCGAGCTGGTTGAGCCCGCCGATCAGGTCGGCGATCGGGCGTTCTCGCATGCGCGGCTCGCCGTCGACGAGGTACTCCCCCTCCCCGAGGCTCAGCATGGCGGTCAGGAAACGGGCGGCCGTCCCGGCGTTCCCGACAAAGAGATCCGCCCGATGGGCCGGAATCCGGCCGCCCTGCCCAACCACGGTATAGGAGAGGCCTTCCGGGTCGGACTCGATCGCAAAGCCGAGGGTTTTGAGCGCCTCGGAAAAATAATGCGAATCGTCCGAAAACAGGGCGTTCACCAGCCTGGTCGTCCCGCGGGCGAGGGCGGCGACCATCAAAGCCCTGTTGGTCAGGCTCTTCGAGCCCGGCATGCGCACGCAAGCATCCAGCGGGTGGCGGATCGGTTCGATGGCGAGCTCGGAAGGCCGGGAATTCAATGAAGTATTCATCCAGGCATCCTCACTGTCGTTGCGACATCTGCGCGCGCTGTCGTTGGGCCGGGAGAAGGGCATCCTGGAGCGGTCCTTCCTCTCCGGCTTCCACGGCCCCCATGAGCAGGTCCAGCTCGATCCGGTAACAGCGCAACGCGTCCAGGACCGCCGCCCGGTTGGTCAGCAGGATGTCCATCATCATGGTCAGCTCGCTGGCAGCCAGTCGGGAGGTGTCCCGGAAGCCCGACGCGGCTACCGCCCAGAGCTGTGGATCCTCCCGGGACAGTGCGGCATTCACCAGGGCGCAACTGACCAGGTAAGGCAGGTGGCTGGTCATGGCGACCAACTGGTCCTGGCGTTCCGGGGATAGCACCAGCGGGTGGCTGCCGATGGCGGCGAGGGCTTCGTGAACCAGCGCCAGCGCCCGCTTCGAGGTCCGGTTGAGCGGGGTCAGGATGAAAGTCTTGTCCCGGTAGAGGCCGGTCTCGGCGTGCCGGATCCCGGCGACTTCCTTCCCGCACATCGGGTGGCCGCCGATCGGATCGAAACGGACGGGCAGCGTCTGCATCGCCCGGACGATCTCCTGCTTGGTGGAGCCCAGGTCGAGGACAACTGTCGGCCGAGCAGCCCTCCCGGAGGCTGCACCCATCTGCTGGAGCTGGCGGATGATCGTCCGGACCGGCGCCGCCAGGACGAGCAGGTCGCAATCCAGGGACGAGTCGAAATCCGTCACCCGGTCGACGATGTGATGATCGAGGGCGTAGGCCAGCGTCTCGGGGCTGCGGCTGACCCCTACCAGCTCCGCACACAAACCGCGCAAGTCCAGGGCCAGCGAGGCGCCCATCAATCCCAGGCCAACGATCCCGACGCGGGCTTCTGAAAGTTTAAAGCCATCCTCGTCCATGCTAGGCAGCTCCCTCTTCGTGGACCGGCGCCAGACGGCGGTCGACCGCCTCGGCAACCGCCTGGACCTTTTTGACCAGGCTGGCAAACTGTCCGGGGGTCAGAGACTGAGCGCCGTCCGAGAGGGCATGGGGTGGATCGTTGTGCACCTCGATGATGAGACCATCCGCGCCGGCTGCAACGGCAGCCTTGGCGATCGCTGTGACGTATCCGGCGTGGCCGGTGGAGTGGGAAGGATCCAGGATGACCGGCAGATGGGTCAGGGCTTTCAGGACCGGGACGGCATTGATGTCGGTCGTATTGCGGGTGGCCGTTTCATAAGTCCGGATCCCCCGCTCGCAGAGCATGACCCGCGAATTGCCGCCCGAGAGGATGTACTCCGCAGCCATCAGCAATTCCTCGACGGTCGCCGACATGCCCCGCTTCAGCAGGATCGGGACGCGCGTCTCGCCGATCGCCCTCAGCAAAGGGAAATTCTGCATGTTGCGCGCCCCGACCTGCAGAACGTCGACATACTTCAACATGATCTCGATCTGGGCGATCGACATCACCTCGGCGATTACCGGCATGCCAGTCAGCTCACGCGCCTCGGCCAGGTACTCCAGTCCTTCCTCGCCCAAGCCCTGGAAGGCGTAGGGTGAGGTGCGGGGCTTATACGCCCCGCCGCGCAAGGCATTCGCCCCGGCCTCCCGGACCGCCCTGGCAGTCTCGAGAAGCTGCGCCCGCGATTCGACCGAACACGGACCGGCAATCAAGGCGATTTCCTCCCCGCCGACCGCGAAGCCGTCCAACGGGAAGACCGAATCCTGGGGATGGAACTGGCGCGAGGCCAGCTTGTAAGGCTGGGAAATGCGGGTGACGGTCAGCACCCCTGGAAGGACTTCGAAAACTTCCTTCGGGACGGAATGGCTGTCCCCCACTGCGCCGATGACGGTCTGCTCGACGCCTTCGATGATGTGGGCCGACAGGTTGCGACTCTCGATCTCGGCGATCACGTCTTTGACCTGGGCCTTGCTCGCTCCTGGGTGCATTACGATCAACATGGAACTCTTCTCCTTGGCGTGTTTCCGGTTGGGGCGGGTAAATCTCCGCGCCCTATCTTCTGGTTCAATCCCGGGCCGGGGCAAGCTTGCGGCCCATGGCTTCAGCGATCAAGCCGACCTGTTTGACCAGTTCGGCAAACTTTTCCGGTCTGAGGGACTGGCGTCCGTCCGAGAGGGCATGGGATGGATCGCAATGGACTTCGATGATGAGCCCATCCGCCCCGGCCGCGACAGCCGCCCGGGCGACTGCGGCAACGTAGTCCGCATGGCCGGTGGAGTGGGACGGGTCCAGGATGACCGGCAGGTGGGTCAGGGATTTCAGCACCGGGACGGCGTTGATGTCCGTGGTATTCCGGGTGGCCGTCTCGAAAGTCCGGATGCCGCGCTCGCACAGCATGACCCGCTGATTGCCTCCGGAAAGGATGTACTCGGAGGCCATCAGCAGTTCCTCGATGGTCGCCGACATGCCCCGCTTCAACAGGACGGGTTTGTTCGTCTTTCCAAGCATACTCAGAAGGGCGTAATTCTGCATATTCCGGGCGCCGACCTGGAGCACGTCGACATATTTCTCCATCACCTCCATCTGGGTCAGGGAGGTGATCTCCACCACCACGGGCATCCCGGTCGCTTCGCGGGCTTCCGCCAGGAGTTCCAGGCCTTCCTCCCCGAGGCCCTGGAAGGAGTACGGAGAAGTGCGCGGTTTGAACGCCCCACCGCGCAAGGCATGCGCGCCGGCTTCCCGGACCGCCTGGGCGGTCTCCAGCATTTGCGAGCGGGATTCGACCGAACAGGGCCCGGCGATGATGGCGATCTCCTCCCCGCCGACCGTAAACCCGTCCAGTGGGAAGATCGAATTTTTCGGATGGAATTGCCTGGAAGCCAGCTTGTATGGCTGGGAGATGCGGACGACGCTTTCGACCCCGTCGAGGACTTCGAAAATCTCGGTCGGGATGGCATGCGTATCCCCGACTGCCCCAATGACGGTGTGATCCTCGCCAACCGAGACGTGCGCGGTCAAGCCGTTCGCCTTGATATGCTCGACGACGTGCTCCACTTCGGCCTGGGTGGCGCTGTGTTTCATGATGATCATCATAGTCTCTTCTCCTTGAACATCCTGCCAATAAAAAGATCATCCCAATCCATCAAACGGATAGATCGGGACGAAGTTTTACCGCTTCACGCAAGTAAACGTGCCGGACAGTTTGTTGGGTGCCTTCGGTGTTCCAGTGGATCAAAACCCGCACGCAGCGCGGCAGGCAACCGGGAACCGGAATCTCCCGGGCGCACATCATCGGGACGGCCGTCCAGCCCATCTGACGGGCGGCGAGCGCCGGGTAGGCTGAAACCAGATCCTCCGTCGTCGTGAAGAGGACACTGACGATATCCTCCGGCCGCAGGTCCGAATTCGCCTGCAGGATTTCCTCCAGCAACTGGCGCGTCTCCACCAGGATCAATTCGGCTCGATCCTCGTCCACTGTCGTCGCGCCGCGAATTCCACACACACGCATAGGTTTTCCTCCGGATATGATAAGGAGCGAGACCGTTGGTCTCGCTCCTCTTGATCTGCAGGTATGGTCTTTTCCCAGCCCGCTTAAGCGTCACCAACGGCAACCGTCGTATGGAGGCCGTAATAATAATAGTACGCAAAGAAGCGGGTTGTATAGACGTTCATAGGTTATTAGTGGGCCATTCTACCTGACTGGACCGGGAATGTCAATGGCGAGTTTAGACGTAATCGAGCCAGGCGGAATATTTCGCCTCGGTCCCCTGGACGGCCGCGTGGAAGGTCTTCTGGACCTCGCGGCACACCGGGCCGGTCTTCCCGTCGCCGATGACCCGGAAGTCGATCTCGCGCAGGCCGATGCACTCGGCCGCCGTGCCGGTGACAAAGACCTCATCGGCAATGTAGAGCTGGTCGCGCGAGACTGGCAACTCGACCACCTGGTACCCGAGGTCGCGGGCGATCGTGATGATGGCGTCCCGCGTGATGCCTTCGAGAATATCCACGAGCGGCGGGGTGACGATCGTCCTGCCGCGGACGACGAACAGGTTTTCCCCGGTGCACTCGGCCACGAAGCCCTGCGGGTTGATCATGATGGCTTCGTCGAAGCCCAGGCGGGCGGACTCGGTCTTGGCCAGGATGCTGTTGGCGTAATTCCCGGAAATCTTGGCCTTGGTCATCATGACGTTCGGCTGGTGGCGGGTGAAGGACGAGATATTGGCCCGGATGCCTTTCGCCAGGGCTTCCTCGCCCAGGTAGTTGTTCCATTCCCAGGCGGCGATCCCCAGCGCCGGCTGGCCGTCATCGATGTTCAGGCTTCCAACCGTCCCGCTCATGTAGATCAGCGGGCGGATATAGCAGGATGCAAAGCCGTCGGCCTTGACAACCTGCTTGATCGCGCTCATGATGGTTTCGGTCGACCAGGGCAGGTCCCGGAAGCCCAGGACGCGGGCCGAATCGAGCAGGCGCTCCGCGTGTTCCTTCAAGCGGAAGACCGCCGTCCCCTTGACGGTGCTGTAGGCACGAATCCCCTCGAAGACCGCCGCGCCGTAGTGAAGCGCCGGGGTCAGGAAGGGCACCAGCGCGTTGGCGGTATCCACCAGCTCGCCATTCATCCAGATATATTTCCCTTGTGTTGCCATGATTTCTCCTTACTTGATTCTATGGATAATTTCATCCGCCATTTGACGGGTGCCCAGCTTGCCGCCCAGATCGCCGCTGCGGGCTCCGGACGTGATGGTCTCATCGACCGCCGCCTCGATGGAGGCGGCTTCCGCCTCCAGTTTGAGGGAATGCCGTAGCAACATGGCCGCCGAAAGGATCGTCCCGATCGGGTTGGCCAGCCCCTTCCCGGCGATATCCGGTGCGGATCCGTGGATCGGTTCATATAATCCCAGGCTGGTCTCTCCCAGGCTGGCGGAGGGCAGCATCCCCATCGACCCGGCCAGGACGGAGGCCTCGTCGGTCAGGATGTCGCCGAACATGTTCTCGGTTACGACCACGTCCATGGCTGCCGGACCGGTCACCAGGCGCATTGAGGCCGTGTCGACCAGGACGTGCTCGAGGGC
>DATJPX010000143.1:0-9697 GCA_035506155.1 Anaerolineales bacterium
TTTGTTACAGTCGATCAGTTGCAAAGCAAAGGCAGCAGCCTGGTGGGGCAAAATATCCGCATCTCGGGTGCGGTTGCCGGGAGTACGATCCAGTTCAATCCCCAGACGAACCTGCTGACTTTCGAGATTGCCAACGTACCGGGCGATAACGCGACCATCGCGGCCCAGGGAGGCCTTTCCAAGGTCCTGCACGATGCAGTCGTCGATCCGAACCGGGCCCGCTTGACGATCGTCTACCAAGGCGCGAAGCCGGATCTTCTGCGGGATGAAGCGCAGGCGATCATCTCCGGAAAGCTGGGAGCTGACGGCAAATTCTACGCGGATCCGGATGGTTTGCTCCTGAAGTGCCCGACCAAATACCAGGAGGCCGTGCCCAACCAGGTCAGCGGAAATTGAACATCGAAGCGACGAGGTTCTTCGGCGGGGACTGAGGCCGGAACTTTTATCGATATGAAGGAGATTTAATGCTGGCAGAATTCGGGTTTGGTGTCCTTCTTCTGGCGCTGATCGTAGCTTTGTTCAGTGTCGGCGCGGCGATTTACGGTTACTTTTCGCGCTCCGACCGCTGGGTGGAAAGTGCCCGGCGGTCTTTGTTGTTAACGTTCCCCCTGATCAGTCTGACCGCGTTGACCCTGATCTACGAGCTTGCGACCGGGCATTACGAGCTGCAATACGTCTATTCGGTGACCAGCAATGAAATGCCCTTTTATCTCAAGATTACTGCCCTATGGGGCGGCCAGGCCGGATCGCTGATCTTCTGGTCCTGGCTGCTCTCGGCCTTTGCCTCGGCGGTCGCAATGCGCAAATGGGATCGCGACCAGGAATTCTTGCCCTGGGTCGTGGCGGTGACGGCGATCACATTGGCCTTCTTCCTGTCGCTCAGCATCTTCTTCGAGAATCCCTTTACCCGTTGGTGGCAGACGGCAGGCGGCGGGATGCTCTTGAGCATGTTCCCCCCGCAGGGCGCCACGCTTCTTGTCCCGCCCGATGGGCAGGGATTGAATGAACTCCTCAGGCATCCCGGGATGATCATCCATCCGCCCATGCTCTACCTGGGCTTTGTCAGCTTTGTCATTCCGTATGCCTTCGCCATGGCGGCGCTGATCACCGGTCGGGTGGACGATCGCTGGATCCGCATCACCCGCCGCTGGACTCTGTGGGCCTGGCTTTTCCTGTCCTGCGGATTGGTCCTGGGGATGTGGTGGGCGTACGATGTCCTCGGCTGGGGTGGGTACTGGGGCTGGGACTCATCCGAGGTGGCGGCCCTGCTTCCATGGCTGGTCGGAACGGCTTTCCTGCACACGGTGATCATCCAGGAAAAGCGCGGCATGTTCAAGCCATTGAATATCATCCTGATCATCCTGACCTATGTGATGGTGATCGTTGCGACTTTCCTGATCCGGTCGGGCCTGCTCTCCTCGGTGCACGCGTTTGCCCAGAGCACCATCGGTTACCAGTTCATAGTGTTTATCGCCATCATGCTGGTCATCTCGGTCGGACTCTTGATCTATCGTTGGAAGGACCTCCAGTCGGAAGCGTCGATCTCCACCACTTCGCTCTGGTCACGGGAGGCCCTCTTCCTGCTGGCCGCACTGATCTTCGGCGGGATCTTCATCGTCTGCTTCTGGGGCATCTTCTTCCCGATCATTTCCGAGGCCCTGACCAACCAGCGGATGACCGTCGGCCCGCCGTGGTATAAACAGGCGGTCGGGCCGCTCTTCGCCTCCCTGCTGCTTCTCATGGGACTGGCGACGCTATCTTCCTGGACGTATGGGACTCTCAAGACAATCGGCCGGGCGGTCTGGAAGCCGGTTATTCCGACGGCGCTGCTGCCGATCGTCCTCTTCGTTGCCGGGATGCGCAACGTCCTGGCTTACATCGGATTGACCCTGGCGGCTTTTGCGCTTTTCGTGACCTTGTATGAATTCGGGCGCGGCGTGGGGGCAAGGGCGCGGACCCACTCCGAAAATCTCTTGGTCGCTTTTTGGCGCCAGACGGCTCGCAAGCGCCGCCGGCTGGGCGGCATCCTCGTCCATCTTTCCATGGTGATGATGGCGCTGGCTATCATCGGCATCGAGATGTTCCAGACCACAACCCAAAAAAGTCTGGCGATCGGCCAGTCGATCGAGTTGTCGGGCTACACCATCCGGTATGACTCCCTGGCCCAGTTCCCCTATGTGGATGGGCGGATCGTCACCCGGGCCGTCTTGAGCCTTTACCGGAACGGCCAATATCTCGGTGAGCTCCACCCGCGCTACGACCTGTTCCCGGATGGCCAACCCATGGCCATTCCGGCCATCCGCAGCACCCTGGCGGATGACGTCTACGTGGTCCTGGTGGATTGGGAAAACCTTTCCACAGCACAGACACCCTTCAAGGTCTATCACAATCCGCTCGTGATGTGGTTGTGGGTTGGGAGCTTTGTCTTCATCCTCGGCATTCTCATCACCGCCTGGCCGGAACGGGAGATAGAGCCAGCCGCGGTGCGGGTGAATGCCACGGTCCCGAAATTAAGCTCCACGTAAAGCAATATGCGAAGATTCTCCTGGGTCCCAATCCTTGTATTCATTTCGCTGGCCGTCTGGGTCCGCCCGGTGGCTGCCCAGCAGCCGACCCCGTCGGACGACGAAGTCAACGCCATTGCCAGCCAGCTCTACTGCCCGGTATGCGAAAACACCCCTCTGGACGTCTGCCCGACCCAGGCCTGCCACGACTGGCGTGAGCTCATCCGGCAGATGCTGGCGGAAGGGAAAACCACGGATCAGATCAAGCAGTATTTCGTGGACCATTACGGGGCCCGCGTGCTTTCGGAACCTCCCCGGACGGGCTTCAACTGGCTGGTGTACATCGTCCCGCCGCTGGCCTTCCTGTTAGGAGTCTTCCTGCTCTACCGGGCATTCCGGACCTGGAAACTGGTGGCAGCAGAATCGGCTGGGGATCCTCTTCATGCCGTTGCACCATCCCACGGTTCTGCTCCGGCAGCCGAAAACGAATACGTATCCAGGGTTGAAGAGGAACTCCGGAAAAGGAATTGAAAACTGAATGACTGAAAAGACATCTCCTCCCGCCGGCCTCCGGCGCACCGCCCCGGTCTGGGTCCAGGTCCTGATCTGGGTTGGATTACTGGCCGTGCTGATCGTCCTTGCGATCGGTTTATTCCACGCCCAGAATCCGATCCTGTCCGTGGGTTCCAAAGTACCCAACTTTACCCTGACCCTCTTCGACAAGTACCCATACCAGACTTCCACCCAGGTCAGGCTTTCGGATTTGCGCGGCAAGGTCGTGGTGGTCAACTTCTGGGCTTCCTGGTGTGTCACTTGCGCTGACGAAGCCCCGTACGTCGAATCCGCATGGCAGGAATATGGGCCGACCGGCCAGGTCGTTTTCCTGGGCGTCGATTACACGGATGTCGACGCGAAGGCTCTCGACTATCTAAAAATGTACAACATTACTTATCCGAACGGACCGGACTTGGGAACGCGCATCACGCCGATCTTCAACCGCAACATCGCCATGCCGGAAACCTACGTGGTCGACCAGCAGGGCGTCCTGGTGCATCAGCAGATTGGGGCCTTCCAGTCCCTTGCCGAGATTCAGTCCGTCATCGATCCACTCATTCGCGGGAGGTAGGGATGGACCTCGGCGCCATTCTCCTGCTCCTTGCAGTCATCATCCTGGTTGTGCTTTTCGTTTCCATGCCTTTTACGGAACATTGGCGCGTCCAGGTCGCGGGCGGGCGTCAGTTATCCGCTCTGATGGCGGAACGGGATCGCATCCTTAATACCATCCAGGAACTCGATTTTGACCAAAGCCTTGGTAAAATTCCTGCCGAGGAATATCCAAACCAGCGGGCATTGCTCCTCCAGAGCGGCGCCGAGGTGCTGCGTCGATTGGATGAAATTCAAAGCCAAATGGCCGCAGCGGATGGGCGACAGACCGGCAAGGGCCTCCGCCCCCTGGCCGCTCGAAAATTGTCGGATGAGGATCTCGAGGACCTGATCGCAAATCGGCGAAGCCTCCGAAAAATAAAAGCGACCGGTTTTTGCCCGAAATGTGGTAAACCGGTCATGCAATCTGACCGATTTTGTCCCTCGTGTGGTCAGGCTGTAAACCAAGCCTAACGGCTAATCCAATCTAAGGAAAGTTGAATGAAATCCCGCCTGGCCATATCGAGCATTCTTGCGTTTTTAATTTTGAGCGGTTGTTCGCTGGCTGAAGATATCACCCCGCCTCCCGGATATCTTTCCCCGACCCCGGCGCCGACCATCGGTGCACCTACACTGACACCCCTGCCGACTTCCACACTCCAGCCGGCTACGCCGACTATTGAGCCAACCATCGGAACAGAATCGGTGACGCTTACGCTGGCAGCCAACGGCACCGCCCAGGCGATCACTCCCACCGGCAGCCTGACCCCGGCGGTTGCTCCCGTGACGGTGAGCGGAAAAACGACGGACGCAAGTGGAGCGGCGGTATCTGGAAACCTGACTGCCATGCTTTACTTGTACAATACGAGCACCGGCAACGTCGACCAGACCGTGACGGCCTCGGTCCAGCCGGACGGGACGTATTTGTTCAATTCTGTCCTGGCGGATACCTCCCTCGCTTATATCGTTTCGGTGAATTATGGCGGCGTTACGTACACTTCCAATCCGGCCTCCTACGATGCCACGAAGTCCACGTACGACCTGCCGGTGACGGTCTACGATTCGACCGATAACCTGGATGCCCTGACAGTCAGCCAGGTTCACATGAGCTACGATTTTTCGACTGCCGGAAAACTTCAGGTCCAGGTTCTCTACGTTGTCAGCAACCCCGGCTCGAAAACAGTGACCGTCGCCAGTGACGGCAGCACCGTGCCATTCATCCAGCTGCCGACCGGCGCGAGCGACGTGCAATACCAGATGGCTCAGGGGAGCGCCCCGCTGATGAGCGCGGCGAACGGCTTCGCCCTCATCCCCGGAGCGGACCGGCAGTATGGCATCCTGGTCCAGTTCAGCCTTCCTTATACCAATAGCATCAAAATCGTCCAGCCCTTCCGGCTGCCGGTCTCTGCGGTGACGGTGATCGTCCCCGAGGGTGTCCGCGTCCGCAGCGAGCAATTGAAGGATACTGGCACGCAGACATACCAGAGCACTGTTTATCAGCTTTACCAGGGAAACAACCTGGCTGCCGGAAGCACCCTTTCCCTGACCGTCTCCGGCCAGCCTGGCGCCCCAACCGGATTTTCATTCACCCGTCAGACGATCGTCCTGATCGGCATCGGTGTGATTGGCCTGCTCCTGATCGGCGTTGGGACTTACTTCTTTCTCCATGACCGCAAGCTTGCACAACAGGAAGAAGCTGCCGGCGCCGAAGAAACGGCCAGCCCGGATGCATTGGGAGCCGACCAGGATAGTATTACCGATGCGATCATCGCCTTGGACGACCAATTTAAAACCGGCGGAATTTCGAAGGAAGCCTATGATAAGCGCCGGGCGGAATTAAAAGAGCGCCTGAAAGCTGCGTTGTAGTTCCAGTTTTTCGCGCTGTGGTTTTCCCAGATTCGATGGATCGGCCGATTGCCATGATCGAAGTACACAAACTCGCCAAACGGTTTGGCCTCAAGACTGTCCTGCGCGGCCTCGATTTCCAGGTGGCTCCGGGGGAGTTTGTGGCCATCCTTGGCCCGAACGGCGCTGGGAAGACGACCTTCCTGCGCATACTGGCTTCATTGTCCCGCCCAACCTTTGGGGAGGTCAGGGTGGCCGGCTATCAACTGCCGAAGCAGGCTGCCGCTGTTCGGAGTCGTCTGGGGGTCGTTACCCATCAGCCACTCCTTTATGGCGATTTGACGGCCGAGGAAAACCTGCGCTTTTATGGACGGATGTATGCTGTCCCGGACCTCGACTGCCGCATCTCCGATGTTCTCGAACTGGTCGGCCTTTCGGCGCGCCGGCGTGATCTCGTCCGGACTTTCTCGCGCGGCATGCAACAACGCCTGGCGATCGGACGGGCCGTCCTCCACGATCCTGAAGTGATGCTCTTCGATGAGCCGCATACCGGCCTCGACCAGGACGCCTGTGACATGTTGGACGGCCTGCTGCGGAATGTCGCCGGCCGTGGCCGGACCGTGGTCATGACCTCCCACGACCTGGCGCGTGTCGAGGACCTGGCGACCCGGTTCGACGTGCTCTCCCGGGGCGTCATCGCAGCCTCCAAACCCCGCTCCGGTCTGGGGAAAAGGAACCTGCTCGATTTCTATCGAAAGGCGTTGGCGGGCTGATGGAAAGGGAATCCACTGCATACTTCAAGGCCATCGGCGCGATCGTCTGGAAGGACCTGGCAGCCGAGCTGCGTTCGCGTGAACTGCTCTCGGCCATGCTGGTCTTTGCCATGCTCGTCATCCTGATCTTCAATTTCGCCATCGAATTGCAGCCCAGCCTACGGGCAACGATCACCCCGGGTGTCTTGTGGGTGACATTTGCCTTTGCCGGGACGCTCGGCCTGAACCGCTCGATGGCGATCGAGAAGGATCGCGGCTGTCTGGACGGCCTCCTGCTCGCCCCCGTGGACCGGTCAGCGATCTATTTTGGGAAGGCCCTCAGCAACCTTGCCTTCATGTTGATCGTCGAATTGATCGTCCTGCCGGTCTACAGCCTGCTTTACAACACGAATTTATTCAACCCTGGCCTGCTGCTGACCATCCTTCTTGGCTCGATCGGGTATGTTGCCGTCGGGACGCTGCTTGCCAGCATGGCGGTCCAGACCCGCACTCGCGATGTGCTCCTGCCCATCCTGCTTTTTCCGGTCATCCTGCCGATTTTGATGGCTGCGGTCAAGACCAGCGGGGGCTTCCTGCAGTCCGCGCCCATGGAAACGATCTGGCCCTGGCTGAATATCCTGATCGTTTATGATGTAATCTTTACCGCGGTTGCTTTTATGCTTTACGATTCCGTAGTCGAAGAGTGATAGAGGAGTATCGTTTATGAGATCCCAACCCAAAGGATTAACTTTCATGACCATCCTGTCTGGCCTGCTCTTCCTTGGAGCGCTCTGGATGGTCTTTGTTTATGCCCCCTTGGAAGCAGTCATGAACTATGTCCAGAAGATCTTCTATTTTCATATCGCCAATGCCTGGGTGGGAATGCTTGGCTTCATGGCTGCGGCCGTGGCAGGGATCGTATACCTGGTCAAGAAGGATATGAAGTGGGATATCGTCGAGCTCGCTGCGGTGGAGATCAGCCTGGTGTTCTTTTCCATCACAATCGCCAGCGGCTCCATCTGGGCGAAACCCTCCTGGGGCACCTGGTGGACCTGGGATGCCCGCTTGACCACGGCTGCCATCCTTGAAATGATCTACCTGGCATATCTGCTCCTTCGCCAGGGAATCGAAGACCCCGAGCAGCGCGCCCGTTTCGGGGCTGTATATACCCTGATCGGATCACTTAGTGTTCCAATCACTTTCTTTTCCATTCGCATCTGGCAGACGATCCATCCGGCCGTCATCGGCGCCGGCAGCTCGAGCGCGGTTGGCAGCTTTGGCATGACCCCGAAGATGCTTGCAACCATGTTCTACTGCCTGGGTACATTCTCGGTTATTTTTGTGACCCTGCTCTGGTATCGTATCCGCCTCGGCGTCCTGGCGGAGCGGGTCGAACAAATCAAACTTCAGGTCATGGAATAGAGGTACAACATGCTTCCATATGCCGTGTCCATTAAATACATGATCGGTGGTTACATCGTTATCTTTGCCATCCTGTTTGGCTACCTGATCAGCCTGTTCGTGCGCTGGCGGAAACTTCGCCAGGATCTGCGTACCCTCGAGGAAATGCAAAAGAGACAGTAGCAACCTGAGCCGGAGTCCGCTATAATGATAGCGGACTTTGTCTACTATGAAGATGATGGGGAAATCCTTCCGGGCCGGGCTGACCGCCGCCGCCCTTATCGCCTTCCTGGCTTCGCTGTTCCTCCTCCGAACGCGCGGCGCATCTGCCGCGGATGACCAACCTCCAGGACCGGACCGTTACACGATCGTCACACAGAATTACACATCCTATACTTGGTGGCTGACCGGTTTTTCAGACAACAAGGTCCTTTGCACGATCAACGTGGATCACAAAGGCGTCCCGACGGGCGGGGAGATCTTCGATGCCTGCGGTCAGGCGACATATCTCAAGTGGGCCTCGACGCAGTCGTGCAGTCCGGGTGGTTCCTGCAAGGGGTATTATCTCGAGTTCATTAACTCCACACCCGCAACCAGGAAGGTCGGGGTGGAGCTGCCGCCTCCGGTCGTCTGGGTTACGCTGGATGGTTGCGTCCCTTATCGTTCCACTTTTCGCTGTGACAGCCTGCCAACGTTGGTGCTAACCGGTGAAGAGCCGTTGGATGGCCAGCACATTACCAGTCTGGCCGGGCGGGTCGACGGCAAACCGTTCACGTGCGACCCGGTCTGCCAGGTGGATCTGGTTCCGACTGACACGGACGGTATCACGGTCGAGTTCTGGGCGTACTCCAGCTATGGCGATAGCAGCGTCCTGTTCCAGGCGCGCGTCCGTGTCATTCCCTCGGACGATGCTTCCGGCCATTTTTGGTACACCGATGTGATCAGTCCGCAGTGGCGCGGTGATCCCTTGGCAGCCTGCTCGCAGGATTGGAATGCCTTCCCCCCGGTCGGCGGGGTGCCGGATTGGCTGCTCACACCCCAACGCGCCGATGACTTGGCCACGGATATCCCCTATGAATTCCTGGCCGGCCACCTGATCATGGAAAAGGTGGTGGATGCCTCGACCTGCGTCGACAACGGCCTGCTCCCGAACGATGCCGCCAGCGCCTGCGGGATGGATGCGGCCCGGTCGGCGGTCACCGAATGGCAGAATCGATACGATAGCCTGATCTTTTCAGCTGCACGGGACACCGGAGTTCCAGCGCGCCTGTTGAAGGATATCTTCGCGAGGGAAAGCCAGTTCTGGCCAGGGGTCACGACGGACCAGCCGGAGGCCGGGCTGGGCCAGATGACCGACGGCGGCGCCGATACCACCCTGCTCTGGAACCAGCCTTTCTTCGAACAATTCTGCGCAACCGCGATGGACGATGCTTCGTGCCGGAAGGGTTACGCCAATCTAACTGCGAGCCAGCAGGATCTATTACGCAGTGCGTTGGTTAAAAGCGTGGACGCCAATTGTCCAGATTGCCAGCTTGGCATCGACTTGAGCAGGGCGGAAAATAGCGTAACCGTCTTCGCCCAGACATTGCTTGCCAATTGCGACCAGACCGGCATGATCGTCCACAACACCTATTACCAGACGCCAGGCGAATCGGCTGGCTATGAGGACTTGTGGCGGTTTACCCTGGTCAATTACAACGCCGGGCCGGGCTGCCTTACCCTGGCGATCCGGGATACGAGCAGCGCCGGCGATCCGTTAGACTGGGACCACTTGTTGACGCACCTTACCCCGGCCTGCCAGGGCGCGGTCGATTATGTGAACAGCATGAGCCAAAGCCCGCCGTAAGATGGGCTCGGACTGGGAACTTTGTCGATCATTGGAGCGTTTCTTACATATCTTTCCAAAAGGAGAAACATCATGGCACGTAAACTTGTATTCATCGCAACCATCATTGTCATTTTAACTATGGCGAGCGCCTGCGGCCCCCAGAAAACCAAGCTAAGCGCCAGCGACAATAACAAATCGATCGACGCCGCGGTTGGTGGGCAGAT
>DATJPX010000144.1:0-30297 GCA_035506155.1 Anaerolineales bacterium
ATCCAGCTCGAGCGGCTGCGCGGCGTCGGCGTGGCGGACGGGCACTCCCTCTCCCTGTTCCTGGCGGAGGCGATGAACGCGGCCTTCCTGAACGTCCGGCTGTACCCGCGCCCGGCAGACATGAAGTGGTCGAAGATGCTGACCAACCTGATGGTCAACGCGACCGTCGCCATCCTGGACATGCCTCCCCGCCAGGTCCTGGCCCATCCCGGCCTGTTCAAGGTGGAGATCGCCATGCTGCGCGAAGCCCTGGCAGTCATGCGCTCCCAGGGCATTCGCGTGGTCGACACGCCCGGCACCCCGGTGCGGCTTCTGGCGCTGGCGGCCTCCCTGCCGGCCTTCGTCTCCCGTCCGCTGATGGTCAAAGCCGTGGGCGGCGGGCGCGGCGGGAAGATGCCATCCTTCCACATCGACCTGCATGCCGGGCGGGGCAAATCCGAGGTGGAATGGCTGAACGGCGCAGTGGTCCGCTACGGTAACCAGAACGGTGTGCCCACCCCGGTCAATCGTGTGCTGACCGACACGTTGCTCGCCCTGACCCGCGGCGAGCTCCCGTCGAGCGAGTTCGCCGGTCAGCCTGAAAAGCTCATCCGCTTGACCGAATCGGATGGGAAATAAGATCCAGACTAGCGAAGTCGCACGACTTCGGAGTTCAAGAACCGCATGAACAATCCTTCGATCCAGTTCGTAACACCGCGCGACACCGTGGAGGCCCACCTCCCCGACGGCCGCGTCCTCTCCGGCCCGCGCGGCACCTGCGTGGGCGAGTTTTTGCAGGCCGGCTTTGCGGCCGACTCCGCTCCGCTCGTGGCGGCCATCGTCAACGACGAGCTGCGCGAGCTGACCTACCCCGTCCAGATGGATGTGCGGCTGGCCCCGGTCAGCATGGCCGACGCGGACGGCGCCCGCATCTACCGCCGCTCCCTGACATTCCTGCTCAGCGCGGCTTTTTCCAACCTTTTTCCCCAAGCCCACCTCGAGATCGACCATTCGGTCTCCTCGGGTGGTTTCTTCTGCCAGGTGACCGACCGCGCCCCGCTCGGCCCGGAGGAGCTGGCCGCCCTCGAGAAGCGTATGCGCGATTGGGTGGCCCAGGACGAGCCTTTCCAGCGCCAGGAAGTCTCGCTCAAGGAAGCGACCGATTACTTCGAGAGCCGGGGCTATCACGACAAGGTCCGCCTGCTCACCCACCGCCAGAAGGATTACGTCACCCTCTACCAGCTCGACGATTACCGCGATTACCACCAGGGATACATGGTGCCGTCCACCGGTTACATCAAATGGTTTGACCTGAATCCCCTCGGGGACGGGTTCATCCTGCATTATCCGCAGCGTCGGGCCCCCACCGTCCTGACTCCCATGCCCGAGTATCCCAAGCTGCTGGCGGCCTTCCGCCAGTACGGAGGCTGGCTGGAACGCCTGGGGATCGATTCGGTCGGGGCGCTCAACGACGCCATCCAGGACAACCGCAGCCAGGAAGTCATCCTGGTCTCGGAAGCTTTGCACGAGCAGAACATCTCGGACATCGCCCGCCAGATCGCCGGGCGCGGCCAGGAAGCCCGGGTCGTCCTGATCGCCGGGCCGTCCTCCTCCGGGAAGACCACTTTCTCCCGCCGGCTGGCAGTCCAACTGCTGGCCCTCGGGCGGTCCCCCTTCGCCCTCGAGCTGGACAATTTCTTCGTCGACCGGGATAAAACCCCCAAGGGCGAGGACGGCCAGTTCGACTTCGAGGCCCTGGAAGCCCTCGACCTCGAGGTGCTTGGCCGGGACCTTTCACGCCTGCTGGCCGGCGAATCCGTCCAGCTCCCGAAATACAATTTCAAGGCCGGGCAAAGCGAGCCCGGCGAGACCATCCAGTTGGGGCCCGAGCATATCATCATCATGGAAGGTATCCACGGGCTGGACCCGCGCCTGGTGCCTGCACCGGTGGCCAGGCAGGCTTTCCGCATTTACGTCTCCGCCCTGACCCAGCTCAACCTGGACCGGCACAACCGGGTCTCCACGACCGACACCCGCCTGATCCGTCGCATCGTCCGCGACACCCGCGAGCGCGGCTACTCGGCCGCCCAGACGATCAGCCGCTGGGAATCGGTCCGGCGGGGCGAGAAAAAATACATCTTCCCCTACCAGGAGAACGCCGACGTCATGTTCAACTCGGCGCTGGTCTATGAGCTTTCCGCGCTCAAGTCGCTGGCCGAGCCGATCCTGCGCCAAGTTCCCCATGGCGTGCCGGAATACATCGAAGCCAAGCGCCTGCTGGCCTTCCTGGAATGGTTCCTGCCGGTGGACCTGGACCTGATCCCGGACAATTCGCTGATGCGCGAGTTCGTCGGCGGGTCGATCCTGAAAGATTTCACCATCTGGAAAGCATGATCCAGCCGGGGTGAGGCTTCCGGTACCATCGACAATACGACCATGAATTTCTTCGAAGTCCTCCTCATCGCACTCTCCATGGCCATGGATGCCTTCGCCGTCTGCCTGGGCGCCGGGACCCAGGAACGGACGACCGGCTCGCGGCCGACCTTCCGGCTGGCCTTCCACTTCGGGCTGTTCCAATTCATCATGCCCGTGCTGGGCTGGTTTGCCGGGTCGACCATCGTCCGCTACATCGCCGCCTACGATCACTGGGTGGCCTTCGGCCTGCTGGGTTTCGTCGGGGTGCGCATGATCCGCTCCGGGCTCGACCCGGATGAAAATGCTGCGGACAATGATCCCTCCCGCGGCTGGACCCTGGTGCTGCTGGCCTTCGCCACCAGCATCGACGCCCTAGCGGTCGGCTTCAGCCTGGCGATCGTGGGCGTGCTCATCTGGTACCCGGCGGTCGTCATCGGCGTGGTGACCGGCCTGGTCTCCTGGCTGGGCATCTTCCTGGGCAACCGCCTGGGGGCGAAATTCGGCAAGCGGATGGGGATCATCGGGGGAGTCATTCTGATCCTGATCGGCCTGAGGATCCTGATCTCCCACTTGTTCGGGATATAGGCCATGAATCTTCCCAATGTTACGGTTGGCAACAGCGCCCTTCTGGTGATCGATGTGATCAACTCGTGCGCCGATCCACGGTATGAGGACCCCGCCCGGGACATCTGCTTCGGCAGGATCCGGCAGATGGTCCCCATACTGTCCACCTTCATGCAGGATTACAAAAAGCTCGGCGGCCGGATCGTCCTGACCACCACGGTCCCCTGGCAGGAAAGCCGCCTGCCGGAGAACATCAATGAGCTCTACCGCAACGACCCACAGGCGCGCTACTGGTCGTCCGATGCGAGCGGGGAAGCCGAGCGTTTCTACCGGATCCCCACGGAGGGCGCCCGGATCGTCGCAAAGAACACCTACGATGCCTTTGCCAGCCCGGAATTGATCCAGGCCTTGGGAGAAACAGGCACCCGCTACGTCATCGTGGCGGGGATATTCGGCGACGGCTGCGTGATGGCCAGCATCTGCGGCGGTTTCTCCAAAGGCTATCATCTCGTCATTGCCAAAGACCTGATCGAAACGACCGATGACCTCGCCCGGCAGGACCTTCAGCAGTCCTTGAAACAGCGGACCTGGCCTTTGATGTATGGGCCAACCCTCGAGTCCCGCCAGATCCTGGCAGCTCTACGCAGGGAGGCCCCGGAGCATCCGGAATGAAAGTGAACACGCGCCTGATTGCCGTCATCCAACTCGTCGTTCTCGTCCCGGCCGGCCTGTTCATGTCGGCCCTCGTCATCAGAAGCCTGGCGCCTGGGGGTCCGGCAAGCCTCGCCCAGGGAATCGTCGACTGGTACGCCGGGAGGATTTGGACTCTCTGGGTCCTGCTGATCGCCCTGCCGATGAGCGCCCTGCTCGCCGGTCTCGCCGCGCTCCTGGCAGGCTGGAATGAAATCGTCGAAAAGCGAATGGCTGCGCTGCTCGTCGCGGCGGAGACGGTCGCCAGCCTGGCGGTCCTGTCGGTTGTCGCCGTGCACATGCTGATGAACTAATCCGCTCGCCCCCAGGATTTACCCATGAAACGAACCCATCGCCCCAGTGTACTGATCGTCATCGCCTTCCTCCCGCTCCTGCTGGGCTCGTGCAGCCAGTTGGCTGCGGTCCCGACGCCGACACCCTTACCAACCTCAACGTTCACACCGACGCCGGCTCCCAGCCTGACCCCGACCCCCACCTCGACGGCAACCCCGATCGTGCCCCAAACTGCCTGCGGACGCTACGAGAATGTGGTCGTCGGCGACAATGTTTATATGGTCCAAAACAATCTATACAACGACGCCGCCAAACAGGCCCAGTGCATCGTCGTCCAGCCGGATACCGGTGCATTCACCGTGGAGCGCGCCGACAACCAGGTGCGGCTGGACGGCTCCCCTGCGTCCTACCCGTTCATCTGGAAAGGCTGCCATTGGGGATTATGCACAAGCGGGAGTGGCTTGCCGCTCCAGGTCGGCAAAATCCAGTCGGCCAGGAGCAGTTGGAGCATAACCACGGTCCCGACCGGGGTTTGGGATATCGCCTACGACGTCTGGATCAACAAAACCCCCACCACTCCCAAAGGGGCCAACGGCGCGGAGATCATGATCTGGCTCAACAGCCACGACATGACTCCATACGGGAATAACGACGGGACCGTTACCTTATCCGGATCCAAATGGAATGTCACCCATACCAAGTTCGACGTGGCGTTCATCGTCTACCGGAGCGCGAAGGACCTTACTTCGGTCGACGATCTCGACATCAAGTCCTTCCTGGACGACGCTGCTTCGCGCGGCTGGATCCAGAACGATTGGTATCTGATCACCGTGGATGCCGGGTTCGAGCTTTGGCACGGCGGCGCCGGGTTGGCCTCGAACTCATTCTCCTTCACGGCCGTTGGCACGCCTTAGTTATCAAGCACGTCGAAATTTCGGGCTTGCTACAAGACCACCCCTACCAGCGCCCCCACCACCGAACAGCACAAATTGACCAGGTCGTTGTTGAGCCACTTCCAGCCACGCAGCTGGACCGTTTCCGTTCCGCAGGTATGCGAGGGGTGCTTCTCGGTCTCCTTCTCGCACTTCGGGCAGAAGTAGATCGCCTGGACGGTGGCGCCCAGGAACGAGTCGAACAGCGAGCCAAGCAGCCCCGAGAGGGTCAGGACGAGGAAAAGAATGGGAAAGGAAACCTGGACGAAACCCGGGGCGACCAGGGCCCCCAGGATGGACACGAAGGCCGATCCGGCCAGCGAAGCCAGGGTGCCGTAGAGTGAGATTCCGCCGGAGGTGCCGCGCTCGACCGGCTTCCAGGTGGTGATCAGCCGCGGCATGGACGGGTTGAGCACTCCCAGCTCGGTGGCCCAGGTATCCGCATTGACTGCCGCCAGGGAGGCGGCAAAGCCCATCCAGGTCCAGGCCGCCTGCGGAAAGAAGAAATGCAGGCCGGTAAAGATCGCCGCGATCCCGCCGTTGGCCAGCACCTGGCCGATGTCGCGCGTGCCGCCTTTGTCGAATTTCTCGTTCAGGGAGGCCTTGCGGCGGGCGAACAGGCGGGTCAGGGCGCTGGACGAAATGAAGAAAGCCAGCAGGAGCGTCGCCCACTGCCAGCCGCCCAGCCCGAAGATGATCGTCCCTTCGAGGAAGGCGCCCCAGGCGCCCGAACGGCTCAGGCTGCTGGCTCGATAGGCAACGAGGGCAATGACGGCGGCAAAGAGCAATCCGAGCAGAAGTTGAAGCATGCGTCCACCAGGCGAAAAGATTATACCGGTGTGGTCACGATGACCATCACCGTCACCAGAAATATCAGCGAACAGACCACGCCGCTGGCCCAGACGACGTGCGCCATCGACCGGCGATCCTCCCGGCGGTAGATGACCAGCCCGACCACCCAACCGGCCAGGAAGAAAACGAAGCTGACCAGAGGCAGGAGCAGCAGCGAGAACCCGGAGCTGGGCGGGCGCGTCGCGCCCGAAGGCAGGAAGCCGAGGGAGATGGAACGCAGCGAGGGCGCCATCAGGCTGACCCAGGCCAGCAGGCCGATGTTCAGGAAGAACCCGGCCAGCCAGAAATAGCGGGCCAGCAGGCTTTCCCAGGCCTGGGCGACCACAAAGGACGGGTAGATCGACTGGGAGGCGGCCGGGACCAGGCTGCCCATCTCGATCGCCCGCTGGATGTTCTGGACGAAACCGCCCTGGTCCTCCGGGGAAATGGCAAAGACGTGCCGGGCGGTGGCCACCAGGAGCAGTTTCCCGGCGTCCGAGGCCAGGAATTCCACCCGGCCGAGGTCGGGGTGGAGGCGGTTGCCGAGCACCGAGCCAGGCAGGTACAGGAACGGCATGGGCAGCGGAGAGGTCAGGGCGGCCAGAGGCCGCACCCATTCGATGTTGGAGATCGGGATCTGTTCGGCCCGCAGCCCCCAGGTGATGATCAGCTTGTCCCGATCGAGGGTGTAGCCGGCGTGCCGCAAGGCATACAGGCGATAACCGAGGACGGGGATGGGCAGGAAGGAAAATGCAGCCAGGGAAATGTAGACGGCAAACAACAGGCCAATCGGCTGGCGGGCCGTTAACCAGACGAACACGCCGAGCAGGACCGTCAAAAGGACGATCAGGAAATTGTGCAGGGCTTGCCCACGGCGGATTGGGGGAAATTCGGCCGAATTCATCTTTCCTACAGGCTTTGCAGTACTTCCCGGATGGTCCGGCAGACCTGCTCCACCATCCCTTCGGTCATGACGCTGGAGAAGGGGATGGCCAAGCCGCGCCCACCCAGATCTTCCGTTACGGGAAAATCGCCGGGACGGTAGTCGAAGCGTTCCACCATGAAAGGCTGGAGGTGGATCGGGGCGAAATACGGCCGGACGGGAATGCCGCGCCCACCCAGGGCCGTGGCGACCGCATCCCGGTCGATGCCTTTGGCGAACTTGACCACGTAGACGAACCACGACATGCGTGAGGTGTTCGGCTCCACCCGGTACAGCTCGATCCCGGGCGTTTCCGCCAGGCGCTCGTCGTACCACTTCGCCACCTGCTCACGCTTGGCAAGCAGCTCTTCGATGCGCTGCATCTGGGTCACACCCAGCGCGGCCGACATCTCGTCCAGGCGGTAGTTGTAACCCAGGTAGGTGTGCTGGAGCCAGGTGTCGCCGGGCGCGCGCCCCTGGTTGCGCAGGGCTCGCATGAAATCGGCGGCCCGGTCGTCGTCGGTGACGATGACGCCGCCCTCGCCGGTGGTGATTTGCTTGTTCGGATAGAAAGCATAGACACCGTAATCGCCCAGGCGGCCGGCCTTGTGGCCTTTGTACTCCGAGCCGAGCGCCTCGCAGGAATCTTCGATAACCTGAAGGCCAAGATCGTCCGAGGCGGCCCGGATGGCGTCCATATCGACCGGCTGGCCGAACACGTCCACCGGCAGAACCGCCTTGAGCGGACCGTGCGATTCCGCCCCCTTGCGCGGCAGCCACTTTTCGGCCTTCTTCCCGCCGGCAGCCAGGTCACGGGCCGCTTCGGTCAGGCGCTCGATGTTGATATTCCCGGTGGCCGGATCGGCGTCGATGAAGACCGGGACGGCGTTCTCGAACAGGAGCACGTTCGTCGAAGCGACGAACGAGAAAGGCGTGGTCAGGACGAGGTCGCCTGCCCGGATGCCGGCGGCGCGCACGCACAGGTGCAGGCCGGCGGTCCCGGAGTTGACCCCGATGGCGTGTTTGGCGCCGGTATAGTCGCAGAAATACTTCTCGAAGGCCTGGATCTGCGGCCCCATGCTCAGGTTGGGTCCTTCCAGGATCTTGAGCACCGAATTCAAATCGTCCTCGGGCAGGCCGGCTTGGCGAAGCGCCGCCTCCATCCCCTCCCGGTCGTGCTTGTCCAGGTCGGGGGAAGACATGGGAACTTTTGGAGCGGTCGGATTGGTCACGTTATCCCTTTGCGTTGTCGGGTTTGGGTGTTTCGGCGGGCTTGTCCAGGTCGACGGCGTCCTCCATGCGGATCTGGCCGCGCAGGAAGGCGCCTTCCTCGGTGGCGAACGCCGTGGTGACGATATCGCCCCAGACGCGCCCGGTGGAGCGGATCTCCACCTTCTGGGCGGCGATGTTGCCCTTGACCGCCCCTGCCACGATGACATTGGCCGCCCGGACGTCCTCGCAGGTTACCTTGCCGGTCTCGCCGATGACGAGCAGTCCCTTCAGGGCGATCTGGCCCTCGAAGGTGCCTTCCACGCGCACGCCGCCCGAGCCGCTGATGCTGCCCTGCCAGATGACGCCCGCGCCGAGCACTGAAGTGATCCGTTCCACCGTCTGAACGGCCGGTGGCGGGGTGGTTTGACCGTTATTATTTCGTTTGAACATAGTTTTTTATCTCACCGGAATGAATCTGGGCCCTATTTTATCATCTTCCGGGCGGCGCCTGCCGGGCGATCCGAAAGCGCCAGGGCTTGGATTTCCACGGCTCGGGGACGGTGTACAGGCCCACCCGCGGGCCGGTGATCACATCCCGGTCAGGGACGGGCTCCCCGGCCTCGATCCACAGGCCGGCTGCCCGGCTGCACAGGTCGACGCCGTTCAGGGCCGTATCGATCCCCAGGGCCTGGGTCAGCTTGGCCGGCCCGTCGGTGGTACGCCCTTGGCGGCGGGCGGAGATGACCTCGACCCCCTCGTCGGGCTCGAAGGCCCGGATCAGCACTGCGGCGGGAAAGTCCGCCGGTTCGGTGACGGCGTTCAACATCCAGTGCATCCCATAAGTGAAATAGACGTAGGCATGCCCGGGAGGGCCGTACATGACGGCCGTCCGTCTGGTCCGCCCGGCCTTGGCATGGCAACCCAGGTCGCTCTCGCCGATGTACGCCTCCGTCTCGCTGATGATGCCACTCAGGCGCTGTCCGTCCAGGAGGCGGACGAGGCGCATCCCAAGCAACTCGCGCGCCACCGTCAAAGTGGGCCGGACAAAAAAAGCCTGGGACAGGAGGCCGCTGGAATCTGTCATGCGGATTGAGGGGCTGGCTGGAGCATCTTCCGGAGAACGGACCAGGCCAGCCCGAGCGCCGCCAGGTTGCCCCACAGGATCAGCCCCAGCCAGGCGAACGAGAACCAATCCCGCAGGGCCAGCTCCGCCAGGATGCTTGCCAGCAGGCCGGAGAGCAGCCAAAGCAGGAACGGTCCCCTGCGGACCGGCTGCCCCGCCTGGACCAGGGCCTGGAAGACCAGCGCCTGGGCGAGCGGCAGGAAGGCGAAGTAGTGCGGCCAGGCGCTCGGGATCCAGAACGGGACCGTCATCCAGAGCAGGCAGGCCGCCCAGACCGGGCCATCCGGCCGGCCGGAGCGGACGACCCGATAAGCCAGGTAAACGACGAAGAGGGTCACGAGGTAGCCGAGGATCGTCAGGCCGAGAAAGGCCGGCGAGCCGACCGGGATCTTGAAATAACGGGTCAATACGCTGGCAAAATACTGGGTGTCCGTGTTGACCAGCGCCACCGAGCTGACCATCCGGGTGACGCTCGAACCGGAGGCGACCTGAAGCTGGAAAGCCCGGGCGGGTCCCATCGCCGCGGCCGGGACGGCCAGCAGGCATGCGGCCGCCGAGGCGGCGCAAGCCAGGAGATATCTCCAATCCTTTTTGAAGAGGAAGACCAACAGGAAGACCGCCGGGAAGAACTTCAGGGCGACGATCGCCCCCAGCAGGGCAGCCGACCAGTAGCGCTTCCCGTTTTCATAGAGCAGGAAGGCCGCGAACACGCCCAGGACGATCAAGGTGCTGATCTGCCCCCATTTGAAATTGTTGAGCACGGCCGCGCTGGTAAAGAACAGGACCGTGTAAACGAACCTGGAGGCCTTGTCCTTCAGGAGAGACCGACCGGGGAGCAGGTAAAGGGCCAATGCGGCCAGGACCTGGACGGTCCCCCAGACGACCAGGGCGCCCGAAAGGGGCAGCAGGGCAAAGGGAGCGAACAGCACCGCCGCGAAGCTCGAATAATAGAAGCCGACCGGAAGGGCGGCCTGCCGGAGAACGGCCGCCCCGGCCGGGTAGTAGAACTGCTGGAAATCGCAGAACGCGAGCGGGCAGTGGTCGATGGCATGGATGAAGTTGGCGAAATCTTTCCAGACGAAGGCGTACAGGATCAGGATCAAAGCAATCCCGACCACCCGGAAATCCAAACGTGCGATCCAGGCAGTTCGTCGATCAGTGCGGGCGGTCATGCCACATGCTCGGGGATTCGAAAGCGGGGGTCGCGTGCCAAGGTCAGGCGCAGGCCATCCTCGAGGGAGATGGCCGGCTTGTAATTGAGTTTTTGGGCGGCCAAGCTCAGGTCCGCACACAGGCGGGAGACGCCGCCGGAAGTTTTGGGATTGTAGACCACGTTGGCCTGCCCTCCGGTCACGTCGAGGACCAGCTTGGCCAGGCTGCGCAGGCTCGTTTCTGCGCCGGACCCGACGTTGATGACCAGCCCGTTAATGTTCGGCGCCGTTGCGGCCGCGACCATCGCCGCCACTACGTCATCCACATAGACGTAATCGCGGGTCTGCTGGCCGTCCCCGTGAATCACCAGGGTGCCGTTGCGCATCGCCTGGCGGAGGAAATATGGCACCACCGGCGGATTGGAGGGCGGCAGGTGCTGGCCGGGACCGAAGGCATTGAAGATGCGCAGGCAGACCGTCTCGATGCCCCATAGGCCGCCGATCGTGCGGACGTAATACTCCGCGGCAAGCTTCGAGACGGCATACGGGGACTGCGGACGGGGCGTCTGTCCTTCGGCCAGCGGCTGGACGTCCTGATCGCCGTAGATCGCCCCGGAGGAGGCGAAGACCACCCGGCGGATGCCGACGTCGCGCATGGCTTCCATCAGGCTGACGGTCCCGCCGACGTTGGAGGTGTTGTACTCGCGCGGATAGAGGATCGATTCGGGGACGGAGATGCGGGCGGCCAGGTGGTAGACGCAGTCCACCTCCTGGAGCAGGGTCCACAGCTTGGGCCGGTCGTTGACGTCGCCGCGGGTGAAATGCACGCCCGGATCGAGCACCTGCGGGTCGCCGGTGGACAGGTCGTCCAGGCCGCGCACCTGGTGGCCTTCGCGGGCCAGCTGGTTGGCAAGATGGGAGCCGAGGAAACCGGCCGCGCCGGTGATGAGGAAATTCATACCAGGATTATACCCTTACCAGGAAATCCAGCTGGTGGGCGATATAGACAAGTTCCCCGGCTTCCACCTGGGCCCGCCGCTTCGCCAGCCAATCCGAAAAGACCGCCGGGTCCAGTTCGGGGTGATCGGCCAGGGATTGCTCGAAGAAGGAAAGGATGAACTGGAGGAAGAAGGCTTCGTCGGCAGGATAAGCCCCTGCGAGCGGGTGGACGACCCAATCCGAGGCGCCGGACGCCAAAAGGGTGACCCCGGCAGCCTGAAGGTGAGCGAACAAGTGCCGGCCGGTCCGGCTGTCCCCGCCGGAAGGGCGCTCGTCCATCGTCTTGTGATAGAGGCGCTCGAGGCCGGCATCCAGTTGCGGGTCGATGGGCGGCTCGAAGCAGGTCAGGCCGTCGAAGTTGACCGTCAACCAGGCCAGGCCGCCCGGCTCGAGCAGGGAGAATAGCTTCGGGAGGGAGTCCGGCAGGGGCATCAAGTCCAGGAAGGCATGGGCGATCAACAGGCCAGCCGGCGGTGGATTCGAACCGACAAAGCTGAAAACGTCGTCCGCGACCAGGTTGACCCGGGCCTCCCTGGAAGCATTCCACAAGCGCAGGCGGTTCCCGCCGAGGGTCTCGCTGGCAAATCCGTTCCCGGCGGCCCATTCGGGGAGCCACCTCGCCGCGAACTGGATATTCTCGGGCATGGCGTCCACGGCCGTATATTCGGCGGTTTCGAACAACCCCCAGCGCAGCAGGCGGGCCAGCATGGTCCCCACCCCGGCCCCGACCTCGACGATCCGCTGCGGTCCCTTCGGCAGGCATTCGGCCAGCTTCTGGTAGACGGGGCGGTTGAGGGCGCGCTCGTCGACGGTCTGTTTGGATAGGAGGTAGCGGGAAAAGGAATTGTCCATTTCAGGAAACCATCTTCTGCAGGAAATCGTGCACTTCCCCAGCCGTTTTTTCCCAGGGTGAGACCCGGCGGTAACGTTCCAGCGCGCCCAGGGACAGGCGGCCCAGGAGCTTCCGATCGGACTGCAAGGCTGCCAGGCGCTCCGCCAGGCCGGTAACGTCTCCCGGCTGGATCAGGTATCCGCTCCCCGCCTCCTCGATGGCCTCGCCGGCCGCCCCCGCGCTCGTGCCGATGGCGGGGAGGCCGAAGCCCATCCCCTCCGCATAAACGATCCCGAATCCTTCGTAGGAGGAGGGGACGGCCAGGAGGTCGGATTCCTGCATCGCCTGCCGCAGGCTGTCATCTTCCAGAATACCACGAAATGAGACGGATTGCATCAGCCCAAGGCTGGCGACCAGCCCGCGGATTTTCCGGGCGTAAGCTGGATCGGGTGTGAGCGAGCCAACCACAGTAAGGGTCGCGGAGCCGGCCGGCAGGCGGGCAAGCGCCTCGACCAGGGTGTGCAGTCCCTTGCGGCGGATGACGTTGCCGACGAAGAGCACCCGCAGGGGACCGGGGCAGGCCGCCCGCCGCGCGACAATCCCTTCAGCGAGCGGGCTGCCAAACCGGTCCGTGGGAGGATAAGCGCAGAGCGAGGGCTTTGTCTCGCCTGCCAGCGACTGTACGGCCTTGGCAGTGGTCTTCGAATTGAAGACGAACCCGTCCACCGAGCGCAGGTAGCCGCGTTCGACGAGCCGGTAAAGGGCTTTTACCAATCCGGGATGTTCCTCGGAGGAGCGCAGGTGGTGGACCAGGCTGACCACCGGATAGGGATGCGGCTGGGAGTTAGCCGTCAGCAGCGAGGGATGGTTCAGTTCGTCCTGGATCAGCAGGTCGAGACCCAGGGGCAGGCGGAAGCGCAGGTTGTCGGCCAGATGGGCGGCGTAGTTCCGCCAGGGTAGAGAGTAGACGACCACATCGTTACCGCGCCCGCGCAGGGAATCGACCAGGCGGCGGTCGTAATAGTACCCGCCGCTCAGCGTATCGAGTGAGCCATAAATGACCAGGCCGATCTTCATGGAAACGTGGACTAGCGTTCGAGGCGATAGGAAGCCCAGGCGGCCGCGTTCTCCCACAGCACCACTTCGAAAGCCGCCAGGTTCCCCGCCCCGATGCGTTTGTCGAGGGCCTCGCACAGGATCCGGCTGAAATGTTCCAGGCTGGGGTTGAGCCCGCGGAACTCCGGGAGATCGTTGAGCAGGGCATCCCGATACCGGGCGACCAGCTCATCCAGGGCCTTTTCGACATCGAGGATATCCACCAGGAAGCCATGGCGATCAAGCTGTTTGCCTTCCATGCGCAGTTCGAGCAGGTAAGGATGGGAATGGGGCTGGTTCTCGGCCCCCCAATCGCCGCCGATCAGGGCGTGGCGGGCGATGAATTCACGGCGTACGGCAAGCGTGTGCATGGGACCCTCGGTCGAAGTTCCAGATGATGGCACGGGAAAATTATGCTAGCCGCCGACCAGGCCTAATAATCCAGCAGGACCTGGATGGTCTCGGACGGGGACTCGTCGAGCAGGGCATAGGCCTCGGCCGCCCTTTCGCACGGGAAACGGTGGGTGATCCATTTTTCGGGCCGGATACGCTCCAGGGCCCGCCAGGCCGTCTCGAAGCGGCGGGACTTGTCCCAGCGGCCGGCCAGTTCTGGCGCCAGGCTGCTGACCTGGCTGGAGAGCAGCCGGACCCGGGAGCGGTGGAACGCGCCTCCCAGTTCGACCTGGACGGGTTTCTCGCCGTACCAAGAGCCGATGACTACCCGCCCGCTGAAACGCGTCGCCGCGATGGCTTCGTTCAATGCGGAGGGCGCGCCGCTCAGCTCGTAGCTCAGGTCGGCGCCCAGGGGAAGGAGGGCCGACAAGCGATCCTTGAACCCCGCTGCTGCCGGGTCCAGGCTGGCCGTCACACCCAGGGCCAGCGAAGCCGACCGGCGGCAGGCGATGGGATCGACCGTGACAAGGCTTTCCAGGGGAAATTCGGCGAGCAGCGCCGCCGTCAGCAGGCCGATGACGCCCTGCCCGAACACCAAGACGTTCTCCCCCAGGATCGGTGCGCCATCCTGAGCCAGGTTGACGGCCGTCTCGGTGTTCGGCAGGAAAGCTGCCGCCTCGAGAGAAAAGCCCGCCGGGAGCAGGGTGACCGTCTCGGGGGAGGCGTAGAAATGGCTGGTGTGCGGTTGGAAGGAGAACACCGCCCTTCCCAGCCAGTCTTCCGAAACGCCCTTGCCAAGCTCTGCCACATGGCCGACGGCCGCATACCCGTAACAGAGAGGATAGGCGAATTTCTTTTTCAGGGCCGGGATGCTCTCATCCACCGCCATGCCGTGCGGGAACTGCCCACGGTAGACCAGCATCTCCGTGCCAGTGCTGATCGCCGACAGGTGGGTCTTGACCAGCATCCGCCCGGTAGCGGGGGCAGGCAGGGCTTCTTCGCGCACCTCGATCCGGCGTGGGCCGGTGAAATAGACGGTCTGGCGGGATGGCATGTGCAATTCTACCGTTTGGATCGGTTCAATTGGTGAAAATCGGAAGGGAAGATCATTTCCTGGGACGGTCTGCCAGAAGGAAACCGAGCAGGAACAGCTCGGCGATCTTGGCCGAAAGGCCGACCTGTCCCGTCAGCGTGGCGAAGTTTTTGTCGCCGATGATGACCCACAGGACGATGGTCAGGAGGGTATATCCGAGCAGCGCCCACCAGACCAGTTGGTGGCGCTTCTGGAAGAACGGGATGGGCAGAAGGTAGGCGCCCAGCAGGCCCAGGTAACCCAGGCCGTTCAAGGTGAAGACGGGATCCGGGCTGAGCTGCGGCGGCGGATACAGGGCAAAAGCGGCGAAAATGTGCAAACCGGCCGTGACCAGGTCTGCGAGGATGATCCCGACGCGCTTCAGAGTGAGTTTCATGGACATTCTCCTTTTCTCGAGTTACGGATAAATGGTCGATATCGATTTCCTGGGAACCGTTATTCCATGGCCTGCCAGGAACAGGCCCAGTCCGCCGATCAACAGGTCCCGGCCGCGCATTACCAGGACCAGGCTGAGAGCCGCCGCGGCCGGGATCCCGAACATCCCCAGTGCGAACACCTGGCTGGACTCGAGGGCGCCCAACCCGCCCGGCAGCGGGAACAGGAAAGAGAGCCAGCCAGCCGTCCACCCTGCCACCAGCCTCCAGAACGGCAGTTGGATCCCCAGGAAGGAAGTCATCAGGAAGTAATCTGCCAGCATTCCTGCCCCGGCCAGCAGGGAAACTCCCAGGGCGGTCAGCAGGGCCCGGGGATGGCGCTGGCAGAACATCCCGGCCATCCGCTCGGCTGCACAGGCGAACCGGACCGGTTTGGCCCGCTGGTGGACGAAGGTCAGGCTGCGAAGCAGCCCGGTAAGCGGATACCGGCGCCGGTAAAGGAAGAGGAGATGGACAGGCGGGACCAGGACGAGTCCGCCCAGGAGCAGCAGGCTGATCCAGAGTTGCAGCCGGCTCCCCGCCAGCAGCCCCGCCTGGAAGACCGCCGTCAGGCCGAGCGCCAGCATAAAGAAGTTTACCAGGAACTCGAGCAGCTTGTCCAGCAGGACCGAGGCGGTTGCCCGGGTGTAGGGGATGCCGTACTTCCGCTGCAACGAAAGCACCTGCAGGGGCTCGCCGCCCACCTGCGGGCCCAGGGTGAAGTAGCTGATCCCGAACACCGAAATCCGCACCCCCAGCAGGGGCAGGTAAGGCACCTGCCTGGCCTCCGCCCGGACGATGATCCACCAGCGCAGGGTCACCAGGATATAGAGCAAGGTGTTGACGGCCAGGAGAACGCCCACCTGCCAGGCCTGCAAGCGCCGGATCGCGGACCAGATCCCGGCCAGGGGCGCCTTGTGCAGCGCCCACCAAAGCAGCCCCGCCAGGGCAGCCAGGCCGAGGCCCCACATCAGCCACTTCTTCACAGCCGGTCTCACAACAGGGTCCTCCCTTCCCCGAGCGGGGATGACTGTACCAGCGAGCGCATACTGGCCAGGACGGCGGCATGGATGGCAGCCGGGGCCCTGGAGCCGATCCGCTCCAGGCTGAGCGGCGGGGCGACCTGGATTTTTACCGTCACCGGGCGAACGTCGAAGAGGATCTGTGAAAGTAATTGGAAGGCCGCCCCCAGGCGCTCGCGCTCTTCCCGCCCGGACTTGAGGCGGGTCAGCGGATGGCGTACGGCCCGCCTCCAGAGCACATTCCGCACCAGCACGGGGACGATCTTCGTCTCCGGGGCGAGGCGCAGGAAGGCGCCGGCGGAATCCAGCCATCCATCCAGGGCTTCCCATGCCCCGGGGTAGACATCGGGGTCGGGTTCGATCCGCCCAGCCGGGAAGGTCAGGAGGGGCCCGCCGCTGCGCAGGTGGGCAGCGCCCTTGCGGACCACGCCCATGCGCTCGAGCGGGTCGTCATCGAGGAAGAGAAGGTTTCTGGAAACGTTGGGGAGGGCCTGGAGGAACGGTCGGCGCAGGGCCAGGATCTTCAGGTCCGGGCGGCGCAGCGCGGCGAACAGGCAGAGCGTATCCGTCATCCCGGGATGATTGGAGAGGTAGAGCGCCGGGCCGGCAGCCGGCAAATTCCCATCCCCGAAGACCCGCACATTTTTCACAAACCCGCCCAGGCTTTGCCTGGCTCCTTCCGGGAGGCCGGCTTGCCCGACGGCCCGGTCGAACCGGCGCATCTGGCGGGCAAATTTCGCCGCCGCGCCTCGAAAGGCGAAGCGCAACATGCCGCGCAGGAAAACCTGCTCCTGCCATCCGAAGGAAGCTACCAGGTCGTCGAGGTTGATGTCCGTGAGCGATGCTGTCATGTTTGCTCCAGCCGGAATAATTTCGACCGATATTATCATAATTTGCCCATGATTTTAACCATGATCATCAAGTATTAATAAAGATCCCGCCTCTTTCCGAGGCGGGATGGACTTTCTGGCAGCAATCAGGGCTGGTGGAACCAGGGCCCCATCGTACCGGCGATGTTGGCGTACGTATCCGGACCCCAGGCCCCACCGTCGATCCGGTCGCCGGTCGGGGTGCCGTCGGCGTTCAACCGGAAGAAGATCGGGATGACCTGCACGTCGAATCCGCTCCCACCCCATCCCCAGGCATCCACATCCAGCTCGATCAGGTAAACACCCCGGAAGGCCTCCATCATCCCTGCATCTTGGGCGTCCAGACCGGACGCAACTTTTCGGCAGGATGGTCACCACGAGGCGTCGAACGATACGAATGGCGTCAGGCGCAGCGCGGCAGCCTTCAAGACCTCGGATTGGAGCTGGCTGGGCAGGTCGCCATCCTGCGGAGAGAGGCGCACGCGCATGAAAGCCACTTGCGTGACGGAGGGCTCTGGAGGCAGGCTGGCCGTCGGAGAGGCGATCGGCTCCTTGACGGCCACAGTCGGCAGGCTGGTCGAGGCCGCGGGATTCGCCAGGGTCGGCAGCCGTGTCGGGGTGCCGAGCGCAGCCGGGATCGGACAGAGCCAGGCAAGCAAAAGGAGTGGGACGAAGAGCAGCAGTCCTTTTTTCATCGGGTGATTTCCTCCTCCCCCGGGATGTGGACCGGGATCAATTCATTTTCCACGGGCGGGTGGCAGGCGCCCAGTTGACACGCCATGTAAGTGACCGAGACCCGCTCATCGAACCACCCCCGCCCCTCCGGAAGGCGAACCGGCAGCCGCAGAGTGACCGGTCCGGCCGGGTACTCCGCCAATCCATCCGGGTCCTGCCCGGGCTGTGCCGGGGTCGACTCGACCAGCCCTCCGGCTGCCTCCAGGCGGGTTCCGGGGACCAGCTCGAGCAGCGTCGGCCGGCCCAGGCCGTTCACGCCGTCCTTCGGCAGGTCCTTGCTGTACAGATGGAGCGCAGGGTCTGCGGGCGTGAAGGTAGCCGCCAGCCAGGCCTGCCCGCCCGCATCGATCTCCAGGGCGACCTTGACCGTTACCGAATTCCGGTTTTGTTCAGCCAGCTCGAGCGTCGATCCGGGCCGCAAGGGAGGCGTGCAGCCGGCCAGAACGAGCAATGGGAGCAGGCAGAACATCGCCTTCAGGATGGTTTTCACCGCAGGCTGCCGCCTCATTTGCCGGTTTCGTCCCGGATGATCGCACCGCTATGGATGACCATGCGGATGCGGGTCAGTGCCTGGAGGTCTTCGAGGGGGTTCCCGTTTACGACCAGGATGTCAGCTGCCTTGCCCGCCTCCAGCGTCCCGAGCTTATCGTCCAGCCGCAGGACGTGGGCGGCGTTCAGCGTGGCAGCGACGATGATTTGCATCGGCGTCATCCCCGCTCCGCTCATCATTTGGATCTCGTACATCGGGATGCCCAGCTCGAAATTTCCCGGTCCGCCGCCGTAATCGTTCCCCAGGGCCACCTTGCCGCCCAATGCGACGAACTGGCGCAGGTTGTTCTGGACCATGCCGACCGGCGCGCCGTAATTCCGGAAGACGGTGAAGGTCGGTTCGAGATACACGTCTTGCTTGACCATCTGCTGCAAGGCATCCTGAGGGATGTAATCGTAGGGCATATGGGCGATGTCGTCGATGCCCGCCTCCAGCATCGGCTTGAGGTAGGCGCCTTGGGTGATGTGACCCGAGACGGGCAGTCCATGGGCATGGGCCGTCTCGACGATGACCTTCAATTCCTCGGGGGTCAGCTTGGGCAGGCCGTGCTGCCCGGCGTAACCATCCTCGAGGGCCACTTTGATGGCGTCCACGCCCTGGGCGATCTCGGTCTCGACCGCTTTCTGGGCTTCCTCGGGCGAGGAGACGTACAGCTGTCCATACCCGCCCGGGACCGCCAGCATGGTCCCGGAGGAGACCAGGCGGGCGTAGTGCGGGTCGGCGGCGATTCCCGCCCGGAAGGACGTCAGCCCGGCGATTGACGCCGGCATGGCGCTCTCGTCCCGGACCGTCGTCACCCCGCCTTCGGCCCACGCCTTCAGGTTGGACTTGTCGAAACCATAATGGATATGCGCATTAATCAAACCCGGCAGGATCGTCGCCCCACCCAAGTCGATCGTCTGCACCCCGGCCGGGACCTCGAGCGAGGCCCGGGTGCCGACCGCAGCGATCTTGTCGCCGGCGAGCAGGATGACCGCCTCGGGGACCGGGTCCGCGCCGGTGCCGTCGATCAGGAGGCCATTCACCAATGCGAGGGTCACCCGGGAGGATGTGTTTCCGGCCGCCGGCCCGGCCTTCGGACCGCTGCACCCCATCCCTCCCAGGAGGATCAAAGCTGCCAGGATGAACCCCACCTGCGAAAATCGAACTTTCATTTTTCCTCTCCCGTTTGGAAATCCCTTCCATATTACCTAAAAGCCCGTCTCTTGTCGAGGCGGGCTTTTGTGATTACTTCTTCAGTGATTTTTTGGCGTACTCGGCGCCTTTGCTGAGCGCTTCGACATTCTTGGGCAGCAGGTGCTTGTGACGGCCGGGCATGTGATTGTTGAGAGCGGTTTCCAGGTCCGCCAGGGAAAGGACCGGGCGGGCGGCGATCAACGCCCCCACCGCGACCATGTTGGCCAAGCGCGGGCTGCCGATCTCCTCGGCAATCTTGTTGCAGGGGATGGAGACGACCGTGATGTCGGTGCGCTTTGCCGGCCGGTCGACCATCGATTCGTTGATGACCAGCACGCCGCCGGGTTTGACCGTCGACTCGTACTTGTCCAGGGAGGGCAGGTTCATCGCCAGGGCCACGTCGGGATTCTTCACCACCGGGGAGCCGATCTCTTCGTCGGCGATGACGACCGTGCAGTTGGCCGTGCCCCCGCGCATCTCCGGGCCGTAGGATGGGATCCAGGTAACTTCCTTGCCGGCGTCCATCGCCGAGTAGGAAAGGATTTGGCCGGCGAACATGATGCCCTGTCCGCCGAAACCAGCCAGGATAAGTTCAGTCTGCATGTCGCCTCCTAGACCTTGAGCGCTTCGATCGCCGGGGCGACTTTGTAATCGCCCAGCGGATAATACGGGATCATGTGCTCTTCCAGCCAGGTGAGCGACTCAACCGGGGTCAGGTCCCAGTTAGACGGGCAGGTGGAGAGCAGCTCGACCATCGAAAAGCCCAGGCCGTGCACCTGCACCTCGAAGGCCTTGCGGATGGCCTTCTTGGCCAGGCGGATGTTCTTCGGGTCGTGCAGGCTGCGCCGGACGACGTAACCGGCGCCGTCCAGGGTGGCCAGCATTTCGGCCATGCGGATCGGGTAGCCCTGCATCTCGACATCCCGGCCGTTGGGCGAGGAGGTGGTCTTCTGTCCGGGCAGGGTGGTCGGGGCCATCTGGCCGCCGGTCATGCCGAAGTTGGCGTTGTTGATGAAGACGACCGTGATGTTCTCGCCGCGGGCGGCCGCGTGGACGATCTCGGCGGTGCCGATGGAGGCCAGGTCGCCGTCGCCTTGGTAGGTGAAGACGATCCGGTCTGGCAGGACGCGCTTGATGCCGGTGGCCATGGCCGGAGCGCGCCCGTGCGGCGCCTCGACAAAATCGGTGGCAAAGTAATTGTAGGCAAACACCGCGCATCCGACGGGCGCCACACCGATGGTCCGGTTCGTGATCTGCATCTCTTCGAGCACTTCGGCGATCAGGCGATGGGCCACGCCGTGGGTGCAGCCCGGGCAGTAGTGGGTCGGGGCGTCCGTGAAGGCCGCCGGGCGTTCGTAGACCAGGTTTTCAGGAGCAATCATCGTAGCCATTGGTTACCTCTATTTGACCACTTCGTCCATGCGCTTCAGCCAGACCTTGGCCGGATCATCGACGATCTTGGGGGTGGTTTTGGCGACCCGCTGGATCTCAGCCAGGATCTCGTCCGGGAACGGCACCACGCCGCCCAGGCGTCCGTAGAACTCGATCGGCGTCTTGCCGTTGACGGCCAGGCGGACGTCCTCGAGCATCTGGCCGGAATTCATCTCGACCACCAGCAGGGCCTTGGATTTGGAAGCCAGCTCGGCGACGCGCCCGTAGGGGAAGGGGGAGACGGTCACCGGGCGGAACAGACCGACCTTGATGCCCTGGGCGCGCGCTGCCCGGACGGCGGAAAGCGCCACCCGTCCGGCCGTGCCGAAACCGACGACGACGAACTCGGCATCGTCCAGGTAATATTCCTTGTAGCGGATCTCCTTGGCCTGGATCTCTTCCCAACGCTTGAGCAGGCGGATGTTGGTCTTTTCCTCGTCCAGCGGCTCCAGGTAAATGGACGTCAGGATGCGGCGAGGTCGGTCGAGGGCGCCCGAGGTGGACCAGGGGAAGTCCTTGCGCTTGACCTCGCGCATCGGCGGCAGCGCCACCGGTTCCATCATCTGGCCGATCGAGCCATCCAGCAACAGGCAGCCGATGGTGAGGTATTTTTCGGCCAGGTCGAAGGCCAGCGGGAGCAGGTCGACGGCTTCCTGGACCGAGGCGGGCGCCAGCACGATGGGATGGTAATCGCCGTGCCCGCCGCCCTTGCAGATCTGGTTGTAGTCGCCTTGCGAGGGGGCGATGTTGCCGAGCCCGGGTCCGCCGCGCATCACGTTGACCAGGACCATCGGGATCTCGGTCCCGGCGATATACGAGAGGCCTTCCTGCATCAGGCTGATGCCGGGGCTGGAGGAGGAGCTCATCACGCGCGCCCCGGTGCAGGCCGCGCCGTAGACCATGTTGATCGCGCCCAGCTCGGCCTCGGCCTGGACGAATGCCCGTCCGAGCTCCGGCATGCGGCGCGACATCCACTCGAGGATCTCGTTCTGAGGGGTGATCGGGTATCCGAAATACGCTTCCAGTCCAACCCGGATGGCGGCTTCGGCGATCGCCTGATTGCCTTCCCATAATTCACGTGGCATAGCTATCTCCAAGAAAAATCGCCACTGAGATCACAGAGTTCACGGAGATGACAATGTTTTTTCTCAGTGTTCTCTGTGCGCTCTGTGGCTTGATTATGCGGTCGCGGCAGCCGCCGCCTTGGTGACTTCCCGGTAGACCGTGATGGCCGCGTCCGGGCAGACCAGTGCACAGATGGCACACCCGGTGCAGCCTTCCTTGAAGACATGCGCCGGGTGGTAGCCTTTGGGGGTCAAGCGCCCGGTGTCGAGCGCCATTACCTTGGGGGGACAGGCTGTGATGCACAACTCACAGCCTTTACAGTAAAGATCGTTGACTTCAATCCATCCTTTTGCAGGCATCGATTGGGTCTCCTTGGGTTGAAAATGGGACAATTTTCGCCCCGGAAGGGGGCTTCTGAGTAGATTATGGCTTTGTCTGACAAGGACGGGTAGTGCCAAGCGTCATAATTAGTGACTACGAACATCCTGTCCAGCCTGTTAAACCCGAGGGGGGCAGGTTGGATGTGTGTTACAAAGCGCATGTTACATTCGTTGGGGTTTTTAGAGATAAAGATAACATTCCGGACCGGTCCCGGCAGCCTCCCGGGACCAGGTTCCCTTCTTCCCCGGTGGTAGAATCGGGGGGCAAATCCGATCTCTTCCTGGAGGAAGCATGCCCGAAGCCGTCATTATCGATGCCATTCGCACCCCCATCGGGGCGCTGGGCGGGGCGCTGGCCGCTGTCCGGCCAGACGACCTGGCCGCGCTGGTCCTCAAGGCCCTGCTCGAACGCAACCACCTGGACCCGGCGCTCGTGGAGGAAGTCTACCTGGGCTGCGCCAACCAGTCCGGCGAGGACAACCGCAACGTGGCCCGCATGGCCCTCCTGCTGGCGGGATTCCCGGTCGAAGTGGCCGGGGTGACCGTCAACCGGTTGTGCGCCTCCGGGCTGAACGCGGTCAACATGGCGGCCCGCGCCATCAAGGCCGGCGAAGGGGACGTTTTCATCGCCGGCGGGGTCGAATCCATGAGCCGGGCCCCCTACTCCCTGCCGAAGGCCGAGGCCGGTTATCCCTTCGGCAACCTGACCGCCTACGACACCTCCCTGGGCTGGCGCTACGTCAACCCGAAGATGCAGGAAATGTACGGCACCGAGCAGATGGGCGAGACAGCCGAGAACATCGCCGCCCTGAAACCCCACCTGACCCGTGAGAAGCAGGACGCTTTCGCCCTGCGCTCGCACCAGCGCGCCATTGCGGCGATCGACTCGGGCAGGTTCGCCGAGGAGATCCTGCCAGTAAACATTCCCCAGAAAAAAGGCGATCCGAGGATCGTCGCCATCGACGAGCGCCCGCGCCGGGATACGTCCATGGAAACCCTGGCCAAATTAAAGCCGGCTTTCCGCAAGGAAGGCGGGACGGTCACCGCCGGGAACTCGTCCGGGCTGAACGATGGAGCCGCCGCCCTGCTCCTGATGAGCGAGGCCAGGGCCAAGGAGCTCGGGCTGAAGCCCTTGGCCCGGGTCCTTTCGTCAGGCGCGGCGGGCGTCCCGCCCCGGGTGATGGGCCTGGGTCCCGTCCCGGCAGTCAAGAAAGCCCTCCAGCGGGCGAACCTGAAGCTGGACCAGATCCGCCTGGTCGAGCTGAACGAGGCCTTCGCGGTCCAGTCCCTGGCCGTGATCGAGGACCTGGGCCTCGACCCCGAACTCGTCAACGTCAACGGCGGGGCGGTCGCCCTCGGGCACCCGCTGGGCTGCTCCGGCGCCCGCATCCTGACGACCTTATTGTACGAAATGAAACGGCGCGCCCCGCAGGAAGGACGCCCCTTCTACGGCTTGGCAACGCTGTGTGTGGGCGTCGGCCAGGGCGAAGCGACCGTGATCGAATATCTTGGATAATGGAGAGAACTCATGGCTTATTATGATCTTCCGCTCGAACAGCTGAAAACCTACCTGCCGCCGCGGGAGGAAGCCCCGGACTTCGACGCTTTCTGGGCCAAGACCCTGGCCGAGGCGCGCAAGACCCCGATGAAACCCAACTTCACCCCCATCGAGGCCGGCCTGACCGCCCAGGATTTCTTCGACGTGACCTTTCCCGGCTACGGCGGGCAGCCCATCAAGGGCTGGCTGATCCTGCCACGCCAGCGCTCCGGGAAGCTGCCCTGCGTGGTCGAGTTCATCGGCTACAATGGCGGGCGCAGCTTCCCCACCGACTGGCTGCTCTGGGCCAGCGCCGGCTACGCCCACTTCGTGATGGACACCCGCGGCCAGGGCTCCACCTGGAGCCACGGCGACACGCCTGATCCGAACATCGAGGAGATCGGTCCGCACGCGCCCGGCTTCCTGACCATGGGCATCCTCGACCCGGCCAAACACTACTACCGGCGCGTCTTCACCGACGCAGCCCGGGCGGTCGAAGCCGCCCGCAGCCATCCCGAGGTGGACGGCGCCCACATCGCCGTAACGGGCGGCAGCCAGGGCGGCGGGATCACCCTCGCCGCGGCCGGCCTGGACCCGACCGTCGAGGCGGTGCTGCCGGACGTGCCCTTCCTGTGCCACTACCGCCGGGCCAGCGAGATCACCGACTCCTATCCCTACCAGGAGATCGTCCAGTACTGTCACACCCACCGGGACCATATCGAGACGGTCTTTCGCACCCTGTCGTACTTCGACGGGGTCAACCTGTCGGCCCGGGCGCGCGGCAAGGCGCTCTTCTCGGCCGGCCTGATGGACCCAATCTGCCCGCCCTCGACCGTCTTCGCAGCCTACAACTATTACGGGGGGCCGAAAGAGATCCGTCTCTACCCGTACAACCAGCACGAAGGCGGCGGGAGCTTCCAGACGGTCGAGAAGGTCAAATTCCTCAATAACTTGTGGAAATAGATCGCCAGCGCCGGGAACATCCCGGCGCTTTTTTCGTCTACGACTGCATGCCCCATCCTTCCCCCTGTCTGAGTTCGGGAGGCGGGCTTACAATATTGTAAGTTCATTTATCCTTACCATTTAAAGGAGCTCCTCATGCGTTCTCTCAGATTAAAGATCTTCCTTGCCGGGCTGGCCTGCCTGCTGACCCTGCTGGCCTGCGGCACGACCACGACGGTTACCCCGACCGTCCCGGCAGCGACCCTCCCGCCCGCCACCGATACCCCGGTTCCCCCGACCGCGACGGTTCCCGCCCTGCCGGTCGTCTCCTCCCCATCCATCAGCTCCCTGGACATGCTGGATGTCAATAACGGCTGGGCGATGAGCGACAGCGCCGTCCTGCGCACCACCGACGGCGGGACCACCTGGTACAACGCCACCCCGTCGGGCCTGAGCGGCGCCCCGGTCGAATCCTCCTTCCTCGACGCAGCCACTGCCTGGGTCGGTGTGGCGGGAGCGGACCCGACCACCGGCACGCTATATCACACGGCCGACGGAGGCGTGACCTGGACCTCGGTCGCGGTGCCCTTCGGCGGCGGCTCCATCCACTTCGTGGATGCAACGCACGGCTGGGAACTGGTCGGCCTGAACGCCGGGATGAGCCACGAAGCCGTCGCCATCTTCCGCAGCAGCGACGGCGGGGCCACCTGGTCACAGGTGTTCGTCGACGACCCGACCGTGGCCGGCTCCAGCGACACCCTGCCCCTGGTCGGCGACAAGAACGGCATCACCGCCCTGGATGCCAACAACGGCTGGGTCACCGGCGCGCAGCCCTCCACCGACTTTGTCTATGTCTACACATCCAAAGATGGCGGGACCACCTGGGCGCAGCAGAACGTCAGCATCCCGGCCGCCTACTCCGGAGCCATGACGAGCGCCGACCTGCCGGTTTTCTTCGGCGCAAGCGACGCCGTCCTGCCGGTGCTTCTGATCGCCGACACCAACGGAGCCGAGTTCTACGTCAGCCACGACGGCGGCCAGACCTGGACTGCCACCACCCCGGTCGCCCAGGGCGGCTTCATGGCCGTAGCCTCGGCCTCCGACTTCTTCGTCTGGGACGGCAACGCCCCCCTGAACGTCAGCCATGACGGCGGATCCAGCTGGTCGGCGGTCACGCCGAACATCAGTATCAAGGACAACATGGTCTCCTTCCAGTTCGTCAACGCCACCACCGGCTGGGCGCTCACCGACGACGCCAGCAGCCATCGCATGCTCTACGAGACCACCGACGGCGGCGCCACCTGGAACGTGCTGGTCCCATAGTGATTTTGGTCCCGGCGGGAATGAACATCCCGCCGGGACCGTCTCGACCGAGGAGAGTGGAATGCTTCGAAGGCTCATCCGGCCTTTTTTGATCCTCTTCCTGGTTGCCTGCCGCGCCGCGCCGGCCACAGCCGGTCCCACTCCGCCCCTGGCGACTGACACAACCGCCCCGCTTTCATCACCGACGCCAGGCGCGCCGGCTTCGACCGCGACCGTCACCCCGGTCCCCCCGGCACTTCTGACCGTCGCAAATCCTGCGCTGATCCAGATCGATTTTCAGGACACCAAGGACGGCTGGGGCATCGCCGCCAACGACAGTGGCTATGTGCTACGCACGGTCGACGGCGGGCGGACCTGGCTGAACGCCACCCCGACCGGGCTCAGCGCGGTCGGGTTTTCCACCTCCCTCTTCGTCCTGAACGTCAACACGGTCTGGCTCCTGGCGCCCGGGACGGATTTCTTCAGCGCCGTGCTCTACCACAGCCTGGACGGCGGCGCCACCTGGGCCTCGAACCCGGTCCCCTTCGGGGGCGCCTGGCTGCAGTTCGTGGATGCTTCGAACGGCCGTGCCCTGGCGGACCGGGGCGCAGCCGCCGGGTCCCAGGCGGTCGAGCTGTTCCAGACCGCCGACGGCGGGGTCACCTGGACGAGCGTCTTCCATGACAATCCCATCCAGTCGGGCTCGTCCGACGCCCTGCCGTTCGGCGGGATCAAGAGCGGCATGGTCTTCTTCGATGCGAACACCGGCTGGGTAACAGGCAGCCAGCCCATACCGGGAAATGTTTATCTGTACCGGACGCAGGACGGCGGCTCCAGCTGGGCCGCCCAGGCGCTCCCGCTCCCCGCCCAGACCGCCACCGACCAGTTCGTCACCCAGCCGCCGGTTTTCTTCGGCTCGCAGGGTTTCCTGCCGCTGCGGTACTACACGCCGGGCGGAGGCAGCGCCGAGACGGTCTTCGTCAGCCAGGACGGGGGCGCCACCTGGAGCGGTGATCCGGCCGCTCCGAACCGGTCCATCCCGTCCGGCATCGTAGCGGCGGCGGACCCGCTCCACGCCTGGTCCTGGGACGGAGGCCCGCAAATCTACTCCACCGCCGACGGCGCCCTGACCTGGTCCGCTGCCCCAACCAGCCCGGACCTGAGCGAAAAGCTCGCCCGGCTGGAATTCGTCCCAAACGGACCGGGCAGTTTCATCGGCTGGGCGCTCAGCAGCCTGGACGAGAATGGCCATTCGCAGCTCTATACTACGAATGACAACGGAGCCACCTGGACCCCGGTGGTTCCATAAGCCCAAACAGAACCGATCAAGGAGAGTGTCATGTCACGTAAACTTATCAGTCCCATCATCGTCCTCATGCTCGCGGTGCTGGCATGCAACGTCCAGACCGCCACGCCCACCCCGATCGTTCCGACCGCACCGGCGATCACGGATACGCCCGTACCGCCCACCGCAACCGTCGGGCCGGCCGCCAGCGATACGCCGGTCCCGCCGACCGCCGCGCCCGGCGGGCTGACCCTCGACATGCTCAAGAACGCCACCTATCACACGCCCTTCTATAACCGCACGGTCACCCTGGTAAACGGGATGTATACCGAAGGGACCGGGGCGAGTTCCTTCACGGTCCAGATGGAAGCCGTCTACGCCTTCGGTGACCTGAATGGCGACGGCAAGGCCGATGCAGCCGTCCTGCTGACCGAGAACGGCGGCGGCAGCGGAGTGTTCGTCTCCCTGATCGCCGTGGTCAACCAGGCCGGGGCGCCGCACCAAATCGGGGCGGCCCAACTCGGCGACCGGGTGCAGGTCAACAGCGTCGACATCTCCTCGGCCGTCATCCATCTCGACATGCTCGTCCAGGGTCCTAGCGACCCGATGTGCTGTCCTTCCCTGGCCGAGAAACAGAACTACTGGCTGATCGGGAACGGTCTCTGGCTGATGCGGGTCAATACCACGACCGGCGGGGTGGAACACATCATCGACGTCGACTCCCCGGGCATCTGGACCACGGTAACCAATCCATTCACGGTCACCGGCACGGTCACCGTCCTGCCCTTCGAAAACACCCTGGCCTACAAGATCTACACGACCGACGGGACAAAGGTCAACGAGGGTTCGCTGATGGTCACCCCCGGCTCGGGCACCTCCGGCAGCTTCACCCGGAACTTCGACCTGAGCTCGGCCGGCATCTCCGACTGGGTCATCATCCAGTTCATCGATACCAGCGCCGCGGACGGTTCGATCGTCTCACTCGGCTCGGTGATCCTGAAAGCGCACTAGTCGCGCGGGGCGTACCTCTGTACGCCCCGCTTTATTTCACATTGGTTTAGAGGTGAAAAGATGACGAAAAGAATACCCATCCTCCTCCTTGCGGGCAGCCTGCTCGCCCTCATGCTGGCGTGCGTTGTGCCAGTCGAGCCGGTCATGACAGTCACGGCCGTCCCGCCGACCGAGGCGAGCATCCCGCCAACCGCTACGCCCCCGCCGGTCCCCGTCCAGGGACTGAACCAGATCCAGATGATCGACCAGGCGAACGGCTGGGCCTGGGCCGGCAAGCCTGACGGCACATCCATGCTGCTGCGCACGGCGGACGGCGGCTCCACCTGGGCGGATGTCACCCCGCAAAACCTGCCGGGCCCCTCGGCTGGCTTCTTCCTGGACGCCCAGACCGCCTGGGTGCAAACCTTCGACAGCGCCACCAATGCCAGCGGCCTGGGCATGACCACGGACGGCGGCCGGACCTGGACGGCGGTCAACCAGTCGCTCCCGTTCGTCAGCTCATTCTTCCATTTTTACAATAAGACGGACGGCTATGCGGAAATCTACGACGTCGGCGCCGGTCAGGCCACCGTCGGCTTCTACGAGACCCACGACAGCGGGGCCAACTGGGATCAAATCATGCTGGCCAGCCCGCCGGAGGACGTCGTTCCGGGCTTCCTGCACACCTGCAACATCTGCGGCGATGACGTCTATTACGACCCGACCCGGTTGATCGTCGTCTTCGGCGACATGGCCAACGATCCGGCCGGCTCGGTCCGTCTGCAGGTTTCTGCAGACCTTGGGAAGACCTGGAAGAAGCTCGTCCTGCCGCTGCCCGCGGCGAAATACGCCGACGGGCTGATCGGTCCCGGGGACCCGGTCTTCTTCGACGACCGGAACGGGCTCCTGCCCTTCGTGATCGTCAAATTCAACCAGGATGGGACCAAGGCCTACAGCGACCAGTTCGTCTATTCCACCCAGGACGGCGGCCTGACCTGGAAGTCCAATTCCACGGCCGTCGCCAACGTCGACTGGATGAGCCGGGTGGACTTTGCCACCTCCCGGGATGCGTTCGTCGCCTGCGGGAACGCCCTGTGCGCCAGCCACGACGGGACCGTGACCTGGCAGGCCCTGACATCCAACCTGAACTTCGCCTACGCGGATGGGACCGTTTACGTCTCGCATTTCCAGTTCATCGACTCCAGCCAGGGTTGGGCGATCACCACTGACGGGACCAACTACAACCTGTGGAAGACCACGGACGGCGGCCAAACCTGGACGGAGCTTTCACCGAGCCTGATCCCCTAGGCGATCTCCGAACCTCCATCCTGGCAAAGCAGTTTCGCAGGCCGGGTGTAAAATAAGCCCATGCAAACCGTCCTGATCCTGATCGACATCCAGAACGACTATTTTCCCGGCGGCCGGATGGAGCTGGAAGGACCGCTCGAAGCCGCTGGCCGGGCCGGCAAGCTGCTGGATCTCTTCCGCCGGCAGGGCTGGCCGACCGTCCACATCCAGCACGTTTCCAACCGCCCCGGGGCGACCTTTTTCCTGCCCGACACCGAGGGAATGCAGATCCACACCTCGATCGCCCCACGCCCGGGCGAGACAGTCATCCTCAAGCACTTCCCGAATTCCTTCCGGGAAACGGACCTGCTCGCCCACCTGAAAGGCCTGGGCGCCGAGCGGCTGGTGTTGTGCGGCATGATGACCCACATGTGCGTGGACGCAACGACCCGCGCCGCCGCCGACCTGGGCTACCCGGTCCTCCTGGCGGCGGACGCCTGCGCCACACAGGCCCTGGCCTACGGCGAGACGAAGATACCAGCCGAACACGTCCACGGGGCCTTCCTGGCGGCGCTCAAATCCTACGGGCAGGTCCTGGATACGGAAGCCATCCTGGGCCAGTTGAAAGAGTAGGCCGAACCAGATATAAACATGACTCATCCCGAATTTAAGGATGGGTCATGTTTTTTGTAAATATAGACCTTCTGATGTATTCTTTAGGTGTCGAAGCCAAAGATACAAAAGGAGGTCTACATGTATAAGGATAACCAAGAACAGGTGGGGTTGCA
>DATJPX010000145.1:0-17227 GCA_035506155.1 Anaerolineales bacterium
TCGCTAAAGTACGAACTGCTTCCGTCCGGGACCGATCCGCTCAAGGTCATCGTTCCGGCCACACTGATCGTACCGCCGCCGCTGGAGGCCAGGCCGACGCCGTAGCTGCCATCATCCGCAACGACCTGGAACTCCGGGTTACCGAATTCATCCAAGACAGGATTCCCTTCCTCATCCAATACCGGGGTCTCCTGATAGCCGTTCATGGTTGCCGTCACGTCGACGAGGCTGATATCCCCCGTGGACGTCTGGGCCGTCAGCCCGCCGTAAGCATTTTCGCTGAAATCGCTGGCGGAAATGTAAATGCTGCCGGTCCCTGAGCTGGTATCCAGGTAGGCACCATATTCCTGGGTAATGAGGGGGGCAGGGGGAGTAGAAGGGGTGGAAACTGCAGAGGAGGCCAGGATTCCCATTCCCAAGGCAGCGACATCCGTCAGGTTGATGTCGCCGTTCGAATAAGCGTCGAGCCCTGTCCAGGCATTCCCCAGAAAACCGGAGTCGTTCACAACGATACTGCCATCGCCGGTCGTATTATCCAAAATGGCGCCGGTACCATTTCCCATTGCGAGGACGCCGTCCAATTCGATATCGCCGTTCGAATATGCAGTCAGGCCAGTCCAGGTATTTCCTGCCAGTATGGCGGTAGTCACATTAATGTCGCCCATTCCATACGAGTTATCGATGTAGATGCCATCCTGCTGCGAAAAACCATCTGTGAGCGACAAGCCGATCGGGAGAAATTCGAAGTTGAGCCCGGTAGCAAACACTGTATTGAGAGTGATATCGCCGCTCGAATAGACGTCCAGGCCGGTCGAGCCGTTATCGAAGAAATAGCTTCCATCGACTTCGACGTCTCCGCTCCCGGCGGCGTTATTCAGGATGGCGCCCTCTCCGATATTGCCTGCGCCGATCACATCGATCAGGGTGATATCCCCGTTTGCATACGCCTCAATTCCTGGGCAGTCGCCGCTGTAGGCAAAGAGGCTTTGGCCGACCCAAATGTCGCCGCCCGCGTTGAGAGAGGCGCCGCCCAGGGTATTTCCCATGGGCACCAGCGGGATGGGGTCCAATTCAACGAATTGCGAGTAATCCAATCCGGCAACGACCCCCGAGTAACCCCCGCCGCCCACGAAGATCGATCCGGTGGAGGTGACTTTCATGCCCCAACCGCTATTATCGTTCAGGTAAGCGCCTTCGACCGTGACATCGCCGTTCCCATTGATGTTGAGACCGTCCCCGGTGTTGCCCTGGGCGACCACGGTCCCCCAGGTGTCGACCGTAGCCAGCGAAGACGGGGCCGGATCCTGGCTGACCGAGGAACTATCCACGCACTCTCGTACGGCCTGGACCGGCTCCATGATGCCGGTCGTCCCAAAAATCACCTGCCAAGGTCCGCCATCCGGACCGCTGACCGTGACAGTGGTCAATGTATTCAGGGCGGTCTGGATATCAGACGCCGTGGAGGTGTCTGCCAGGAGGGTCGAGGCGGTGGCGTCTTGGAAAACCAGTTGGAAACCGAGGTCGGTGTATGTCTCGCCGCAGGCCGGTGGAACGGTGACCGTCTGGACTTCGGGAACGTTGTTCAGGCTCACGCTGCCGCCGGAATTGACCTTCAGGCCAGCAGCGCCGTTATTCGAGTAGGCACCGCCGGTCACGGCCACATTCCCCGTCCCGGAAGTGGTATCCACGGCCGCCCCATTGCCGGAGTTATCGGTGGCCGTGACGTTTGTCAGGCTGACATTTCCATTGGAAATCACCGCCACGCCATCGCCGGAGGTGTTGCCGCTCTGATCGACAGCGGACAAAACCACCGGGGCTGCAGACGTGGAAGCCGAGTTATCCACTTGAATACCGGCGCCGCTGACCGTGAGGTCGTAGAGGCTGACGGCGCTGCCCCAGTTGGTCACCGTGATCGGGATACTGAAATCGCTCGTGCCAACCAGGCTGTCATACGTGCCGCTCGAACTGTCGAGATCCCAGCCGCCTTGCAGGGTCAGGGCGCCCCAACCGGTCAACACGCTCCCGTCGAATTGAACGCTGGTCTCGCTACCGGCATAAATGCCGGCTTCGACATAGATCGTGCCATCGCCGCTGATCGAGGTGTCGCCCAACAACGAGGTGAAATTCGAATAGGGAGCGGTACACCCATTCTGGATCCCGGCAGTGACCGCATCCGTATCCGTCGTGGGCGATTGCCCAGCCGGGCACCAGATCGGGTCGCTGGTGGCGATCGCATCCGCCGCGGCCTGGGTGGCAAGGGAAGCAGCCGAACCATCCGGATTGAGCACGACCACATCCGTCCCGTCCGGAACCTGGCTCATGAGGGGCGCTACCTCCGTCGCAGGAGCAGGGTCATCCGCCGAAGCGGGTACAGCCGTCGCGACCGCATCTGTCGCGGTTGCATCCGTCGTCGGAACCGGGGTGGCGACCTCGGTCGGAGTGCTCCCGTCCGGTGTGCCGGTCCCGGGGTCGGTGGCGACCTCGGTAGGCTGGTCCGTCGGTGGGGTCGTATCGTCCGCCCGGACGATCACCGGCATGGCCAGTTGGAACAGGACCGTCAGGACGACGGCGAGTGACATCAACGCATAACGAGTCTTGGTCATGGCATCCTCTCCTGATGTTCGGTTGTCGGCATTCAATGAACCTGGAAAATCTCTTCCCAACCCTTACCTGTAAAAGCCCGTCCCCGGCCAATTTAATAGCAATACATACCGGCAAAAGAAGCAATCCTATAAATTATAGGGGAAACTAAATGTTAGCACAAGTCACCCATCAGTCTTGTAGGCTTACAAATCGGTAAACAGGTTTCCGGAATATTTGAAGGAAGGGTTCACAAGTTGGGCTGTTTCGCCCTTCCGCCCAGCTCACATGCTATAATCCGGCGTCATGGGAACGAAAACGACCGAACTTCCCGAGACGATCATCGGAAACCGACTCCGCGAGCAGCGGCTGAAGCTGGCCACCGCCGAATCCTGCACTGGCGGGTTGATCGGCCATCGGATCACGAATATCCCCGGCTCCTCGGACTATTACCTGGGCGGAGTAGTCGCCTACGCCTACGAAGCCAAAACCGCCCTACTGGGCGTTCCTGCCAGCCTGCTTGCCCAATTCGGAGCGGTCAGCCGCCAGACGGTGCTGGAAATGGCTGCCGGCGCCCGGAAGGCCCTCAACGCCGACTTGGCGATCAGCGTCAGCGGCATTGCCGGACCCGGAGGCGGGCTCCCGAACAAACCAATCGGGACCGTTTGGGTGGGGCTGGCCGCCCCCGATGGGTCCTGGGCACGCTGCTTCCACTTCCCTGGCGATCGCGAGCAGAATAAAGCCTCGGCAGCCGAGGCAGCCCTGCAAATACTCCTGGAATATCTGACCGGAAACCGCCAGCTTGAGGATGGCCAGCAGTGAAAGCCGTCGTCCTCATTTCAGCCAATGCGGAATGGCGCGCAGTCAAGGAGATCGTTTCCCCCGCGCAGGTGTTCGAATCTCCCTACGGAGAATATTTCGACCTGGAGACCGCCACTTTTTTTCACGGCGGCTGGGGAAAAATCTCCGCCGCGGCAACCGCCCAGTATGTCATCGATCACTGGAAACCCGACCTGCTCGTCAACCTGGGCACCTGCGGCGGATTCGCCGGGCGAATCCCACGCGGGACCATCCTCCTGGTCGAGAGAACCATCGTCTATGACATCGTCGAACAGATGTCAGATGCAGACGAGGCTATTGCCTATTACTCAACCGGGCTGGATCTGACCTGGCTGAAGCCGCCCTACCCTCTGCCAGTCCAGCCGGGCTTGCTGATCTCCGCTGACCGGGATATTGTGGTGGAGGATATCCCCAGGCTGATCGAGAAGTACGCGGCGGTCGCGGCCGATTGGGAGTCCGGGGCAATCGCCTGGACTTCACAACGGAACGGGGTTCGCTGCCTGATCTTGCGAGGAGTCACCGACCTGGTCAGCCCGGCAGGGGGGGAAGCGTATGGAAATATTGCCTTATTCCACGAGAACACGAAAAAAGTGATGAAGAGCCTGGTCGACAATCTGCCCGGGTGGCTGGAGTGTGCCCGGCGTTCATAATTCCCATCGACGCCTTTTTTCGAGTCGCAGGTTCGCTGAAACTTCAAGGACGGTCATTCCCGCATGGGAAACGGCCGTCCTTTTTTGCATATCAAGCACGCCAGCCATCCACACCAGTCTGTCACCAGGCAGCCTGTCTAGTCGTCAGGGAACATTCCTTTTCCGACAGGCGTCTAACAATGGATCGACCGAGCAAACGAGTTGCATGTTCGAAAGGAGGCGGATCGACACAAAGCAAAATCGAAACCCCTGGCGACGATGAATAAATTTTGATGTTTTTCTCGAGGAGGAGAAGAATGTCCACCAAACGATCTCTCATTACAATAATCCTGGCGCTCATCGTGATCATCAATACAGCCTGCAGTGCCGCATCCACCCCCACCCATGCCCCTGCGACCAGTGCACCAGCCAAGCAACGGTTCCCAGCGGCCGCGACCCAGGCCCCGGCCTACTCCGCCCCGGCCCAATCCCAACCTCTGACTGGTTTGCAGCCGGCCGCAACGATGGGTCCGCTGGCGGCCGGCGGTGCGAATCAGCCTTCCAACGCCCAGACCAACCCTTTGCCTAGCAACCCCCACCAGGGAACCTACGACACCTTCTTCCAGAATTACGGCGTCAATCCGCGCATCGATACCGCCGACGATCCGCTCTCCACGTTCGCCCTGGACGTGGATACCGGTTCCTATACGATCATGCGGAATTACATCAACAGCGGCAGCCTGCCGCCGGAGGATTCGGTCCGGGTGGAAGAGTACGTCAATTATTTCAACCAGGGCTATCCCTACCCGCCTGAAGGCCAGGCATTCGGGATCAACATCGACGGGGCGCCCTCCCCATTCGAGCAGGACGAGGATTACCAGATCATGCGCGTCGGCATCCAGGGATCCGCCGTCCCGGTCGATATGCGCAAAGACCTCGCCCTGACCTTCGTGATCGACGTTTCCGGCTCGATGAGCATGGACAACCGCCTTGAGCTGGTCAAGCGCTCGCTGAAGCTGCTGGTCGACCAGCTGCGCCCCACGGACAAGGTCAGCATTGTCATCTACGGCACCAGCGCGGAAGTCGTCCTGGAACCCACCTCCGGCCGGTACGACCGAAAGATCATGGATGCAATCGACTCGCTCCGCCCGGGCGGCGTGACCAATGCCGAGGCCGGGCTGCTCCTGGGATACCAGATGGCGGATGAAGCCTTCAATCCGGAAGGGATCAACCGCGTCATCCTGTGCTCCGACGGAGTGGCCAACCTTGGTGAGACGGACGCTGGATCGATCTGGAACGAAGTCGAAGAATACGCCGGCAAACAGATCACCCTGACGACCGTCGGCTTCGGGATGGACAACTACAACGATGTCCTGATGGAACAACTCGCCGATAAAGGCGACGGTTACTACACCTACGTGGACACGCTCGAGGAAGCCCGGCGTATTTTCGTCGAAAACCTGACCAGCACCCTTCAGGTCATCGCCCTGGACGCCCGCGTGCAGGTCGAATTCAATCCTGAAGTGGTCTCGCGCTATCGCTTGATCGGTTTCGAGAACCGCGCCGTCGCCGATGAGCAGTTCCGCGACGATAACCTCGACGCAGGCCAGGTCGGCGCTGGTCACAGCGTGACGGCCCTTTACGAAATCAAGCTGGCCCCGGAAGCCTACGGGAAAATCGCCACCGTCTACCTGCGCTGGAAGAACCCGGATTCGCTCAACAGCATCGAGACCTCCCGGAGCTTTTCCACCAACCAGCTGGCCTCCAGCTTCCAGAGGACCGATCCACACTTCCAGTGGAGTGTGATCGTCGCCGAATACGCCGAAATCCTGCGCAACAGCTACTGGGCCCGGGGGATCTCCCTGGACACCGTCCAGGAAGAAGCCGAACGGGTCAGCAAACAGCTCTCCGAGGACGAGAACGTCTACGAGTTCATGGATTTGCTCCATCAGGCAGCCCGCTACGATTGGCGCTGACCGCTGAGGAGATAACCGTCCATAATGCACGGAGCGGTAAGGCTGGGGGAACCGGACCGCTCCGTTTCGTTGAGTGTTCGGGGGAGATTCACCCGACCGTTTTGAACGGGAACCGGACAGCCTCGATTGGCGGTCCAAAGATCCCGATCTCTGCGAGTCGATTGGTCCCCAGGCCGGCTTCGCGGGCCAGGGCGATGTGATTATCCCCGCCCGTGAAGGGTCGCGTACCCGGGGCGCCGGCCGGATCGAACCCCATGATGGCGGTTGCCACGGCATCGGCTGCCACGGGGTCCCGGCTGGCGACCAGCAGGCCGGGTTGGACCGGGCTGAGGCCCTTGTCCCAGGGGCCGGCGCCCGCCTCGCCTGTGCGGATCCCGTCGATGATCGCCAAATGGATCGGGCGGGCTGCATTCAAGTCGAGGATGACCCTCGGCACGCGCCGGTCGAAGGCGTTCGTATCATGGAATGAGGAACGGTTGTCATCCTCTTGGTGGCGTCTGTAGAAGCCGATGGGGGCGATCCCGAACAGGTTTTTCATCGAAAGCGTCACGCCGGTGGTGGCATGGCATTTCATCTTCGCAACAGAGATGAAGAGGTCCAACTCGGCCAGGATCGGATTGAGGTAGAACGAATCGTAGATATTGAACTTGGGCTGGACCGGGAAAATCTTGAATGCAGAATAAGGAGCCGGGCTGCACAGGTCGATCAGATCGGTGCCGGCGGAGCGGGCCATGTCAGCATACCCCCACTGGGAAAAGATCCTTGCATCGCCAAGGCCTTCCAGGATGGTCACCTTCCCGGCCCCGGCCTCGAACAGCATCGCGGCCAATACGCCGATCAGCGCCGGATGGGTGGCAAACAACTCTGTCGCAGGGACAGGCAAGCCGGCATCCCACCAGGTGCCACCCGTCAGGTTGGGCTTGATCCCGACGTGCGCCCCGGGTTTGACCAGGTCCGCCAGGCCGCCGATCCCGGCCAACATGTGCTCCAGTTCCACGCGCAGCCGGGCCGGGTCGTAGCTGTCCGCCTGGCCGATCGCCACCATGGATCGGTAGGACTGCGTCGCCGTCGGGGTGATACTTGGGGCCGCCGTAGGAACAGGGCTCGGCGTTGTGAAGGCGGAAGGGGTTGCTGGGAAAGTAGGGGCGGCAGGCGAGGCGTCCGGCGGGAGCAGCTTGCATTGAGTCAACAAAACCGACAGGCTCGAGAGGCCAATGAGTTTTAGAAAGCCGCGACGGCTGAGCGGAGGGACGGGTGAAGAAGGTTGTTTGGATGTCATGGAATCTCCCGGACAAGTAAAAGTATAGCACGCGATTCCATCAACGGCACCGATCCATGACCGGCGGGGGAGAATTTATGCCTTGACCCCGGACCGCAATCTCTGTATCATTGCGCCTTATTCCCGGACCGGCCGGGGAGTCCATATTTATTGGAAGAAATTCCGTTCAAAAGGATATTCGATTTATGGGTAATGAAACCGTGGCAATCGATAGACCCCAGGGGCTGGAGCAGAAGTGGAAAGTCCTCATTTCCCTGATGTTCGGCATTTTCATGATCATCCTGGATTCGACGATCGTCAACATCGCCTTCCCGACCCTTCGCCTGGCGTACGGCGCCAGCCTGGCGGACGCCCAGTGGGTCATCAGCATCTACGTCCTGGCGCTAGGGATCACCACGCCCGTCTCGGGTTTCCTCGGGGACCGCTTCGACATCAAACGGGTCTACCTTTTCGGGCTGGCGCTCTTCACCCTGGGCTCGCTCCTGTGCGGGATCGCCCCAAGCCTTGGCCTGTTGATCGCGGCGCGCGCCCTGCAAGGGATCGGCGGCGGGATCGCCCAGCCATTGGGTCCGGCCCAGCTTTACCGGGCGTTCCCCCCGAAAGAACAAGGGACTGCCCTGGGGATCTTCGGCATTGCCCTGGTGGTAGCGCCGGCACTGGGGCCCATCCTGGGCGGCTGGCTTGTGGGAGTGAACCTTTGGCGGGCGATCTTCTTCGTCAACGTTCCGATCGGCATTGTGGGAGTATTCCTGGGTTCGCGCTTCCTGGTGGACTATAAAACGGGCCGTCGTCCGCTCTTCGATCCGCTCGGCCTGCTGACCGCCGTGATCGGCTTCGGCGCGGTGCTCTATGCCGCCTCGATTGCCGAGAACTACGGCTGGACCGGCCAGGCGACGCTCCTCGTCCTTGCCCTCGGCCTGGTCATCCTGGTCGTGCACGCCCTGTATGAATTGAAAGGCGCCCGGGAACCGATGATGAATCTGCGCCTGTTCTCCAATCCGACCTTCCTGAATGCCAGCCTGGTCGGGTACGTTGCCACGGTGGCCTTGTTCGGGGCGGAATTCCTGATGCCTCTCTACCTGCAGAGCTTCCGCGGCCGGACCGCCCTGGAGACAGGCATCATCTTGCTGGGAGTGGCGGCCACTTCGGCCTTTGCCACCCCTCTGGCTGGCCGGCTATACGACCGGATCGGTCCAAGGACCATCATGGTGATCGGGTTCGTCATCCTGTGCATCAACACCTGGCAGCTTGCCCAGCTCAAGGCCACCACGCCAGTCTCGTTCATCGTCTTCCTTCTGGCCCTACGCGGCCTGGCCGTGGGACTCACCCTCCAGACATCCTATGTGACTGCCCTGAGCAGCATCCATCTGGATGTGCTGCCGCGCGGCTCCTCGCTGCTGAACAGCACCCGTTTTGTGGTCCAGGCCATTGCGGTGGCCAGCCTGGCCACCATCTTGGTGGGATTCCTATCGCCGGCTATCAAAACAGAAATGAACCAGATGCAGGCAGCCCAGCCGGTCATCACCACTCCCTTTGGGGTCTGCGAAACGCCGGGCGTAAGCGCGCAGGATAACCTGCCGCCCGGGACGGCCGCCTCACTGGCGAGCCTGCCGGCGGCGACCGCCCTGTCCGCCAGGACGAACATCCTGGCAGGGATGAAACTGGCCTGTGACCAATCGATGCAGGGCTTCGAGGCAGCCTATCGCCTGACCTTCTATGCCTCGATCGGGGCGCTCCTGCTGGCCTTTTTCCTGCCCGGCTGGCCGGGCAAATGGTCCGGCCGCCAGGCCGCCCAGATGCCGCCCGGCGGACATTAATAAATATTTGGGCGACCCGGCCGGTCGCCCAAATTGTTTTTACTTTCCCAATCTTGCTCTCTCTTCTTCGATGACGCTCTCTTCCAGCTTCTTGAAGAGCGGACCGGGCTGGTTCAGTTTCGCCCCCGGTTTCAATTCGCTCGGCTTCCATCGGTAGGACAAGGTATTATCTTGTCCTACACGATAACGAAGAACCGTGTGCTCCCCGAGCGAGTCCTTCACCTTCTCCATGTACTGCCCGCCGAACAAGGGCGCTTCATAGCCAAAGAAGCCGTGCAGGCGCTCGCAGGTATACGGCAGGAAGGGCGCAAAAAGGACCTTGAGCGAGTCGATCGCCTTCAGGGCGGTGTAGATGGTCAGCGCCGCGCCGGCCTTATCGGTCTTGACTGCCTGCCAGGGCGCGTTTTGGTCGAGGTACTGGTTGACGGTGGTAGCCAGCCGGAAGGCCTCCTGCAAGGCCGCCCGCAGCTTGACCGCCTCAAGCAGGCCGCCAACTGTTTCGAACCCGGACTCGATGGCGGCGAGCAGCTCCAGGTCCGCGGGGCGCAGCGCGGTGAGGTCGATGGCCGGCACCTGTCCTTCCCAGTGCTTGTAGCAGAAGGCCAGCACCCGATTGGCCAGGTTGCCCCAGGTGGCGACCAGCTCGCCGTTGTTCTTGGCGACGAATTCGGCCCAGTCCCAATCGGAATCGTGGTTCTCGGGCATGTTGATGGTCAGATAGTAGCGCAAGGCATCCGGGTCGTAGCGGCTGAGGGCGTCCCGGCCCCAGACCGCCCAGTTGCGCGAGCCGGAGATCTTCTGCCCTTCCAGGTTCATGAACTGGTTGGCGGGAACGTCGTAAGGCAGAGTCAGCTTCCCGATCTCCTCGGAAAAAATCTCCAAGAACTGTTCGCCGGCGCCCATCAGCTCAGCCGGCCACATGGCGGTATGAAAGAAGATGTTGTCCTTGCCAATAAAGTAGAAGGCCTTGGCATTGGGATTCACCCACCAGTCTTTCCAGGCCGCTGGAGACCCAGCAACCTTCGCCCACTCGACCGCCGCGGAAAGGTAGCCGATGACGGCTTCGAACCAGACGTATAGCCGCTTGTCGTCCCAACCCTCCACCGGCACCGGGATGCCCCAATCCAGGTCACGTGTAATCGGGCGGGCTTTGAGCCCCTCGGCTTCGATCTTACGGAGCGATTCGCCCAATACGGTCTCGCGCATGTAGCCCGAGCGCTTGCGCAGGAACTCGACCACGTCCGGCTCCTGCTTCGACAGATCCATGTAGAAATGCTCGGTCTCGCGCAGTTCGGGGGTGGAACCGTCGACTTTGCTGCGCGGGTTGATCAATTTCTCGGGCTCGAGGACGTTGCCGCACTTGTCACACTGGTCGGAGCGGGCGCCTTCGAAACCACAGATATAGCAGGTTCCCTCGACGTACCGGTCGGGCAGGAATTTCTTCGCCGACGGCGAATACCACTGCATCGACTTCTGGGTGTACAGGTAGCCATTCTTCTGCAGGGCCAGGAAGATGGATTGGGAGACCTTGAAATGGTTCTCGGTGTGGGTGGTCGTGAAGAGGTCGTAGGTGATGCCCATCTGCTGGAAGAGGTCGAGGAAGCCGTTATGATACTTCTTGTAGACTTCCTCCACGGATTTCCCTTCCTTGTCCGCCGCGATGGTGACCGGCGTGCCGTGCGAGTCCGTGCCGGAGACCATCAGGACGTTGTCGCCCTTCAAGCGGTGGTAGCGGGCGACGATGTCACCGGGCAGGTGCGAACCGGTGATGTTGCCGACGTGGATCTCGGAATTGGCATACGGCCAGGCGATGGCGATCAGGATATTCTCGGGCATAGTCGGTTCTCCATAACCAAATAACTCGGTCGGACACGTCGGTCCGCCCCTACTCGATTCAAAAACAAAACTGCCGGCTTTCGCCAGCAGCATCGTCAGGCGGCATGAACCGTCCCGCAGTTCATCTGGCGCTGAACTGCGTGTGAGAGCGGGACATCATCATGGCGCGTATAAGCATAGCCAGTAGTTTACTATGTACTTCGTCTTGTGACAAGTGGAAACCTGCTATTGCCGGGTAATTGAAGATGGATGCAGCCCTACCGGACCCGCCGCTTCCATTCATCCTTCAACTGAAGCTGGCGGGGGCTGTCGCCTGAGAAGAGCGCCAGGAAATCAGCCATCAGGCGGTTGAACTTAGAGCTTTCATCGAGCATGGGAAAATGGCCGGAGTCTTCCAGGATGACCTGGTGGACGCGATCGGGCATTGCCATGACCCGCTCGTAATCGGGCGTGGTAACCGCCGGGTCGTTCAGGCCGTGGACAAGCAGGCAGGGCGTCGTCATGGAATCCATGATCGCCATGAAATTGATCGTCGTAAGGCCTTCGAACGAAGTGGTGATCGCCAGCGGATCAGCTTTGGGGGCATCCGTGCGGGCCGGCTCGGTGAGCGGGTCCTTGCTCAACAGCCAATCGGCCAGGTCCACCGGCGAAGCCGGGGAGCGCAGTCGCGCCGCGACCGCCGCGCTCTCGAGCGGGACGTTTACCGCCATCATCCGGTCGACCACGCCCGGATATTTGCGGGCGAACAGGATGGCAGTCAGCGCTCCCAGGCCATGCCCAACGAGGGCCACGCGACCGATTCCCATTTCCAGAAGGAACCGGTCAAGCAGGATCGACTGCTGGTCGAGCGTATAAGCCCCGAAATCGTGGGCGGTATCCCCGAATCCCCATAAATCGAGTGCATAGGCGCGAAAGGAAATGGCCGCAGCCTGCATGGCAGGGACCCAGTAGCGCCAGGATCCGACCCAGCCATGCAGGAAAATGATCGGGCGTCCCCGCCCGAGCACTTCATAATGCACAATCCTTTCGTCGATGATGATTGCACTCATACGAGATGTTTACTTGTTTTGCCCTGCCAATACTGCCTGGATACGCGCCGTCAACTGGTCGGGCGCGAATGGCTTGAGAAGATATTCCGTAGCGCCCATCTCCAGACCCGTCTGGATCTCGGCGTCCTGACCCTTGGCGGAAAGAAAAATCACCGGGATGTCCTTCAGCCGGTCGTCCTTCTTCATTGCCGCGCAGGCTTCGTAGCCGGTCATGCGCGGCATGCGAACATCCATCAGGATAAGATCCGGGACATTCTCCCGGGCCAAATTCAATGCCTCTTCCCCATTGGAAGCCGAAACGACCTCATAACCTGCAAAGCCCAGTGTAAATGTGATCAGGTCGCGGATGTCGCGTTCGTCTTCTGCTATTAATATTTTTGCCATACTTGGCTACTCCTCAGCCCGATAGACCGGTAACGTAAATGAGAATACGCTTCCCTCGCCCGCTATCCCTTTGCTCGCCATCCAGATTCGACCTTTATGCATGGTGACAAGCTGTTTGACGATGGCGAGGCCAAGGCCCGTACCCGGGGTGGCCAGGACGAGCGGGTGCTCGCCCCTGAAGAAGCGTTCGAAGATGCGATCGGCATCCACAGGATCGATCCCAATCCCGTTATCCTGTACATCCACCTGGACACAGCCATCTGCAGCCTGCATCTTTACGAAAACCTGGCCGTTTTCAGGGGTGTAGTGATAGGCATTGTCGACCAGGTTCGCCAGGATCTGACGTACCCTCTCGAGGTCGCCGTTGACTCGCGGCAAATCCGGCGGCGCTTCAATGGTAAAGCCCATCGGACGGTTCTCTTCCTGGGAGCGACGCAGGATGTCGGCGATCACGTCATCGGCGACCTCCCGCAGGTCGATCGCCTGGAAGGACAACGAAACCCGTCCCGCCTCGATGCGCGAGATGTCGAGCAGGTCGTTGACCAGGACGCTCAACCGGTCGGTGTTCGAGCGGACGATATCCAGGAAATGGGTCTGGTTTTCGTTCAACGCTCCCGCGGCACCCATTAGCAGGATATCCACGTAACCTTTGATCGAGGTCATCGGCGTACGCAGTTCATGACTGACCGTGGCCACGAATTCGGATTTCAAGCGGTCCACTTCCACTTCGTGGGTGATATCGCGGAAGATGGAAACCGTGCCCAGGAATTCGTTGCGCCAGATGACCGGAGCCAGGTGCACCAGGACCACCCGCCCGGTTTCGAGGGTTAGCTGCTCTGCATAAGTATCGCCTGGCTGATGGCTGGAGGGATCCTCCGACCAGTTGTGGATCGTCTGCATCCAGCTCTGGGCGGCTTTGCCGAACAGTCCGACGAAGCGCTCCAGCGGCTGCCCGGTCATTTCGCCGCCCTTCAGGTCCAGGATGCGCTCGGCTGACGAGTTCAGGAAGGCGATCTCGTTGCTCGGGTCGGTGACCAACACGCCATCCGCGACGGCTTCCAGGATGGCCTGCTGCCGGCTCGCTTCGACCTGCTGATTGCGCAGCATGGATCCCAGGCGCTCGGCCTGGTCGCGGATCAGGTGATACAGCTGGGCGTTGTTGATCGCCACCGCCACCTGGCTGCCGATGGCCTGAACCAGGTTCATGTGCTCGGGCGTAAAGAAACCCACCTGGCGGTTGAAGACCATGATGGCGCCGATGACTTCCTCGCCGACGACGAGAGGCGCGGCAATGACGCTACGGTGGCTGGAGGAGCTCAACGGGACCTTCACCCAGCGGCGGTCCTTGCGGACATCGTCGATGCGGACCGATTCGCGGTGCTTGATGACCCATCCGGCCAAGCCTTCGCCGACTTTGAGGGAGGTCGGGCGGGTGCCTTCGGTCATGACGGGCGTCAAGTAGCCGTAGCCGGCCCGGTAATGGATGGTATTGTCTTCCGGGTTGATCATCAGGATGCTGCCCTGCTCGGCGCCGATGGCGTCATTGAGCAGCGCCAGGGTGCGGTTGAGGGCCCGGTCGAGGTCGAGGGTGGACGAGGCTTCGGTGAGGATGCGCAGGAGGGTTTCGGTGTTGCGCTGCTCGCGGGCCAGCTCGGAAGTGCGCTCGATGACGCGCTGCTCGAGTTCGTCGGCCAGCCGGCGGGTTTCGGCGAAAAGCCGTCCGTTCTGGATGGCAACGGCCGCCTGGTTGGCCAGAGTGCTGAGGATCTGCTGCTCGTCCTCCGTGTAGACGTTCGCATCATAGCTCTGGGCGGAAAGCATGCCGGTCACCTTGCCGCCCATCATGATCGGAACGGCAACGATGGAACGCGGCTGGCCTTCGCCGTAGGTCTGGCCGCCGAACTCCCGGACCTGGTCGACATCCGAGATGAGCACCGGCTGGCCGGTTTCGATGACGTGGCCACTGATGCCGACCCCCCGCTCGATGCGCTGGTTCGGCGCACGCCCGCTGGGGTCGAGCAGGTAGACGCCTTCGATCTCGTTCTTTTCCTCGTCGACGAGGGAGATCACAAAGGACTCGGCCGGCATCAATTCTGCTGCGGCACGATGGATGGCTTCGTAGATTTGCTCGGGGTCTAGGCTGAGGCCGATTTCATAAGAAGCCCGGTTGAGGGTAGTCAGCTGTTCGGCGCGGGAGACAGTTGCCTGGTACAGACGGGCGCTTTCCAGCGCAATGGCAGCCTGGTTGCTGATGATGCGGCCCAGGTCGATGTCGGAGGCGGAAAAGTGGTGATGCTCTTCCATATGGATAAAGACAAGGGCGCGCAGACTTTGTCCGCTCACCATGGGCACCACCAGCAGGGCCTGCGTCCCGGTCAGGAAGTCGGACAGCGGCTCGAGGTCCGGTTCGGCGCTCAGGTTCTCGGTCGTGAAGATGCCCAAGGATTCGGCCAAACGACTGAAGATCGGCGCCGGGGTCAATGCACCCGGCAGCCGGCCAGTCGCCGCCGGCACGGTCAGGCGCAGTTGAGGGATCCCGAACCGATCTACAGTGATCACCGATACTTTCTTGGCCGCCAATGCGGTCTGAAGCTCCTGGGCAGTCAGGCGCAGGATCTGCTCGTCGTTCAGCGAGCCGCTCAGGTCGGACGAGAGACGGTTGAGGAGGGCCAGACGTTTCGAGCGTTCGTCCAGTTCGGCGGCGCGGCGCAGGCTGTCTTCGTACAGGCGGGAGTTCTCGAGGGCGACGGCTGCCTGGCTGGAGAAGGTCGTCCCAAGCTGGACCAGCTCGCGGTTGAAGAAGTTGGCTTCCGCCTTCTCCAGAGCGATCACGCCGATCACCTCGCCCTTCGAGACAAGCGGCATGCCCAGCCAGGAAAGGCGTTCGGCTTCGACGAGGCTTGGGAAACGGGCGTCCGTGCGAACGTCGCCGACAGCCATCGCCTGGGAGGTGCGGTTCATCTCCTCCAGCAAGGCCGAATCGGCGATTGCCACCGTCAGGCCGACGCGCTGCTCATTGTCCGAAAAACCGCGTGCCGCCACCACCGACATCTGCTCGCCCTGGCGAATCCACAAGATGGCCGTATCGTAGGCAAGAACGCCGTGCAAGCTGTCCAACAGACTGGCAATCAGGTCGCTGGATTTCAAGCTGGAGGCCATCTCCGCCGAAACATCCGTCAGGGCTTCCAATTGGGCAGTGCGTTCCTGGGAAGCCTGCACCAGACGGACGTTTTCCAGGGAGAGCGCCACCTGCTGGGTCAGCGAGAGAAGCAGGGCTTCGTCATCGGCGGTAAAAGCAGCCGGTGTATTGAAATTATCCAGGAGGAGCACGCCCAGGGTCTGCTCGCCGGTTTGAATCGGAACGAGCAGGCTGGAGACAGGCAACCGCCCGGCAGTGGCTTCGCGGTAATTCAAGAGGTGTTCGGCCGGGAGGTTGTAATCCCGGACGAAATTGACCTCGTCCACCCGGCGGGGTTTCTTCTCGACGAATACCCGGCCCGGCAGGGCTTCCCCGGAGTGGTAGACGATCCCCATGAGGGTATCCGTGTTGGCATAGCCTTGGGCCGCCCGGGCGATCAAGGCCTCCGCCTTTGGATCGTAGAGCAGGACCACGCCCGCGTGGGCAATCGTCACGACCCGCAGGGCGCTATCGAGAAGAGACTTCACAATGCTGTCGGGGTCCAACCCGCTCAACTGGCGGCTGAAGTCCAATAACAAATTGACTTCGCGCAGGCGACGGCGGGTTTCGGTCAGCAGGCTGATGTTTTGCAGGATGATGGAGACCTGGCGGGAGATCTGGTAATAAGTCTGGCGGTCCTCTTCGGTGAGCGGAGGCATCGGCTCGGGGCTGACAGCCAGGACCCCCGCAACCGGTTTTCCGTCGATGAGGATGGGCAGGCAGATGAAACCTTTGGCGTGCAGGCTGGTCAGCAAGGGCGTCTCACGCCAGCCTTCATCCTGTTCCATGTTCATGACCAGGATCGATTCGCCGGTCTGGAGGCTGGTCCGCAAGGGATTGCGCTGCCCGAACAAGGCCTCCGGGTTGGTGCCGCGTGGGACGTTCCCGAGCACGTGGAGGAGGCGCGGACCTTCCGGCGCGTTCTCGGCGACGATCGAGACGCTCATTTCCAGGTCCGTCAGGATCTCACGGCCGAGCGCCTGGAGTGCCGAGGAACGATCCACCTGCAGATTGATCGTTTCGGTGATCTCCAGGCCCGCCCGGATACGGCGGGCGCGCCGCTCCAGGTTGCGGATGGAGATCATCTGTTCCAGGTCCTTGTGCAGCAGGACCGGGAGGTGGCTCTGGCTGATCGACAACAGTTGTTGCTGCCGGTCCAGGCTGGTTGACAGGGTTTCGACTTGGGAACGGTACGCGGCCAGGCGCCGTGTACCCTGGATGATCAGGGACACCTGGGAGGCGAAGAACTCGACCGTCTCGAGGGAAGCCTTGTCGGGGCGGTGGCCGTCCCGGGGGGAATCCAGGCTGATCAGTCCGATCGGCGCCCCGGCATCGTCGTAGAGGGGATAAAAGAGGGCATCTTCCGGGTGCCAGGCATTCTGATCCTGGCTTTTCTGTCCCTTGGCGACCGTGACGAGTTGGACGTCCCCGGAGACGACCGGACGTTTATCATGAGGAATGAAGTAGCCCTTCCCGACCGAAAAATCCGGCTGGAACAGCTGGGCAACCGACTCCCAAGGCTGTTGGTGAGACTTGAGGGAATTCAGAGTCTCTGCCGTCATCCCGACGCCGGCCACGCGGTTCTGCATCATCGTCTTCGGATCGACCATGCTGATCAGGACTACCTGGAAGGAGGTTGCCTCCTGGATGCCGGCTGCC
>DATJPX010000146.1:0-14768 GCA_035506155.1 Anaerolineales bacterium
AATGGACCTGGGAGCGGATGGTTACGTCACCAAGCCGGTTGCAATGAACGAGCTCGATGAAGTCATGAAAAAGGCTTTTGTAAAGCACGGGAAATCATTTGGATAATTGTGGAGATCGACCAGGAATGGCTAAAAAAAGTCCGAAGAATCAACAACCGAAAAAGATGGATCGCGAAAAGCGAAAAGCCCGCACCTATCAGATCATCTTTTTTGCCCTGACCATGATCCTGCTCCTTTCGATGGTCTTGTCGCTCGTCTCGAACAAGTAATTCCGCCATCCATCTCGATCGGGGATGTTATCCCCTGCAGGGATGTTATCCCACTTCGGGGATGTTATAATCAGCGGGCGCGGTGGACCGGACCGCAGGCAGATAAAACCACAACCCCCTCTCCGGGGGTTGTTCTGAGAAAAGGCTTCGTATGCTCGAAAAACTTGCTGGAATCGAAAAACGTTACCTGGAGATCAACCAGCTCCTCCTCGAAGTTGGCGACGATTATCAGCGCGCCGGGGAGCTGAACAAGGAGCGCATCGACCTGGAGCCGATCGTCGAGCGCGCCAGGGAATATCGTCGCGACATGTCCCGCCTCGACGAGGCCAAGGCCGTGTTGGAAAACGAGTCCGATCCCGAGATGCACCAGCTGGCCGAGTCGGAGATGTCCGACCTGGAACCGCGCCTGGCTGCCCTCGAAAAAGAGCTCAAGCTGATGCTTGCTCCCAAGGATCCGCGGGACGAGAAGAACGTTTTCGTCGAGATCCGGGCCGGCGCCGGTGGTGAGGAAGCTGCCATTTTCGCAGCCGACCTTTACCGTATGTACACGCGTTACGCCGAGCGCCAGGGCTGGAAGGTCGAAATGATGGACTCGAATGCCATTGGCATCGGCGGGTTCAAGGAAGTCGTCTTCCAGGTCAAGGGCAAGGGCGCATACTCGAAACTGAAATACGAATCCGGCGTGCACCGTGTCCAGCGCGTTCCTGCCACCGAATCCTCCGGCCGCATCCACACCTCCACCGCCACGGTGGCGGTCATGGCCGAAGTGGAGGATGTGGACATCGAGATCCCCGAATCGGACATGAAGATCGACGTTTTTCGCTCCTCCGGGGCGGGCGGCCAGAACGTCCAGAAGAACGCCACGGCGATCCGGATCACCCACCTGCCGACCGGGATGGTGGTTGCCGTCCAGGACGAGCGCTCCCAGTTGCAGAACAAGCTGCGGGCCATGTCGATCCTGCGGGCGCGGCTCTACGAGATCGAAGAGGAAAAACGCCGTTCCGCCCAGGAAGCCGATCGCCGCTCCCAGGTGGGAACCGGCGAACGGTCCGAGAAGATCCGCACCTATAATTACCCGCAAAACCGCGTTACCGATCATCGGATCAACCTGTCCATCTTCAACCTCCCGGCAGTCATGCAGGGCGGCATCGACGAATTCATCGAAGAACTCTCCACCCGGGACGAAGCGGAACGCCTATCTGCCAGCGGGGTGGACGACAATGACGAGTAAGATCCGAGAAGATACCGTCGGGGTAACCCTCGACGGTCTGTTTTCCCGCCTGGAAAAGGTCAGCGATACACCCGGGCTGGACGCCCAGGTGCTGCTGGCGCGCCTGCTGGATCGGCCGCGTTCCTGGGTCCTGGCCCACCCGGATGAGCCCCTGGCCGGCGACCAGCTTTCCGCCCTCGATGCGCTGGTCCGGCGCCTTGAAAAAGGCGAGCCGCTCCCCTACGTGCTGGGGCGCTGGGAGTTTTTCGGCCTCGAGTTCGAGGTCAGCCCGGATGTGCTCATTCCCCGCCCGGAGACGGAGTTGATGGTGGAGCGGGCCATCGCCTGGCTGCAGACCCACCCGGGCAAGCGCCGCGCCGTGGATGTCGGCACCGGCTCGGGTTGCGTCGGGATCGTCCTGGCGGCCAATGTCCCTGACCTGCAGGTGTTGTCCACGGACATCTCGGCGGAGGCGGTCGACATCGCCAGGCGAAACGCCCGCAAACACGCGGTCGAATCGCGCCTGGAATTGATGTGCTGCGACCTGGTGCCCCCCGAAAGACACTGCGACCTGCTCGTCGCCAACCTCCCCTACATCCCCACTCGAACGTTGCACGGACTGCCCATTTTCGGCCGCGAGCCGACCCTGGCCCTGGACGGCGGCGTGGACGGGTTGGACCTGATCCGCCGCCTGCTCCTTCAGGCACCCGACCAGCTGGATCCAGGTGGTCTCCTGTTGATGGAGATCGAAGCTTCCGAGGGACCGGCCGTCCTTTCGCTGGCCTGCGACATCTTTACGAATGCCGAGATTCATCTTCACAAGGATCTGGCAGGACATGAGCGATTGCTCGAAGTACAGGTATGAATAATGAAAAGCGAAATTTTAATGGTAGAAGAACCGCGCGCGTTCCCCAGGGCGCTTGAAATTCTCAAAGTGGGAGGCCTGGTGGCTCTCCCAACCGACACAGTCTACGGCCTCGGCGCCCTGGCTTTCGACGGCCTGGCCGTCGAAAGTATCTACGCGGCCAAGGCGCGCCCCGTGGAAAAGGCCATCCCGGTGCTGGTGGGCGATCCGGCCGATCTGGCCAAGGTCACCCTGACGATCCCGGAGATGGCTTCCCGGCTGGCAGACCGGTTCTGGCCGGGTCCGCTCACGCTGGTGGTTCCCAGGCATCCCAGGCTGCCCGAGGCGGTTTCGGCCACATCCACCGTCGCCGTCCGCCTGCCCGACCATCCGGCGGCGCGAGCCCTGCTGCGCCTGGCCGGGCCGATGGCTGTCACTTCGGCCAACCTTTCTGGGCAGCCCAGCCCATCTACGGCAGAAGAAGTTTTCGCCCAACTCGGTGGGCGGATTGCCCTGATCCTGGATGGCGGGAAGACGCCTGGCGGCATCCCCTCCACCCTGGTGGACTGCACCGGATCCGAACCGAAGCTACTCCGTGAAGGACCGATCTCGCTGGCCGAGATCCTTTCGGTTTTGGAATAAAGTCTCTCATGGTTCTATTATTCCCCCGTCATCTCATGTTCATCTTGGTGCATATAATAACAATTACATTCTCCTCCTCAACACAGACCCCGCAGGACCTGGGCCGGTCCTCAACGGGGTTTGTGATTTAATCCGACTTTCCTGGTCCGTTTATTCCTAATCTTCCTTTCATCTTTTTTTCATGTCCCACTCACCTTGGTGCATATAATAGAAATTGCATTCTCCTCAACGCAAACCCTGCAGGACCTGGGCCGGTCCTTCGCAGGGTTTGCATTTAACGACCGTTTTTCTCATCCGGTTATCAGTATCCATTCATAAGGTTTTAATCGAAATAGATATAATCTAATTTAATAGTATTCTCCTTCTCAACAAACCCCGCTGGGACCTGGGCCGGTCCGCAACGGGGTTTGTTGTTTTAAACATCCAAAATAGCCGGGTTTAGGAAAGCGGCCAGGTTGGCAGGATATCGATCTCCAGGCCGTCCGAATGGCCGAGGGCATAGCGGAAATAGCCGGCCGAGGCGATCATGGCGGCATTGTCTGTGCAGAGCGAGAGGCGTGGGATGTTGACCGGGAATTCCTTTTGTCCCTGGAAGGCCTCGCGCAGCGGGCGGTTGGCGGAGACGCCTCCGCCAACGATGATCTCCCTGGCACCGAACTCGCGCGCCGCCATCATTGTCTTATTGAAAAGCACGTCCACGACGGCGGCCTGGAAGCTGGCGGCCATGTCTGCCACCGGGATCGGGCGGCCGGCCTCTTCCAGCTTTTTTACTTCCCTCAGAACGGAAGTCTTCAACCCGCTGAAGGAAAAATTCCACGTTCCTTCCAGCCAGGCCCGCGGGAATTTGAATGCCGACGGATCTCCGCCCTCGGCTGCCTTCTGGACCGACGGTCCGCCCGGATAGGGCAGGCCAAGCAGGCGGGCGACCTTGTCGAAGGCCTCCCCGGCGGCGTCGTCGAGCGTGGCGCCCAGGCGTTGGTAGTCCAGATGGGAGGTCATCAGGTCGAGCTCGGTATGCCCGCCGGAGACGAGCAGCGCCATCAACGGGAACTGCGGCTCTGGAGAGAATGTTTCCCCAGCCGTGTAGACCCAGGCCGAGTAGATGTGTCCTTCCAGGTGGTTCACGCCGATGAGCGGGAGGCCCGATCCGATGGCCAATCCTTTCGCTGCGTTCAAACCGACGAGCAGCGAGCCGGCCAGGCCGGGCCCGCGCGTCGCAGCGATCGCGTCCATGTCCTGGATGGTCATGTGGGCTTTGGCAAGCGTCTCTTCGATGACCGGGACGATGGACAGCACGTGCTGGCGGGAAGCCACTTCGGGAAAGACACCCCCGTAACGGGCGTGAATGTCCATCTGGGAGGCTACCGTGGAAGCCAGCAGGGCACGGCCATTTTCGATCACGGCTGCAGCGGTTTCGTCGCAGGAGGTTTCGATGGCCAGGATACGGGCAGGAGGCAGACTGTTCATAGGATGCCGAGATTGTACCGCGTTCGGCTGAGGAAATCTAAGGGGCAACCTGGGGTTTGATCACGATCCAGGTACGGCCTCCATCGGTGGTCCGGACCAGGGAGGTCGCCTCCCCGCTGGCAACGATCGCCCAGCCGTTCTGCCCGTCGGTGAAGTCCAGTTGGGCCTGTGGCCAGGCGACCCGGGCGATGGTCGTCCAGGTTCGGCCGCCATCGGAGGATTGCTGCAACTGCTTGGGCTGCCCGGAACCCGGGTCGGAGATTCGCCAGCCCAGCAATGCGGAGAGGAAATCCACCGCACCCGTCTCAGGCCAGGATTGCCAGGTCTTGCCGCCATCCGGGCTGTGGAAATGGTAATAGAAAGTCGGCCAGGGGGACGTCTGATAGCCGAACACTTCGCAGGTGACGGTGGTATCCAGGCTGGAGGGAGGCAGAAAATGGAGCCGGAGGGTTCCGCACCAGGGTGTCCCTTGGGAAAATACCTCGGGCAGGCCTGCGGGTGCAGGCAGGGACAGATATTTCCAATTGTTGCCTCCGTCGTCGGTCCGGTAGATCCCCCAGTCGGCGGACGGCAGTGTGGCGCCTTCCACTTGGTCGATTGCCAGCCATCCTGCCTGTTCATCCTGGAAGGCCAGGCCGGTGACGAAATAAGCCCAGGGAGCATTCGTGTTGTCGATGACGAACTTCCAGGTTTGGCCGCCGTCGGTCGTTCGGAAGATCCGGTAACGGTCCTGGAACATGTGATGCTCATCGGCAATGAGCATCCAACCAGTCCGATCGTCCAGGAACTGCAGGGAGATTGGTCTGACATATTCGGGAGGCACGTCGTAGTTATAGCCGCAGTCGCCGCTCAGGCACACGGTCGAGCTGGGCTGCCAGCTCACGCCCCCGTCGTCCGTATACCAGACGGTCATGCTGAGGGGCGAGGTGGGCGGGTTGGCCGAGAAAAAGCCGGGCTGGTTGGGAGTGGCCCAGGCTCTCAGGGCGTCCAGGGCGAAGAATCCGCCCGGGCCGTATTCCTCTGGCGAGGGTGTGACATCTTTCCAGGTCTTCCCGCCGTCGCGAGTGTGGACGATCTTGCCATGGGAGTCGATCCCCCAGCCCTGGCTGATACCACGCATGTCGATCATGGTGAGAATAACCCTGACACCCGGGACGAGCGTGGTAAGCGGCGTTGGGGTCGAACTTGGATTGGCTTCCGCAAAGGCAGTAAGAGAGGCCTTCGGCCCGAACAGGGGACTCGGCGTCTGTGTAAAGACGAGAGTGGGTGTATCCGTGACGAAATTCAGGGCGGTTGGGCTGGGCATGGTCGGCAGAGGGCGAAGGTAAATCGTGATGACAGCCGGATCGCTCCACTTTCCATTGATCCTGGCGCGGACCTCGACTCGTACATCTCCGCTGACGAAGCGGGAGTGGCCCGTGGAGCCGGGTGCGATCCCGTAATCGCTGGGGGAAAGTGTTCCTTCGTCCCGCAGGTTTTCCCATACCAGCACGCCGTTTTGATAGAAATCCCAGCGGTATCCGTCCGCGCCTTCGACGGGTGTGACCCGGAAGAGATAAATCAACTCGAGGTCGAGCGTCTGCCTGTCCACCGGGTAGACGAACGTGGGGTGGGGGCGCGGCGCGGCGGTACAGGCGGCCAGCCCGAAAACAAGCAATAGTTGGATCAGCTTCGTTTTCATATTTCTCCCTTTCCCAACCCATCGATTATCACGGAGCAGGCGTGACGTGCGCCCCACTGATCTTATTTCTCTCTCCTCCCGAAATAGACGGCCAGAATGACCGACATGCAGAGTATCCCCGCTGCCACGACCAGGGCGTCGGGCGAGGGCGCCAGGCCGAAATGGCCCAGGCCGGCCAACAGCCCATATCCGATGAAGAAATTCGCCAAGCCCCAGAGCACATTTGTCGGCGGTCGGGATTCGCCCCGCCCGGGCGGGCTGGCGAACGGGGACGGGAAGCGCCGCCCGGAGACGCCGTTGACGAAATGGGGGACGCCGTTGGCCAGGAACATCCCGGCGAAAAAATGGGCCAGGTAGACAGGCCAGGCCATCATCTATTCCTTCTTCTTTCGGTCCACCCGCCGGCTGTGCTGGTCGTAGGGGCTGCCTTCCAGGCCCCAGACGATGATGCGCTGCGGGGTGATCCGGAGGATGGCGTCGTCCGGGAAGAGTTCCCCGAAGATCGCGCTCGCTCCGGATGGCAGGGCTTCGGCGGTGCCGCGGATCTCGATGCCGCGCACCTGGCGGGGCGGCAGGATGTCGTCGATCACGAAGGCAACCTGCGGATGGTTCTGCACGTTGCGGAATTTCTTGGAGGCGCTCATGAAGCGCCCGCCGATGTCGATCGTGTCGGCCTCGGGGTTGTAGCGAAACCCGACCGGCGCGTTCTGCGGCCGGCCTTGGGGATCGACCGTCGCCAGCCGGCCCAGGCGCTGGCTCTTGAGATATTCAAGCTCAGGGGCGGTGAAGACGCTCATATCTTCCCGATCTTATTTTTTCCAGTGCTTCATCTTCAGGACGAAATCGTACGGATATTCGGCCAGCTTTTCCATCTTCCCATCCGGGCGGACCCAGTAAGTGTCTTCGATCCGCACGCCCATGCCGCGGTCGGGGTAGTACAGCCCCGGCTCGATCGTCATGATCACTCCAGGCTTGAGGATGTTATCATCGGTGGCGGTCAGGCCGGACCAGGGGCGCTCATGGATGTTCAGGCCGACGCCGTGTCCTAATGAATGGACGTATCCCTCCATCGGAGCGGGGGTGTGCAGCGGGGTCGGGTGCCCGTTCTTCTCGTATTCCTCGCAGACCAGGCGCTGGTAATCCTTGAACGGGGCGTTCAGGTCGAGGTTTTCGGTCACTTTGTCGTAAATCGCTTTGACCTCGTCGTAAAGTTTCTGCGCGTCCGGGGTCGCATAGCCAAGACTCCAGGTGCGCGTGAAATCATAAAAATAGCCGCCGCCGGCTTCGCATGGATAGATGTCGAAGACGATCGTCTGGCCGAGCCGAAGCAGGTCGTTGGGCGTCCCGGCGGAGTGGGGCACGCCGGCGTCCCGCCCCATGGCGAAGATCGTCCCCTCGGGGTTTTCGGCGCCCAACTCGGCGATCCACAGGTTGATCCGGGATTTGACTTCCCCGATGGTCAGCGGGGTGCCATCCTCTTTCAGCAAAACCTCGTCAGCGCCGACCTGGCAGCCGGTCAGGTATTCGGCTACCCGCCTGACCACCTCGGTCGTGACCGCGCCCATCTTGCGGATGCGATCTACCTCGGCCTCGTCCTTGGTTTCCATGGCTTTCATGAAGAGCGAGTCGTCACGCGTCTCGCCGACCAGTTCGAGGTCCGGGAGGAGCTTATTCAAGTGCGAGAAGACCGTCCAGGCGGAGCCAAGCTCGGTATTGCCGTACAGGCCGATGCGGCCGTGGATATCCTGGTCGATGAGCATGCGCTGGTAGCGCAGCGCCGCCGCCAGGGCGGGATCCCCGCCGGCTTCTTTGAGCAGGCTTTCGTAGTTATATGTGCTATAAGGAATGATCTTCAGCCCGGAGTGGGCGGCCTCTTCGCGTTCCATGTCATTGCAGTATAGGACGGCTTCGTGGCCGCGTTTCTTGAGCAGGGTCGCCGCGGCGACATGCCCACCCCCGGTCAGGTAATACATGGGCGGATTGTGGTCTGCATTTCCGGTGACGAGCAGGGCATCCAGCTTCTTGGATTTCATGAGAGCATCGAGGTCGGATTTCATTCGGGTTACTCCTAAAGAGCAGTGCAAATGGTGCGAAGTGGCGGATGACTCGAAAAATCGTTATACCGTCGGGAAGTTTTTCTGCCTTGCAGGGTGCTGAATCTCAAAAGCAGGGAAGATGGTCAATCGTCCTCTGCTCTTGCCATTCCGCACTTTCTACCGGCAGGTTGTCCTCCCAATGTCAACACCTTGTTGAGCGGATGGAAAGATTGCGTTATTCGCGGTCGAACTTTATACCTGCCCGACGATCTGCAGGACCTGTTGGCGGGTAAGCTTGGGTTGGCCGCTTTCCAGGGCTTCCAGGGTGGCTTCGGCGAGGGCGAGGGGAATATTGACCATGGTTTTGAACGAATCTTTGGTGATCAGGCTGATCCCATCCTTGGCCAGGTCCAGGTTCCTACGGGCGTAGTCATACATCTGCTTGTCGGTCCAGTTGGCCGGGAAGAAATTCACCCCGCGTTCGGCGTCTTCGCCCCGGTTGCGCAGGATGTTGACCGATTGCAACCCGCGTCCGAAGTGGATGGCGGCCAGGCGGTCGACCTGGGTGCCGTCGAACCAGGCCCATATGTCGCAGATCAACAAGCCCACGGCGCCGGCCACGCTGAAGGTATAGCTGTTCAAGTCGGCTTCACTTTCGATCAGCCAGTTCTTTTCCACCCAGTAAGCCATGCGGTCGGCCATGGCGATGGTGGCGTCCCAGATACGCGGGGCAATGCCGGCCGGAGTATGGGCAAGCCAGTCCCCGATGCGTAACGTGACTTCGGGGAGGACCTTCAGGTAGGGTGCGAAAATCCCATCCAGCAGGGAAGCATCCGCCGGGTCCTGGGAGGCAAGCTGCGCCTGCAGCGCCCAACTGAGATTGTGCAGAATCTCGGCCTTGGTTTCCTTGTCCAGGGTGGGGTGATCCTCGATCTCGTCGATCGCACGCATGCACAAATACGCCGCGCCGATCGTCTCTTGCAGCTTGCTGGGCAGGCGAACGATGGGGATGAAAAAAGTCCGGCTGGTCTCTTTCAGTACGCGCAGAATATCGGAATGATGAGTCATAAAATGAAATACCTGATGGAGGATGAGTTATTGTATTAACCCTGTCGGCTTTCCGGGGTTCTCTCTTTCCTGTGTAAAACATTTAACAGCCCGACCAGCAGCGCACCTTCCTGCTCGGGCAGGACCGTACGCGGGTCCAGGAGGATCCGCCCATGTTCGGTGCGGGCCAGGATGGACGGTTGTTCGCAGCGCAGCCTGGCCAGGAACCGGTCCGGTGATTTCACCTTCAGGGCGACCACGTAGGTCGGCAGGCTTTCACCCGGCAGGCTGCCTCCGCCGATCGTGGACTGGCTTTCGATGATTTCACCCTGCTCGAGCTCCAGGATCCAGGCGTCTGCCCGGGCATGGATGTATTCCGGCGTGGAGGCGATCATCCGCCAGATGGGGATCTGCTGGACGGCCTCGTCTTTCAGATAGTGCATGAGGGTCGCCGCCAGGGCGGCCAGACAGGTCTTGTCGGCCCGCAGGGCGCGCGCCAGTGGATGCTTTTCGATTTTCTGCAGTCGTTCACTTTTCCCGACAATGATACCAGCTTGCGGGCCGCCGAGCAATTTATCTCCCGAAAAACAGACCAGGTCGGTGCCGGCGGCCAGCGATTCCTGGACGGTGGGTTCATGGGCGAGCCCGAATCGTTCGGTCGGCAGCAGCGCCCCGGAGCCGAGGTCGTCGACGCACGGAACGCCGTGGGCGTGCGCCAGGTTGACGATGTCCTTCCATTCGGGTTCCTCGGTAAATCCGATCATCTTGAAATTCGAGCGATGGGCGTGCAGGACCAGCGCGGCAGGCTCCTGCAGGGCTTCTTCGTAGTCCTCCAGGCGCAGTTTATTGGTGGTCCCCACCTCGACCAGCTTTGCCCCGGATTGTTTCATGACATCCGGGACGCGGAATCCGCCGCCGATTTCCACCAATTGGGAGCGGGCGATGACGACACGTCCACGACCGGCCAGCGCCGAGAGGACCAGCAATACCGCTGCGGCATTGTTATTGACCAGCATCGCCGATTCGCAGCCGGTCAGACGCCGGAGGAGCGTCTCCGCGTATGTCTGGCGGGACCCGCGTTTGCCGGTTGTCAGGTCGAGTTCGAGATTTGAATAGCCATGGGAGACCGCCTGGATGGCGGCGATGGCGGCCAGGGAAAGCGGGGCACGGCCCAGGTTCGTGTGGAGGACCACGCCGCTCGCATTGATGACCGGCACCAGCTGGTTGGTCGTCCATTCCCCCAGGAGGCTAGCTGCCCGATTGAGAATACCCTCCCGGTCCGGGAGGGTCAGCTCGACGTTTGCCCGGGCGCGCGCCCGGATTTCATCCAGCGCGCTGTGGATAGCCTGGAGGGTCAACGGGCGGCCGTAACCCGCGATCAGTTCGGCTGCCAGTTGGGTCTGAAGCAATTGCTCGACGGAAGGGAGGCCGCGCAGGTTCATTCTTCGGGAGGCGGAGTCTCCTCCACCGGGGGCTGAGACTCCGTCACGGGCTTGGGCTGCCAGCGAGCCTTCTCGCGCATCCGCACCAGGTATTCGATGGCGATCAGGCCGAGCGCCAGACCCAGCCCGGACCAGAGCGTGACCAGCCGGACCTGTTGAAGCCAAGTCAGAACGGCTCCATAAACTCCCACCCAGATGGATTGGCGGACGATCACGTAAGGACCGGCGGGCGGCTCCGAGGGAAAGCGCAGGTTGAGGAACCAGGCAGCCGGCATTGCCAGGCTGGTCAGGCCGAGCGTGCCTCCGAAAAAGAGCAGCCAGCGCGCCCAGACAGTGGGTGTGAGGGTGACAATGGTAATCGCCACCGTTCCCCAGCCGATGACAAAGAGGCTGATGGCAGAGGCGAGATAGGGTTTGAAAGACGAATTAGGGCGGGCTTCCATATTGTTGTGAATTATACACCCGCCTTTTTTTATCCCCGGTAGGTCATTGGTGTGACCCGATTCGATTTTCCAACCAAGGGTTGACAATCCTAATTCGTCGTGATAAAGTTGCCCCGTTCCAAATCATCCTACGAAAGGAGCGCGCAGAGTTTTATGTTTAGTATGGCATCGGTGGTTGTCTTCTCTGTGCGCCTGTGATTCGAGCCTGATCAGGTTCCTGCCTGCTTAGACATTCGGCCACGGGCGCACAAGTGCCCGTGGCTTTTTATTAAGTGCTCGCCAACGGTCTGGCTGTGCGCGCCCATGCGCCAGCTTGGCGACCAAGAGAGACTGTTCTTCCGGCCACGGGATTGAGATCCTGTGGCCGGTTTGTTTTAAGCAAGGTTAGGTATTTTAAGATGGACATCAGCTACACCCTATCCCATGACCAGGGTATCGTGGTCAGGAAAAATGTCAGCACTTGCCACGTCCGCACGGACGGACGGGTGCTGCCCTGCGCGGTTTCATCCCAGCTGCGCAAGCAATTGTACTATTCGGGCGACAACCCGAACCTCCGGCATCACAGCGTCCGGGCCGTCAGGGAATTGGATCACGTGGATCCCTTGGCGGTCGGCGACATGGTCCGGTTTGTCGACGCCGGCGACGGCACGGGCATGATCGTCGAAGTGCTGCCGCGCCGCAACCGGCTGGCCCGCCGCGACCCGGCCCCGGGCACCCATGTCTTCGAGCAGGTCATCGTCGCCAACGTGGATATCATCCTGCCAGTCTTCGCCGCAGCCAACCCGACCCCCAAATGGGCCATGCTCGACCGTTACCTGGCCTCGATCGAATCGCTGGATCTTTCGGCGATGATCGTCATCACCAAACTCGATCTGGTCCGAGGTCCCGAGGGCCGCCTGGATGAAGAACTCCTTGAAGGCGTCGAGGAATACCGTCGGATCGGTTATCCCGTCCTGCTGACCAGCGCGTTTACCGGCGAAGGCCTGGACGAGCTTCGCCAGGCCCTGAAAGGCCGCCTCTCGGCTTTTGTCGGCAAATCCGGGGTTGGGAAGACGGCCCTGCTGAACGCCCTCGAGCCCGGCCTTGGCCTGCGCGTCGGCGCCGTCGGCAAGGGACAAATCGGCAAAGGCAGGCATACGACCACCGGCGCGGAAATGGTTCCGCTGAGTTTTGGCGGTGACATCGTCGACACGCCGGGGATGCGCGAGTTCGGCCTGCACGACATGGGCGACGACGATCTGGCCCTGTTTTTCCCGGAGATGCGTCCGTTCGTCGGGCGCTGCCGGTTTGGACTGGACTGCCGGCACGACGAAGAACCCGGCTGCGCCGTTCGCAAAGCGGTCATGGCTGGAACGATCAGCCCACATCGCTATCGAAGTTATTTACGAATGAATGAGGAACTGTACCATGGGAACACCCATTTTTAATATCCCCTCTGTCGGGGGACGGACCAGGCCGCGCGCCTCCCATTCACACGGGGCACGCGCCGGCCGGCGCCAGACGGACGAGGGCTTTTTATGCAAACACTGCCACAATTACGTGTGCTCGGCAGCGGCGCTGAGCGGCGTCCAGAACCGCAACCACTGTCCATACTGCCTGTGGTCGCGTCACCTGGATTTGATCGAGGCCGGCGACCGGCTGTCTGCCTGCAAGGCGCTGATGCGCCCGATCGGGCTGACGTTCAAGGCAACCAACAAGCGCTATGGTCCCGGCCGCGGTGAATTGATGCTGATCCATTTGTGCATCGAATGCGAAGGCCTCTCGATCAACCGGATTGCCGCCGACGATGATCCGCAGGACGTTTTCGCCGTCTTCGAAATTTCTTCCCGGCTGGATATGCCCAGTCTGGCCGTCAGAGGCATCCTTCCCCTGACGGCCGGGGACAGCGAGCTGGTTCGGGCCCAGTTGTTCGGCGCCCGGATCGGCGGTTGATCCTTTCCAGCCAGTCCGATCTACCCATATTGACGAAAATCCCCGACACAGTGAGTGACGGGGATTTTTTTCTGGGAAGGTTGCCGATCCAATCGGCTTGTGTCCTTCAGTTCAGTATGCTACACTTACCGGGATTGGAATTATGGAAAATGTCGATACAAATTTTTAGCCCAGCTTTGTACCTCGGGGAAGTCAGCACGGAGCACGGCCAGCTTGGCTGGATCAATACGTTCGCATCCAACAGGATCGGACGGGTGGAGATCGACTGGGGCGATGACGAGGATGCCGACCACCTTGCCTATGTCTACCGGGGGGAGGAATGCATTGCCAATATCCTCCTGGACCGCTATCTCCCCAATGAAGGCCAGATCATGCGGCGCGACAGCAAGGTCGGCAAGATCGTCTACGATTCGCCCGGCGCTTTCGCGGTCTACCGGGGCGACAAACTGGTTGGGAAAGTCAAAAGCAGTGGGGAGACCATCACCAGCAAGCACCTGATCCTGTTCGGGGGAGGCGGGGCGGTCGTCCTGCTGGGAATTTGATCACAGCTCGGACTGGTATTTCTCCGCGAACAGGGCCGGCTGGCCGCCGGTGTGCCAAAACAGGACCGTTTCTTCCTTTTTGAAAAATCCCTTGCGGATCAAATCGATCAAGCCGGCTGCGGCCCGTCCGGTATAGACGGGATCGAGCAGCAGGCCTTCGTATTTCGCGAACAAATGGACCGCTTCGCGTTCGGCCCCGGTCAGGACCCCGTAGCCAGGCGTACAATAATCCGCGTTGACCAGCACCTCGGCGGGGGAGAATTCGAGGCGTGGCCCCAGCTTTTCACTGCTGTCGGAAGCCAGCCGGGCCACCCGCTCTTGCAGAGCGCCCTGCGGCTCGTCCACGCTGATCCCCAGGACCCTGCCCGGGTATTCGAAGAGGCGCTTCCCCAAGACCAGCCCGGCCTGCGTCCCGCCGGAGGAAGATGCAAAAACGACCCATTCGGCCGGGATTTTTTGCCCGACGAACTCTTCGAGGGCGAAAGCGTAGCCGAGCGCCCCGGTCGGGCTGGAGCCGCCATAGGGGACCAGATAGGGCTTTTTCCCGGCCGCGGCAGTTTCTTCGAAGGTCTCCTGCAGGATGGCGTCCCGCCGGTCCTTTTCCGCCCAGACGATCCGGGCGCCGAAGAGCTGGTCGAGGAGCAAGTTGGCGCTGGCCTGGGAGGGCGGATTCCCGACCAGCACCAGGGTGCAATCGAAGCCGAATTTGGCAGCAGCTGCAGCGGTCTGCCGGCAGTGGTTGGACTGCAGGGCGCCGGCGGTGAGCAGGGCCCGGGCGCCCTGGGCCTGGGCTTCCCCGACCAGGAATTCGAGCTTGCGGGTCTTGTTGCCGCCGAAGGCCAGCCCGGTCAAGTCGTCGCGCTTTACCAGCAACTGCGGTCCGCCCAGGGCCGCCGTCAGGCGCGGCAGGGGTTCGATGGGTGTGGGGAGGTGGGCAAAGTTCAGGCGAGGAATCATTCTTTTCTCCACGAAGAACACGAAGGGGCACGAAAAATTAAGAAATTGAAACAGAATTTTGGTCTACGTAGAACTGGAAGGGAAATGGATTTAAAGGACCAGTCGTTTCCATTCCAATTTTGGGTGGCCACCGAAATTGAGGACCAGCCCCAATTTTAACCCGGTTGCCTTCAAATAATTCAAAACCTGGGCTTCTTCTTTGCCAGACAAATTTGCCTGGGCCTTCAACTCGACTACTATTTTTCCATAACAAATC
>DATJPX010000147.1:0-6898 GCA_035506155.1 Anaerolineales bacterium
GCTGGCCAGGCACCTGTCGAATGAAACGTTTTCCAATTTCCAGCGATCCGCCAGGGCCCTGGCCTGGGCGCGCCCTTTGTCGGTCAGCGGGAAATCCGCATGGCCCTGGAAGCGCTCCTCGGCGTTCCCGACCGATTCGCCATGCCGCAGGAAGGTGAGCTGATAAAATCTACTGTCATTCATGGGAAGGTATTTTACCACTCAACAAAACCAGCCACGTCGTGCGCCCGGCGGAATGAATAAGAGCGAAATCGACCAGGCAGAAAAAATCAAGCGCAGAACTCCTGCAAGAAGGCCGTAAACCACTCCTGTACAGGTGAGTCCTGTCACTCTTGAATTGGGGAAAACGCCACGGCCTGGATTCGGAACCGGGCCGCCGACCTTACGGGCAATTCGTACTATCCAGGCGCGGCTGATAGACATCCACGTTGGCGATCGGCAGCGCCAGCACGGGTTGGTAATTGCACAGTAATGGCGTTGTGATCGTGTTCACCCAAACGTTGTTTTCTTCGTTGAAAGCGTGCCCGGGGGGTTCGATGCGAACCCTTTGAGGCTCGATGATGATCAAGCTGAAACGATGGCTGGAAATATCCTGTTTGAATCGGCCCAAATAGCCCTGATTGCCCGACATGACCATTTCCATCAGGGTAACGATCTCATAATCCGGAACGAGCTTGACCCCTTTGACGGCCCCGAAGGTGAGGAGCTGGCGTTGGGAGATGAACAACACCTCGCCATTTTTGGAGGAACTGGCGATCAGGCTGTTCAATTGTTTGATCTCTTGCTCTGCTTTCTGGATGTTTTTCGGGAATTCAAGCTGGGTGCTTTGAAGCGCGAAGAACACGGGTAGCAAGACCACAAGGGCTGCGACCTGCCAGGGCAGCGATCTCGGCCCGGTTTGCGTATCGGCGGGGAATTTATCGGAATAGAAGTACCCCGTAACAATGACAAGCATGACCAGGTAGGCATCCAGGTTGTGCAGATCGCTCCCCCCTCCGATTTTGGTGCTGGAGACCAGCCCACCGGCGAAGAGGACGAACAGGATCGCGAACAACCCGAAGATCCGGATCGGATGCCAGGTCGATTTCCTCATCCGCCAGCCGATCAGGAGCCAGGCCGGCAGGGAAATACACACGATGGCCGGGAGGATGCCGAAAGAAAAGGTGGGATTGGGGAGCAGGCGATACCAAAGCAGGGAGGATGAAAAGGATGAAGTCGAAACGCTGGCGTCCGCTCCGGTAATTCGCAGAATTGCGAACGCACCCAAGATTGCCGCGCCCAATCCGCTGACCGCCCAGAGGGCGGGCCTTGCCAGGTACTTGAAGGGCGTTCCGGATACGCGGACGGGTTCTTCCAGCAGGTAAAGGGCGATGGCGATCATGGCCGGCACAGGGTACCAGTTGATCCGGTCCATTCCGACCCAGAAGGAGGCTGCCGCGACGACAGCAAGTGTGCCCAGGTTTTTTCACTCGAGCTGAACAACAGGACGATAATCACAGCCAGCAGCAGGTGAGGATAAATGGTGCTCTCCTGGAAAAGGAAGAGGAACGCGGCCGCCGTGAAAACCCAGCCCAGCCAGCGGTCCGAAAAATGCAAGCGCCAGGCCAGACTGATTGCCGTCATCAACGTACCGCCGAGCAACAGGATCGCCGACCAGGTGCGCATCGCCAGGATCGATGGCGCCCCCAAGAAGTAGGGTAAGGAATTGACAATATCCAATGGATAATCGATAAAAGATGGCGGCAGCGACGAACCATACACCCTGGCTGAGGCTACCAGGGAGGCGTAATACCATCGGCCGCCTTCAGCCCAATATAATGAGTACGGAAAAGAATTGATCAGGGGAAAATAAGTGAAGACTTTATATACGAAAGCCAGTCCCAGTAAGGCTGCGAAAAAGGACTGTTCGAGCGATCCGTTCTTTCGGCTGATCTTCAATAAAATTGCGCCTGCCATCACGCAAACCCAGGCTTCCCACCATTGAATTCCCGAGTTCACCAGGTGCCCGGTGACCGGGAGGCCGGTGTCGCTTACATAGGCGCCGCTTACAGTGTTCACCATTTTCAACTCGCCATTTTGAGACCCCAGGACGATCAGGGTCCCGCCCGGATTGTTCATCAAGAATCCTCGGAAGGGCGAGAACATAATCGACCAGGCAAATCCCACCAGGAGGATGGTGGCGGCGAGGATGCCGGCGGCCCTTAGCCCGGCCGGCCGGAGGGAATTATTCCCCAGCCGTTCCAGGAATTGCCGGACCTTCTGGTTCCAGGTCAAGCCGAAGAAGGCCAGTTCGGCCAGGGCGGTCAGGCCAAAGAAGCCGGCCAAGGCGAGCCATTTCGGCAGGAAAAGCGAGATGTGGAGGGCTTGAACGACGCTGATGATCCGCCCGATCGCCAGAATGCTCAGCAGAAAGGCCGTGATGGCTGTTGCCCGCCAGAAGAAGAGAGATCGTTTTGTCATGATGCCCTTTGGCTTCGAATTGTGGGTGGGAAGGAAAGGAAAACCGAAGGAGGCTGAACCCGGCTACAGGCTGCCCGGCCCGCCCCCTTCTTCGCTGATCTGGAACAGGTATTTTCCATAGCTGTTTTGGGACAGCTTTTCCGCCAGGGTCTGGAGCTGGTCTTTATTGATGAAGCCCATCCGGAAGGCTACTTCTTCCGGGCAGCCGACCATCAGCCCCTGGCGTTCTTCCACGGTCTGGATGAAGTTGCTGGCCTGGAGCAGGGTTTCGTGCGTTCCGGCGTCCAGCCAGGCTGTGCCGCGGCCAAGCATCTGGACACGCAGCTTCCCCAAATCCAGGTAGACCCGGTTGATGTCGGTGATTTCCAACTCGCCGCGCTGGGATGGCTGCAGCCGGCGGGCGATCATGGTCACCTGGCTGTCGTAGAAATACAATCCCGGTACGACGTAGTGCGAACGTGGGTGGGCGGGCTTTTCCTCGATGCTCAGGACGTTGTAATCCTTGTCGAGCTCGACCACGCCGTAATTTTGCGGATCGCGGACGGGATAGGCGAAGACGAGCGCCCCTTCCTCCAGCTTGGCGGCTTGGCGAAGCTGATCCCACAGACCGGTGCCGTAGATGATGTTGTCGCCCAGGATTAAAGCCACCGGCTCGTCCCCGATGAAATCCTTCCCGATGAGAAACGCCTCGGCCAAGCCGCGCGGCTCGGCCTGTTCCGCATAAGAAAACCGGATGCCCCATTGGGAGCCGTCTTTGAGCAGGCGCTCGTACTGGGGCAGGTCGTCGGGCTGGCTGATGACCAGAAAATCGCGGATGCCGGCCAGCATGAGGATCGAGACTGGATAATAGATCATCGGCTTGTTGTACACCGGAAGAAGCTGCTTGCTCAGTCCCATGGTCAATGGATAAAGACGCGTGCCGCGCCCGCCTGCCAGAACGATCCCTTTCATATGTTTCCCTCCCGCTGATCGTAGTTCCTTTCGAGCCATTCGCCATACGCTGGCTGTGCCGAGATGGCCGCCGTCCATTCCGGGTTGGCAAGGTACCACTCCACGGTGGTGCGCAGGCCGGAGGCCAGGTCGTGGCGCGGCTGCCAGCCCAGTTCGGTCCGGATTCGGGTGAAATCCATGTCATAGCGCCGGTCGTGCCCAGGCCGGTCGGGCACCATCCGGATCAGTTCGGCGTGCCGGGTGCCGGGGTTTTTTTCGTCCAGGATGACGCAGACCTGCTGGATTACATCAAGGTTGGTGGGCTGGTTGTTCCCGCCGACGTTGTAGGTCTCGCCGGGGCGGCCACCCCGGATGACCTGCAGGATCGCCTCACAGTGGTCCTCCACGTACAGCCAGTCGCGCACCTGCAGTCCATCCCCGTAGACCGGCAGGGGCTTTCCCGACAGGGCCTTCAGGATGATCAGCGGGACCAGTTTTTCGGGGAACTGATAGGGGCCGTAGTTATTCGAGCAGTTGGTGATGCCCACCGGCAGGCCGTAGGTATGAAAATATGCCCGCACGAGGTGATCGCTGGCCGCCTTTGAGGCGGCGTAGGGAGAACGCGGCGCATACGGTGTGTCCTCGCGGAAGGCCGGATCGGAAGGTCCCAGCGAGCCGAAGACTTCGTCGGTGGAGACGTGGTGGAAGCGCCTTGTCCCGTATCCGGCGGCTGCCCAGGCCGTTCTCGCCGCCTCGAGCAGGGTGAACGTCCCGACGACGTTGGTCTGGATGAAGGGCGCCGGGCCGAGGATCGAGCGGTCGACGTGCGTCTCGGCGGCGAAATGGACCAGGGTGTCGATGTCGCGTTCCCGCAGGATCGTCGTGACCAGGGGAAGATCGCAGATGTCGCCATGGACGAAGGTGTGACGTTCGGGATCAGGCAGGTCCTTCAGGTTCTCCAGGCTGCCGGCGTAAGTCAGCGCGTCCAGGGTGACAACCCGCGCGCCTGGCTCGGACCGCAGCAGGTGGCGGACGAAGTTCGAGCCGATGAAGCCGGCCCCTCCGGTCACCAGGACGTTGTGCATCAGAAATCGAACTCCCGGATGGCCGCAACGACTGTTTCCAGGTCAGCCTCGGTGAGGGCATTGTGGAAAGGCAGGCGGACGAGTTGGTCGCTGACCGCCTCCGTGACCGGGCAATCTCCTGGTTTGCCGCCGTGCCTTGTCCCCATGTCGGAAAGGTGCAGCGGCAGGTAATGGAAGACGCTGGCAACCCCGTACCTGCGCAGGTGGGCAATGAATCCCTGGCGCAGATCCAGGGTCGGCAGGAGCAGGTAGAACATGTGGTAGGCCTGGTCGCAGTAGGAAGGCACGTGGGGGAGACGGACCTCATGGGCCAGCGCCCAGTCCTTCAGGGCCTCGTGGTAATATTCCCAGACCTTTTGACGGTGGGCCTGGATTTTTTCGCGCTGTTCCAGTTGGGCGAGCAGGAATGCCGCCAGGACGTCCGATGGCAGGTAGGATGAGCCCACGTCCAGCCAGGAGTACTTGTCCACCTGGCCGCGGAAGAAACGGCTGCGGTTGGTCCCCTTTTCCCGAATGATCTCCGCCCGCTCGACCAGGGCCGGCTCGTTGACCAGCAGCGCGCCGCCTTCGCCGCAGGTAAAATTCTTGGTCTCGTGGAAGCTTTGGGCCGCCAGGGCACCGAAGGTGCCCAGGTACTTTCCCTTGTACTTGCCGAACAATCCGTGGGCGTTGTCTTCGACGACCGTGACACCGTGGCGGCGGGCGATTTCCTGGATGGCATCCATTTCGCAGCCGACCCCGGCATAGTGGACCACGGCGATCGCTTTGGTGTGCGGCGTGACCAGGGCCTCCAGCTTGGTCTCATCGAGATTGAGGGTATCCGGACGTACATCAGCAAAGACCGGGCGCGCCCCGCGTAGGACGAAGGCGTTCGCTGTCGATACGAAGGTAAACGCCGGCAGGATCACTTCATCTCCGGGCTGGATGTCGAGCAGGAAGGCGAACATCTCCAGGGCGTGCGTGCAGGAGGTGGTCAACAGGACCCTGGGGACGCCCAGCTCTCTTTCGAGCAGGGCACTGCACTTGTGGGTGAAAGGCCCATCGCCCGACAGTTTCCCACTGGCGATCGCCTGGGACATGTATTCGTTCTCCCTCCCGGCCGTGACCGGTCGGTTGAAATCCACGAGCAGCGGGGTCGGATCGCTCATAAATTCCTTGGGGAGGTCATCCTTTGCGCACCAGGAGGGTGAAGTCGTAGAGGGTGTAGTCGTGCAGGAGGGCAACGTTCTTGGAAAAATTGCGCTTGCAATAGTCGAAGAGGAAACAGGGATCGGCGTAGTAGAGGTCGGCGCGCATCCGATCGGCGTCGGAATATTTGGTCAGGAAATTGCTCGCAAAACCTTTCCGGCTGAGCTGATCGAAGCGTCGCAGCACATCGGTCACATAATCCGTCCAGGCTTCGAAGGAGGCATCGGCGCGGAAGTTGAAGATGCCGCTGGCGACGACGTAATCGCAGACCGGCAGGCTGGCCTCCTCCGCGGTGAACGTCCGGCCGGGTTTGCCGGTGTGCTGCTGCTTGGCCGCCTGGATGGCTTTTTCGAGGATGTCGAAGCCGGTGTAATCGGCCTGGAAGCCCTTCTTGGCCAGGTAATCGGCCAGGGCCCCGGTCCCGCTGCCGTAGTCGAGGATCGTGAAGGCGGCGGAAGGATCACAGAGCTTGAGCAGTTGGTCGAAGCGGGCCTCCTGAGAGGCCTCCGAGTTCCAGTCGGCGCCGCGCGCCGAGGTTCCATGAGCGTCCAGGCGTTCTTCGAAATAATTCCTTACCGGATCGAGGTTGGGTGGTTGGGTCATCCGTTATTTCCAAAGATGAATTTGGGTGCCTCCGGCCCGGTCATGAAAAGCAGGTCCAGGATCGAAACGAAAGGGTCGTAGGGCGGGTAGAACTGCGGATATTCAGGGTAATTGTAAACCATATATTCCAGGGCGATGCCGGCTGCCCGGAATTTGTCATTTTCGATGTAATCCTGCGCCGAGGGACCGCTGATGTAATGATCTGCGCCGACCCGGGTCAAGATTGCGATCAGCCGGTCGGACTTCTGACCGGAAATTCCCAACTCCGAAGAACGAATGAAACGGGTATTCCGGATGCCTAATTCCTCGGCGATGGCGATGGTGAAAGCGATTGTGAAGTCGGCAAGGTATTCGTCATGCCGGGAGTAGAATTTTTCCACCAGGGGGGCGTAGCGATCGAAGTACGGCGCCTTGCCATAGACGTGCTGCAGCGATTTCCAGTGGTCCGTATTCCAGGGCTTGTCCCAGGCGATGCGGATCTGGTCGATCGGAATGTGTTCCGTCTGTGCGCCGTGGCTGAAGACCGGGATGGTCAGCCACTGTTTGCCGGATGACGTTTTGATCTGGTTACGATTGCGCCAGCCGCGCTTGTCATACTGGACATCATCGTAAAAGACGAAGACGTCCGAGCG
>DATJPX010000148.1:0-39584 GCA_035506155.1 Anaerolineales bacterium
TTCGTAAACATCGGCATGGACGTAGACGCGCTGGACCGAAATGCAGGACTGCCCGGCGTACGAGAAACCGCCCCAGGCGACCCGCTCGGCTGCATATTTCACGTCGGCGTCCTTGTGGACGATCACGCCGGCGTTGCCGCCCAGCTCCAGGGTCACGCGCTTGCGCCCGGCCCGACCCTTGAGCGCCCAGCCGACCGCCGGGCTGCCGGTGAACGTCAGCAGGCGGATGCGCTCGTCTTCCACTAATGGTGCGGCCGCCCCGGTGGCGCTGGGGACGACGCTGAAGGCGCCTTCCGGCAGGCCGGCTTCGGAGACGATCCGGGCGAGTTTCAAGGCGCTGACGGGCGTCTGGCTGGCCGGGCGGACGACGATCGGATCCCCGGCCGCCAACGCCGGGGCGACCTTGTGGGCGACCAGGTTGATCGGGAAATTGAACGGGGTGATCCCGGCCACTGGCCCGAGCGGGACGCGCTGGACCTGGGCCTGGCGGCCCTCCATGCCCGCCTGCCAGTCGAGGGGAACGATCTCGCCGTAGATGCGTTTGGATTCCTCGGCGGCGACTTTGAAGGTGAAGACGGCCCGGTCGACTTCGGTCCGGGCGGTCTTGAGCGGCTTGCCGGCTTCCAGGGCGATGGTCTGGGCGAGGTCCTCCCGGCGGTCGGCGATCCCGGCGCTGATCTTCTCGAGCGCCTCGGCCCGCTTCCAGACCGGCAGCCGGCGCATGGATTGGAAGGCTTCCGCGGCGCCGGCGATGGCCGTTTCGATCTCCTGCGGGCCGGCCCGCTGGACCACGGCGACCAGGGAATCGTCGTAGGGGCTGCGGACGTCCAGGGCGTCGCCGCTCTCGACCCATTTTCCGGCGACGAAACTGCCGAATTCGCCCAGGCGGGGCTTTTCACCGGGCCGGCGGGATGCGCCGGCTCCCGAAGCGGAGCGGAGTCTTTCAGGTGCGGTCATAAAAGGGACCTCCACGGATTTTCGATCAGGCTGGAAAGCTCATCTAGGAACTGCGCTCCCCTGGCGCCGTCCACGACACGATGGTCACAGGAAAGGGAAAGGAGAATGGTCGGCCGGACAGCCGGCTGGCCGGCCACCGCCACGACCCTTTCGGCGATCCGCCCGACAGCCAGGATGGCGGCCTGGGGCGCGTTGATGATGGCGTTGAAGGCATCCACACCGTACATGCCCAGGTTGGAGAGGGTAAACGTGCCGCCTTCGACATCCGCCGGGCGCAGCCTGCGGGACCCGGCGCGCTCGACCAGGTCCTTCCGCCGGGCGGCGATCTCGCCCAGGGATAGCCGGTCCACACCCGGGATGACCGGCGCCACCAGGCCGTCTTCGACCGCAACCGCCAGGCTGACGTTGATCTCCCGATTCCAGCGGATGGCGCTCTGCTCCCAGGCGGCGTTGAGATGGGGGTGCTTTGCCAGGGCAAAGCCGAGCAGCCTGACCAGGAGGTCGGTATAGGTCAGCCTGACCCCCGACTGCTTCTCCACCTCGGCGGCCAGGTCCTGGCGCCCTTTCACCAGGGCGGTTGCGTCCACTTCCCGGACCAGGTAAAAGTGTGGCACGCTCGTCCAGCTGGCGGTCGTCCGCTCGGCCATGATCCGCCAGACGGACCCGACGCCCTCCGGCTTGTTGGCCTGCCCGCCAGTTCCTTTGGCGGCCAGCACATCTGCAGCCAGGACCGCCCCCTGCGGTCCCGACCCCTGGAGGGTTGCCAGCTCCAGCCCGTCTTCGGCGGCCATCCGGCGGGCCTTGGGCGAAGCCGGGGTCAGGCGCGCCGGGGACGGTGTGGGCTGGCGGGCGGCCATGAAAGCCAGCACGTCGGCCTTCTCGATCCGCCGGCCGGCCGGCTGGACTGCGCCCAGGTTCACGCCGTTCTCTGCGGCGATCTTGCGCGCCACCGGGGAGACCTCCACGGATGCAGGGGGGAAAGCAGGCGCGGCCGGGGTTGGGGAGGCGGCCGACGCAGGCGGAGTCTCTCCGGCTGCCAGGATCCAGGCGATCGTCCGGCCGACCGGGATCACGTCGCCTTCCTTGGCCAGGACGCCGCCCAGGGTCCCCGAGGCGGTCGCCTCAATCTCGAGGGTGACCTTGTCGGTCTCGATCTCCATGAGCGGTTCGCCCTTGGTCACGCTCTCGCCATCCTGTTTCAGCCAGCGCACCAGCAGCCCGGTCTCCTGGGCCATCTCGAGGGCCGGCATGATCACACTCGTCGCCATTCAACCTCGCGCCGATTTGACCAGTTCCACGACGGTCTCGCTCATGACCGGCTCGTGGGTCCGCGTGGTCGGCAGGGGACCGGTCGCGGTGTAATAATGGTGCCCGGCGACCATCAGGTCATTGGCCGGGAAGCGGGTGATGATCTCGTGGCCGGTCTCGGTCACGACGATCTCCTCCTCGATGCGGGCGGCCGACCAGCCGTCCGAGGAGGGCCAGAAGGTTTCCAGGGCGAAGACCATGCCAGGCCGGATCTCGGTCGGGTGCTCCAGCGAGACCAGCCGGCTGATGACGGGCTGCTCCCAGATCGCCAGCCCGACGCCGTGTCCGTACTGCAGGGCGAAGGCGGCCTCCTCGTTGGCGAAGCCGAACTCGGTCGCCGCGGGCCAAACGGAAGCGATCTCGGCCGTCGTGCGCCCGGGACGGACCAGCTCGATGGCTGCATCCAGGTAATCCCGGCAGCGCTTGTAAGCGTCCACCATCGGTTGGGAGGCATAGCCGATGGTGAAGGTGCGGTAGTAGCAGGTGCGGTAGCCCATGTAGGACTGCAGCACGTCGTAGTAGACCGGGTCGCCGGGGCGGAGCATACGGTCCGAGAAGACATGCGGGTGCGGGTTGCAGCGCTCGCCCGAGATGGCGTTGACCGCCTCGACGTACTCCGAGCCCAGGTCATAGAGCACCTTGGCCACCAGGCCGACGGCCTCGTTCTCGCGCATGCCGGGCTTCATCGCCCGGTAGAGCTCGTCGTAAGCCGCGTCCACCTGGGCGGCCGCGTGGGTCAGCAGCGAGATCTCGTCCTGGGTCTTGATCAGACGCGCCGCCGACATCAACTGCTGGCCATCGACGACTTTCAGGCCTTCCTTCTGCAGGGCGAACAGGACCGGCACCTCGGCCACGTCCACGCCCAGCGGCTCCTTGTCCAGGCCGCGCTCCTTCAGCTCGGCCTTGATCTTCTTGGCCACGTCCTCGGCCCGGCCCATCTCGGGGGTCATGGCGCCCCGCAACAGGGAGATCCCGGCCCGCGAGCGCCCATCCCCCAGCCAGGGGGCGTAGAGCTGGTGGTGGCGGGCGGCCGAGCCGAAATCCCACAGGATCGGTTCGTCGTCCTGCGGCAGCAGGGTGAAGCGATTGACCTTGTCCTGGGCCCAGGTGCCGATGTGCGTGGCGGTCAGGTAGCGCACGTTGTTCATGTCGAAGCACAGCAGCGCGCCCATCTCGGACTTCTTGAGCAGCTCCTTGGCGCGCCCCAGGCGTTGCTTGCGCAGGCGGTCGAAGTCGATCCGCTGCTCCCAGTCCACTGCCATGGTTCCGTAGGTTTTGATTGCCATATCAAACTCTCCCACAGATGGTCTTGGCCATCTGAAAGACGGTCTCTTCGGTCGGCACGGTCAGGTCCTCCAGGGCCGGAGAGAACGGGATCGGCACGTCCAGCGCGCCCATCCGCTTGACGGGGGCGTCGAGATAATAAAAGGCGCCGTCGGCGATGACGGAGGCGATCTCCGCGGTGACGCCGTAGCGCTCGTAGCCTTCGTCGATGACGATGGCGCGGGAAGTCTTCCTGGCTGATTCGATGATGGTCTGCTTGTCGAGCGGGGCGGTAGTGCGCGGGTCGATCACCTCGGCCTGCAGGCCGATCCCGGCCAGCTTCTCGGCCGCCGCGAGCGCCACCTGGACCATTGAGCTGGTCGCCACCAGGGTGACGTCGCTCCCGGCCCGCTTCACGTCCGCCGCGCCGAACGGGAGAGTGTACTCTTCCTCCGGCACCGGACCCTTCAGTTTGTACATCATCTTGTCCTCGAAGAAGACGACCGGGTTTTCGTCCCGGATGGCGGTCTTGAGCAACCCCTTGGCGTCGTAGGGCGTGGAGGGAAGGGCGACCTGTAGTCCGGGCACGTGGCTGACCCAGGCGTGCAGGCTTTGCGAGTGCTGGGCGGCCGAGCGGCGCGTCGCCCCCAGCGTGGTCCGGAAGACGATCGGCACCTTCCACTTGCCGCCCGACATGTAATGCACCTTGGCGGCCTGGTTGACGATCTGGTCCAGGGCCAGGGTCAGGAAGTCCCCGAACATGATGTCGACCACCGGGCGCATGCCGGTCATGGCCGCGCCGACCCCCAGGCCGGTAAAGCCGGCCTCGGAAAGGGGCGAATCGACCACGCGCTGCGTGCCGAACTCCTCGACCAGGCCGGAGAGCACCTTGAAGGGCGTCCCGGCCTCGGCCACGTCCTCACCGACGATGAAGACGGTCGGGTCCCGGCGCATTTCCTCGGCCAGCGCCTCCCGGATCGCCTCGGCGAAGGTCAGTTCCCGCTCAGGCGTAGACATCTTCGGTCACCTCGCTTGGCTCCGGGTAGGGCGCGTCGATGGCGAACTGCACCCCGGAATCCACCTCGTTCTGTACCTCCGCCTCGATCCGGTCGAGTACGGCCCGGTCGGTCAGCTTTTGGGTGAGCAGCTTCTCCGCCAAGAGCAGAAGCGGGTCGTGCTTTTCCTTCCACTCCTTTTCCTCGTCCTTCGGGCGGTAGTATTCCCGGTTGATGTCGCCGACGTGGTGCCCGAAGTATCGGTAGGTCTTGCATTCCAGGAAGGCCGGACCTTCCCCCTGGCGGGCGCGTTCGACCAGCTCGTTCATCGTTCCGTTGACGAGCTGGACATCCTGCCCTTCGATCGAGAGGGCCCGGATACCCATCGCTTCCGCCCGGTCGATGACCCCGCCTGCCAGGGTCTCGGTGTAGCGGGTATATTCCGTGTACAGGTTGTTTTCGCACACATAGATGACCGGCAGTTTCCAAAGGGCGGCCATGTTCATGACCTCGTAGAGCAAGCCCTGGCCCATGGCGCCTTCGCCAAAGAAGCAGGCGACCACCTGGTCGCTGCCGCGCATGCGGGCCGAGAAGGCCGCCCCGGTGGCGATCCCGGCGCTCCCGCCGACGATGGCGTTGGCGCCCAGGTTGCCTGATTCGGGATCGGCGATGTGCATCGAGCCGCCCTTGCCGCGGCAGTACCCGGCTTCCTTGCCAAGCAGCTCGGCGAACATGCGGTCGATCGAGGCGCCCTTGGCCAGGCAGTGGCCGTGGCCGCGGTGTGTGCTGGTGATGTAATCATCCTTCCGCAGCGCCTCGCAGACTCCTACCGCCACGGCTTCCTGGCCGATGTACAGGTGGGCCAGGCCGGGCATCAGGGCTTTCATGTAAAGTTCGTTGACCTTCTCGTCGAATCTACGGATCCTGGCCATCTGCTCGTAGCAGTGCAGCCAGTGTTCGACGTTCGTCGAATTCATGCCTTCGATTGGGACGGCGGCGGTCTTTTTCATTGGCTTACCCCCGCCAGCGTGGCCAGGACCTGGAAGACGATCGCAAAGTCCTGCTCCTCCAGGCCCAGCCCGCGCGCCGCCGTCAGCATTTCATTGGTGACGGCCGTGGTCGGGAGGGGAACGTCCATCTCCCGGCCGAGCTCGAGGGCCAGGTTCATGTCCTTTTGCATCATGTTGACGTTGAACCAGGCCTCGTCGGGCATCTTCAGCACGAACGGGCCGCGGTATTTGACCATCGGGGAGGCGATCACGCTGTTCGTAAGGACCTCCACGGCTGTCTCGCGCCGGATGCCGCTCTTCTCGGCCAGCAGGACCGCCTCACTGAACGCAAGCATCTGGACTGCCAGGCTGAGGTTGGTGGCGATCTTCATCGTCACCGCCAGGCCGTTGACGCCAACGTGGGTCACCTTTGGGCCGATATCCAGCAGGATTGGCTTGATTTCTTCGAAGATGGCCGGATTGCCGCCTACCATGATCGACAGCTTGCCTTCTTCCAGCGTGATCACACTGCCCGAGACGGGGGCGTCGAGCATGGCCGCTTTCCGTTCAGCGACCTGGCCGGCCAGCTCCCGGGAGTAGGCTGGGCTGACCGTGCTCATGTCCACGTATACTTTCCCTTTGCCCAGGCCTGCCAGCAATCCGTCCGGCCCCTGGGTCACCGCCTGGAGCGCAGCCGTATTGGTGACCATGCTGAAGACCACTTCCGCCGATTCGGCGGCCGCCCGGGGCGTGTCTGCCTGGCGCATGCCGGCTTTGAGAAGCCATCCGGCCTTTTCGGGCGTGCGGTTGTACCCCGTCACCCGGTGGCCGGCGTCCAGCAGGCGTTTGACGATCCGCCCGCCCATCGTACCCAGACCGATAAATCCCAACTCTGCCATGAGTCTCTCCGAATCAAAAAACCTCAATCCTTTGACAGGACCGAGGTTCCCGAATCTTGACGCACCTGCTGGAGGTGATTCCGCATTGCCAGGCGGGCAGCCTGGGGATCGCGCTGCATGACCGCTTCGAGGATCTTCTTGTGATGCGACTGGCCGCGCTGAAGGCCGCCTTCCACCAGGGCCGTCCGTTTGCGCTGCTCCCGCAGCAGGTCGATGATCGTATCCATCAGGGCGGGAATGAGCGGATTCTGCGTCGCCTCGGCCAGCGCCAGATGGAAGTCGAGGTCGGCCTCCACGAACAGGTCGGCGTTATCGGAGGCCGTCTCCATCACTCCATAGGCTTCCTGCATGGCGGCGATGTATTCTTCCGTCATACGGGTGGCGGCCAGGGCGGCGATCTCGCACTCCAGGATTTCACGCACTTCCATCAGGTTGCTCGAGCCGTCCGTCGAGCCGAATTTCATCAACAGGTCAAGGGATTGCCGCATGCCCCCGGTGGTCGGACTGGTCACATAGGTTCCCCGGCCCGGACGGATTTCGATCAACCCTTTCTCGCGCAGGGTTTTGACCGCCTCGCGCACTGCCGTCCGGCTGACCGCGAACTGCTCGGCCAGCTCGTTTTCGGAGGGGAGCCGGTCCCCGACCTTCAGATCGCCGGCCACGATGCGGGCTTCGATCTGGGTGACGATCTTTTCGTACAGGCGTTCGTTCTGAACCGGTAAATATCTGATCATTTTAGCCATGTATGGTGGTATGATGTCCGGACAGTATATCACGATAAATTGGATTGTCAATATCCAAATTAAGGCTGGGAAAAGGATCCCACCGATTGATCCCAGTTCCCCAGGTCGGTCGAGGCGGGAATGCCTTGGCTGGTCGGAGCACAGACCTCCCCTCGACGGGCATGTTATACTCGAAATACCCTCTCAGGTTCTGTGAATGGTACAGGATGACAGCATTCGTCGGTGGTGAATTCTGGTTCGACCCGCGCTTCCAGACCGATTCGGTGAATGTCCGGACCGATGGGATGCTCTTCCTCAATGGCGGCGAAGCCGCGCTGAGGCTGCTCTGTGACGACCTGACCTCCCGAGGCGTGGGCGAGATCCTCGCTCCCTCTTATATGTGCCCGACTATTGCGGATGCCTTCGACCGGTACGGTCTCGCCTACACGTTCTACCGGATCCGGCCCGACTTCCGGATCGATTTGGACGACCTGCTGGCGAAGGCCGCGGCCCATCAGGTGCTCTACCTCATCAATTATTTCGGCTACGGATTCAGCGCCGAAGAATTGTCCGTTTTCGAGCAGCTTAAATCCCGCGGGATGGAAGTCATCGAAGACGATGCCCAGGGGGGATTCAACCGGGCGACTGTGGCGAACATACACTTCAACAGCCTGCGCAAAATGGTCCCGCACGACGGCTGCTTTTTCTACAGCGACCGCGACCTTTCCGGGAACCTGACGAAGTTCGCCGGCCTTCCCAACCGCCGCCTGCCGGTCATCCGCCGGTTCCGGCAGGAGTTTGCCCGCCTGCTGGAGGATGGGGCGGAGAGCTTCGAGGAATTGAATCCCCTCTTCGAGCAAACAGAACACTATTATTATGAAGACCTTACTGTGATGGGGGACCGGGAAGAACGGAACGCGGCTTTACGCCTGGATTGGCGGGCGATCGAGGCAAAACGGAAGGCCAACCATCGACGGTTGTGGGAGGGCCTGGCGGGCGTCCCGGAGATCGAGGCCATTTTCCCGAAAACCTCCCCTCACGGTCCGCCGCTGGGATTTCCCATTTACGTCCGGGAGGGCCGGCGGGATGCGCTGCTGGCCTACCTGCGGGAGCGCTCCGTTTATCCCCCCGTACACTGGGATATCCTCAACGATCCGCGGATCAATAAAATCCGCGAAACGGCTGCCATGTCCGCCGGGATCCTGACCCTGGTCCTCGACCAACGCTTCGATCTGGAGGACATGGAGTACGAAGCCGGCCTCGTGCGCGCCTTCTGGGGTCATGGTGAGTCGACGGGCGCCAAATAATCCCAGGGGAAATTCGAATGATCGCACTTCCTGTGCAGGGCGGAATCCCTCAAGCGAGCAGCAGCCAGCGGTATGCGTAAGGCAGGGGGCAGGTGACGGCCTGGACGGCTTGGCCCAAATTGTAGTCGTGAGCGCCTGTTCCCGCCCATCTGAGCGGATGCAGGCGGCGACTGCGGGCGTCCCGGACTCGATCCACGTCAGGCCGCCGCAGCAGAGCGCCGGGTGGGCCTTGCGGATGGCGATCATCGCTTGCAGCCGCGACCAGAGCACCGCGGGGAGACGAAGGTCGTTCAGGATTGGCAGGTCGGCAGGCGGATATATCTGTATAATAAGCCAGTCCCTCTCGGCCGCTTTGCCCATGGTCCGCTTGGACGGATTCATCCATTAATCATCTTTTTCAGGAGATGCTCCAATGAGCGATTTTTATGGTCTTCCTAGCCTCGTTTTGGAAAACGAGCACTTGCGTCTGGAATACCTGGCCGCCGCCGGTCCACGGATCGTCCGCCTGGGGCGGCAAAACCAGGCCAACCTGTTTGCCGAACTGCCGGATTTCCGCATCGAAACCCCCCTCGGTCCTTATTCTTTTCTCGGCGGACATCGCCTCTGGCGTTCCCCTGAGCTCATGCCGGAAACCTACACGCCTGACGGGGAAGGCGTGGTCGTGGAAAAAATCGAGCAGGGGGTTCGTCTGACCCAGGCCTCCGCCACGGGGATCTCTAAATCCATCGAGGTCCGGCTGGCGGCGGACCGTGCGGCGGTAAGCCTGGCTCACCGTTTGAGCAATGCCGGCTCCGGGCCAGTCACGCTGGCGCCCTGGGCGCTGACCATGTTCCGGCTGGGCGGGGTGGCGATCCTGCCGCAACCGGTCGGGAACGCCGATCCGCAGGGATTGCTGCCCAACCGGTTCACCGCGCTCTGGCCCTATACTCAGGTGAACGACCCGCGCCTCACCTGGCGGGACGACTTTGTCCTGATCCATGCCGCGCCGGCTCTGCCGCCCGTCAAGATCGGTTACCTCAACCCCCATGGCTGGCTGGCATATTGGCTGGATGGCACGTTGTTTCGCAAGGTCAGCCATCCTGCCGGCGGCCCCTACCCGGACGGCGGCTGTAACGCCGAATCCTACTGCAACGACAAGTTCGTCGAATTGGAGACCCTGGGTGCATTGGTGACGCTCGAACCCGGGGCTTCGACCGACCTGGCCGAGACCTGGGAACTGTATTCCGGCCTGGACGTGCCCTTCCTGACGGATGAGGTCCGGGCTGCCCTGACTTCGCTCGCCTGACCTGCGCGAGGGACCGCCGGGCAGGGTCGCGACGAAACCTTCTGTTCGAACCAGACCATTTATCGGAGAAAAAATGTCCATCTTTACCACCCGTCCCGTCATCCTGGCCCGCCAGGGGGTCGTGACCTCCGGCCATTACCTGGCAACGGCAGCCGGCTTCCGCATCCTCGCCCAAGGTGGCAATGCCATCGATGCCGCCGCGGCGACCTGCCTGGTGCTTAACCTGGTCGAGCCGCAGAACAACGGCCTGGGTGGGGAGGCCCCCACCCTGATCTATTCGGCGAAAGAACGAAAAGTGTACTCGCTGTGCGGCCTGGGCTGGTCGCCGCAGGCCTTCACCATCGACTGGTGCCGCCAAAATGGCATCGACCTGATCCCCGGCGACGGCTTCCTGCCCGCCTGCGTCCCGGCCATGCTCGACACCGTCTGCCTTGCCCTGGCCCGCTTCGGCACCTTGAGCTTCGCCCAGGTTGCCGAGCCTGCCATCCAACTGGCCGAGGCCGGCTTCCCGCTCTACGACGGCCTGCGCGGCACGATCACGGCATTCGAGAAACTTTTCAGCGGGAAATATCCCACCACCGGGAAGATCTACCTGCCGGCCGGGGCCACGATCCGCAACCCGGAATGGGCCGGCGTCCTGCGCCAGATGGCCAAGGCTGAAGCTGCCGGTAAGAAGGGACGGGTCGCCGGCATCGAGTCCGCCCGGGACGTGTTCTACAAGGGCGCAGTGGCCGAGAAAATCCTGGACTTCATCTCCCGCACCCCGGTCGAGGACGCCAGTGGCAAGGCGCACACCGGCTTGCTCTCCGCCGGGGACCTGGCTGACTGGCATGCGACGCTCGAGGAACCGGTCTCGATCGACTACGCCGGCCTGCAGGTGCATAAGTGCTCCTCTTGGACCCAAGGTCCGGTCTTCCTCCAGCAGCTGCGCCTCCTGGAAGGCTACGACCTGGCCGCCCTCGGGCACAATTCCGCCGAATACCTGCACACCGTGATCGAGTGCGCCAAGCTGGCATTCGCCGATCGGGAGGCTTACTATGGCGATCCGCACTTCGACGAGGTGCCGTTCGATGTGCTTCTTTCGCAGGAATATGCCGGCAACCGCCGGAAACTCATCGGGGAGAAGGCCTCGTCCGATCTGCGCCCCGGTGACGTCGGAACTGGGGTGCCGGAATACGCCGTCCGGTCGATCCTGGACGATAATCGCCTCTCCGCCCATTCCACCCACACCGGCGACACCACCCATCTCGATACCCTGGACGCCGAAGGCAACATGGTGGCCTGCACGCCCTCCGGCGGCTGGTTCCAATCTTCCCCGGTCATCCCCGGGCTGGGATTCCCGCTCGGGACGCGCGGCCAGATGTTCTACCTGAACCCTGACCGGCCGAACGCCCTTGCCCCCCACAAGCGCCCGCGCGCCACCCTCACGCCCACCCTGGTCACCCGGGACGGACAGTCCGTGATGGCGTTCGGCACCCAGGGCGGCGACGCCCAGGACCAGTGGACCCTGCAGTTCTTCCTCAATAACGTGGTCTTCGGGATGGACCTGCAGGCCGCCCTCGACGCCCCGACCGTCCACAGCGAGCATTTCCCCTCGTCCTTCTACCCGCGCACGGCCGACCCGCTGGGGGTGTCGATCGAGGGACGCATTCCAGCCGAGGTGCGGAGCGAGCTCGAGCGGCGCGGGCATCGCCTCACCGTCCCCGGCGATTGGGTCCATGGGCGGGTGCTGGCGGTCGCGTACGACCAGGAGAACGGCATCCTCCAGGCGGCCGCTTCGCCCCGCCAGGCGATCGCTTACGCGATGGGCTGGTGAGTGGGTTTCGTCAAAAAACAACGATCGATCGGCCATGAAAAAAAGAAATGCGAGCAGAGTTCAAACCCTGCTCGCATCGTTTTCGGCGACTCCGCTGATTCTCCAGATATGGCGAAATAATCTGGTCTGCCGACAGAATTAGATGGAATATACGCCGCCGGAGACGCCCGGCAGGACCAGTTTCCAACCCTCGCCTTGCCTGGCCAGCGCTCCAACGACCCCATAGAGCGTCTGGGGTGTTCCGGAAAGGGTCCCGGCCGGGAGGAGGACCTCGGCAGGCCGCTCGGCGGGATTGACGGCCACCAGGATAGATTCCCCATCCTGGCTGCGTTTGAAGACGAAGGGCAGCCTGCCGGACTCGGCGTAAACGACCTCGAACTCGCCCGTGGCGCACAGGGCCGGATGCTGTTTGCGCAGGGCGATCAGGGCGCGCACCCGGTTGAGCAATGAAGCCGGGTCGGACTCTTCAGCGGCCACCGTTGGACGGTCCGCGGCGGGATCGACAGGCAGGTAGAGTTCCTCCGCCGGGGCGGACGAGAAGCCGGCGTTGGGATCCTGGCTCCACTGCATCGGGGTGCGTGACCCGGTCCGGTTGAAGCCGCCTTCCTTGGATGGAAGGCCGTTCAGGGTGCGCATGCCAATCTCGTCCCCGTAGTAAATGAACGGCGCGCCGGGCATGGTCAGGAAGAACAGGTAGATCAACTCCAGCTCGGCCGGCGTCCGGCCCCGGTTCAGGCGCGGATTGATGTCGTGGTTGCCGGTGATCAGGCAGATCAGGCCTTTGCCGACCGTATTGCGGTAATGGAACAGGTAATCGTCCAGGAATTCCAGGATATTGCCGCGCCCGCCCCTGTCGAAGAAGGGAAAGGCGTATGGATCACGGGCCGCGTCGGGGCCGCTGTCCTTGCGCAGCAGGGAGGTATAGCCGGGCATGGCGAAGGGCAGGGTGAAATCCATGTGGAAGCCGGCCTCGCCGATGGATGTGGTCGGGTAGCCCCATTCGGAGATCAGGACGGCATCGGGATACTCCTTGTCGAACCAGGCCCGCATCTCCCGCCACAGGGCGGCGGTCTCGCGGCTGCGCCAGTCCTTCTTGACCAGCGAGCCGGCCATGTCCACCCGGAAGCCGGAGCAGCCCAGGTCGAGCCAGAATTTCATGATGTTGCGCAGCTCCTGGCGGACGCGCTGCGGACCGGGGGCGTCGACCGGCTGCTGCCAGGCCTCCTCCGGGTGGGCGAAGCCGTAATTCAAGGCCGGCTGGAAATAGAAGAAATTGGTGATGTACGACCCGTCCCGGTCGGCGTAGCCGCTGACGACGCGCATGCCGGGCACTTCCCACTTCCAGCCCGAGTCGGTCCAGACGAACCAATCGGTGTATTCGTTCCGCCCGGGAAGGCAGGAGGCCTTGAACCAGGCATGCTCGATGGAGGTGTGCCCCGGCACCAGGTCCAGGAGGACGCGGATGCCGCGCCGGCGCGCCTCGTCGAACAGGCGTTTGGCGTCCTCGTTCGTCCCGTAGCGCGGGGCGATCTTGTAATAATCGGATACGTCGTAGCCGGCGTCCTGGAAGGGCGATTCGAAGCAGGGATTGAGCCACAGCGCGTTCACACCCAGCGACTGGATATAATCGAGCTTCTGGAGGATGCCCAGCAGGTCGCCGATCCCATCCCCATTGGAGTCGTAGAATGACTGGGGATAGATCTCATAGAAGACGGCGTCTTCCAGCCAGGCAGGGGTGGCATTCTTTTTCATGCATTTTCTCCGATAATGCTGGGGTTAGGACCAAAGCTGATTCGAGGAATCTACACTCTTGAAGATGAATAGCTCACAGAATATCCAGTTTCGTCGTGCCGACCGGACGGATGATCATCTCGTGGCAGGCCTTCTCGCCGAAGATCGATCCGAGCCTGCTGAGATAGGTCCCGAGCAGGTCGCCCGGCACGAAGGCCTGGATCGTTCCGGCGAAGCCGCCGCCATGGACCCGCCAGGCGCCGCGCCCTGCCAGCACGCTCTTGCTGACCTCGAGGGCGATGGGGATGCCCTGCTCGCCGACGTTCCTGGGCGAGTAACAGTTCTGGTTGAGCATCCAGGAGCTTTGGCCCGATTCGACGATCAGGTCCAGGAAACGCGGGAAGTCGTTCGTCTCCAGGGCTGTCACCTGGTCGGCCACGCGCTGGTTGTCGGCGTAGAAGTGCAGGGCCCGCAGGATGGCCCGGTCGTTGACCTGGCTGCGCAAGAAGGCGGTTTCGTCGAGCACCTTTTGGCGGGAGAACTCCCGCAGCACCCGGCCGCCGAGGGCGTGCGCCACCGATTTCATCTCGTGCTCGAGGGCGGCATAGTCCTCGGTCAGGTCGGCATGGTTTCCGCCCGTGTCCACGATGACCATCGAGTAGCCGCTGGCGGCGAAATCGAAATCGATCTTGCGGACGAGTGGGTGGGCAAAATCCTTGAAATCGATGGTGACGAACCCGCCCACGGCGCAGGTGGTCTGATCCATCAAGCCGCACGGCTTGTCGAAATACTCGTTCTCGGCATATTGGCTGACCTGGGCGTTGAGGATCGGGTCGAGATTTCCGTCGTTGTAAAGATGGTCCAGGATGGTGCAGACCAGCACCTCGAAGGCGGCCGAGGAACTGATTCCGGAACCTTTCAACACGTCGCTGGTCACGCAGGCCTCGAACCCGCCGACCCGGAAACCCAGTTGCTGCATGCGGGCGCAAACTCCGCGGATCAGGGCCGCCGAGGTGTATTTTTCAGCCTCGACGACTTCCAGCTGGCGGGTGTCGATGGCCGCCTGCGGGTACCCTTCGGACTGGATGGTGATGATCCCCGTCTCGTTCCTGGCGGCGACCGCCAGGACATCCAGGTTGACGGCCGCGGCCAGGATCCGACCGGCGTTGTGGTCGGTGTGGTTGCCGCCGACTTCCGTCCGCCCCGGGGTGCTGAACATCTCGATGGCGCCGGCGGCAGGGAAGGTGGATGCGAACAAGTCCAGAAGGCGGCCGTAGCGCCGGCGCTGGACGTCCAGGCTGGCCGGTTTTTTCCCATAGAGCCGGGCCAGGAGTGCATCCGATTTGCCGGACCGGATATTTTCTTGAATGGAGGAAAGTTTTGCCATGGAAACCTGATCTTTGGTATTTTATTTCTTCTTGCCGAAGCGAGGTCATTTCTCCGGATAGCCGCGTTTGCGCGCCTCGTCCAGGATCGATTCCGTCGCCGTCGCCCCGACCCGGGTGACCCCCAGGGCTTTGACACGCAGCAGGTCGTCGAGGCTGCGCACTCCGCCGGCGGCCTTGATCTGCACCTGCGGCGCGCAATGCTTGCGCATCAGGGACAGGTCGTGATTCGTGGCGCCGGCATAGTTGTACCCGCCGCCGGTTTGCTTGACGAAGCCGTATCCGGTGGAAGTCTTGACGAAGGCCACCTCGAGACGGGAGCAGATCTCGCACAGCTTGATCTTGTACTCGTCCGACGGAAGGTAGTCGTTCTCGAAGATGACCTTCAGGATGGCTCCCTTGCCGACGCACAGGTCATTGAGGGCCTTGATCTCGGCGGCGACGTAATCCCAATCCCCGCCGAGGACTTTGCCGACGTTCACTACCGTGTCGATCTCGACGGCGCCTTCGGCCAGGGCGCGCCCGGTCTCGGCCAGCTTGATCTCCGGGTGACTGTTGCCGTGTGGGAAGCCGACCACGCTGCAGACCTTCACGTCCGTGCCGCGCAGCTCCGCCGCTGCCAGCGGGACGGCATAGGGTTTGATGCAGACCGTGGCAGTGTGGTGCCTGGCTGCAAGGCGGCAGCCGTCCACCAGTTCCCGGTCCGTGAAGGTCGGGTGGAGCAGGGAATGGTCGATCATCTTTGCCAGGGAGAGGACGCTGTCATTGGATGAACGGTCAGAGAGTGTCAAGGATTCCTCCGAATTCATGTGGGCTTGATCGACAGGCGGATCATTTCCCGGGGTGGGTCAGGACTGCCACCTGATAAGGCTCCAGGCTGAATTCCTTCCCGAGGTCTTGGTTGCCCAGGTGGTCGTGGGTCGTCCAGGGCAGGCGAACGGACTGGGCTTCCCGGGTGTGATTGATCAGGAAATGGATCTCCCGGCCGTCCGGTTGCAGGCGGGTCGAAAGCTCCACGCCAGCCGGCGTCGGGATGGTCTCCTGGCCGGTCGCTTCGAGGATATGGTTGATGAGTTTTTGTTGGCTGGCCTCGTCCAGCCAGGCACCGACATAGAAGACCTGGGCCTGACCCTGGGCGTGGACGGTCACGGCGGGGCGGTTGTCCAGCCAGCCGGTGGAGGCTGCGTACCGCGCCAGGGTCTTCGTGTTTTTGTCCAGCGGGGCCAGGCGTTCCGCCCAGATGCGGGCCGAGCCCGTGAACAGGTCCCCTTCGACGGGAACCGAATCGTCCACGACGTAGTAATCCTCGACCTCGACTCCGGCCAGATCGGCCAGCGGACCGGGTTGGCGGGACGGCAGCAGGGCGTTGGCGCGATCCTTCATCCCGCAGCGGGCCGTCAGGACCAGGTGACCGCCCTGGCGGACGTATTCCTTCAGGGCTTCGACCCGCTTCTCGTCGAATACGATCAGGGCCGGCGCAAAGACCAGCCGGTAACCGCCCAGCGGCGCATCGGCGGAGACCACGTCGAAGGGAACGTTCCGGGCGGCCAGTGGGCGGGCGAAGTGGTTGAAATACGCCACGTAATCGAAATCCCGATGATGGCGTTGTCCCTCGATCGACCAGCGACTCTCGTAGTCGTTGAGCAGGGCCACCCGGGCCTGGACGCTGGAACCCGCGATCAGCCCGGAGAGCTTCCCGAGCTCCCGGCCGAGGCCCGCCACCTCTTCGTAGAAAGGCCGCGGCCGGCCGGAGGGATCGATCAGGGCGCCGTGATATTGTTCCTGGCCTCCCAGGGCGGAGCGCCACTGCCAGTAGAGTACGCCGTCGGCCCCGTGGGCGACGGCCTGCCAGGCCATGCTCCGGGCCTCTCCTTGGTAGAGCTCGGAGTTGACTCCAGACCAGTTGACATGCCCGGGCTGGGTCTCCATGATCCAGAAGTTCCGGCGCTTGAAGCCGCGGGTCAGGTCATGGATGACTCCGTGCCTGAGGGGATCGTGGTGACCCTGGCCGACGTAGTAATCCCAGGCGGCCAGATCCAGGTCGGCGGACATTTCATAATGATCGAAGCCGTTGAACCAGCCCATGAAGTTGTGGCTGATCCAGGCGCCCGGCCGGAGATGCTCCCTTAGGATATCCACCTGGGCTTTCTGGAAGCCGCGGTTGGCCTGGGTGACGAACCGTTTCCATTCCAGCATCAGGCCGGGGTTGTGGGGACCGATCGGGATGGGGATCTCCTCCCAGGCGGTGTAGGTCTGGCTCCAGTAGGCCGTGGACCAGCCCTGGTTGAGCGCCTCCAGGCTGGCGTAGCGGTCCTTCAGGAAATCTTGGAACAAACCGTGGCAGCGCTCGCAGGTGCAGACCCGCCCGAGCTCATTGTCGGTCTGCCAGCCGATGACGTTCGGGTTTTTCCCATAGCGTTCGGCCATGGCCATGACGATCCGCCGGGAGGCGGAAAGCATATCGGGCGAGGTGGGGCAGTAGTGACAGCGGTTGCCATGTTGGGCGCGCCGCCCGTTTTCGTCCATTGAAAGGATATCGGGATTGGCATGGGTCAGCCAGGCGGGCGGGGCGGCGGTCGGCGTCCCCAGGACCGTAGCGATCCCTGCCTCTGCGAGCATTTCGATAGCCTGATCCAGCCAGTCGAAGTGGACCTCGCCCGGGGCCGGTTCCATCGTCGACCAGGCGAACTCGGCCATGCGGACGACGTTCATCCCGGCCGCCTTCATCAGGCGGATGTCTTCCGGCCAGCGTTCCGGCGGCCAGTGTTCCGGGTAATAGGCTGCGCCGAAATTCAGCCTGGAGTTTTCATTCGAAAAGGTGTTCATCGGTTTTCCTTGTGGATGTTTCCCAGCGCGTTCATCCGCGAACATTGGGATGACCGGTAGATTTTACCATCAGCAGGCGGAGAGTCCCCCCTGCCCGGATGACCAATCTGCCTGCCCTCTCGCCGGATGACGCCGGCCTATTTCGACCGGAAACCCCTGGCAGGTTTTCAGGAAGATATTGAAGCAGTATAATCGTCCGGGCATAGGAAACCACCCATGCTTGTTTTCCTGGTTGTTCCTGAAAATGGTCCAGGTAATAGTTCTGTGAGGAGATTGCGATGAAATTCGAGACTGGTCGTTGGAAGATGCCGCCCGGGCTGCAGGCCGTTTACCCGATGAGCGTGCAGGACGTCAAGGTGGAAGCGGATGCCCTGACCATCACCGGCTACAACGGGGCTGGCAAGACGCGCGGCGATCTGCTCGACGGGATCGTCATCTCCGCCCGCTTCAGTTCGCCCCAGCCAGGCGTCATCCGCGTCCAGTTGACCCATTTCAAGGGCCGCCTGCCCAGGATGCCGGTCTTCGACCTGGACTACTCCCTTTCCAATCCGGAAGTACAGGTCGGACAGGACGAGGAAAAAGCCTGGCTTCGGGCCGGCCGTCTGGAAGTGCGCAGCCCGATCCATGGGGAGTGGGGCTTCGATTTTTACCGGGACGGCCAGCCCCTGACCGGGAGCGGTCCGAAGGACGCAGCGCTGATCCACTTGGACGACCGAACCTACCTGCGCGAACGGCTCCGCCTGGCGCCGGGCGAGACTGTCTACGGGCTGGGCGAGCATTTCGGTCCGCTGGTCAAGAACGGCCAGTCCCTCGACATGTGGAACGAAGATGGCGGTACGGAGAGCGAGTGGGCCTATAAAAACGTCCCCTTCTACCTGACCAGCCGGGGCTACGGCGTGCTGGTCAACCACCCCGGGCGGGTCGCCTTCGAGGTCGCCTCCACGCACACCACCCGGGTCCAGTTCAGCACCCTTAGCCACAGCCTGGATTACTACGTTTTTGCCGGGCCGACCCCCAAGGACGCCCTGGAGCAATACACCGCCCTGTCCGGCCGGCCGGCTCTTCTCCCCGAATGGTCCTTTGGCTTGTGGCTCTCGACCTCCTTCACCACCAATTACGACGAGAAGTCCATCCTGGCCAATCTGGAGCGTATGGAAAAGGAAGGCATCCCGGTCTCCGTTTTCCATTTCGATTGCTTTTGGATGAAAGAGCTTACCTGGACCTCCTTGATTTGGGATCGACGCAATTTCCCGGACCCGGAGGGCATGTTGAAGCGGATCAAGGCCAGGGGCGTCAAGATCTGCGTCTGGATCAATCCTTACATCGCCGAAGCCTCTCCGCTCTTTGCGGAGGGCGCCGCGGCAGGCTTTTTACTCCGCACCCCCGAAGGGGATGTCTACCAGGCTGATGAATGGATGCCTGGCCAGGGGTACGTCGACTTCTCCAACCCGGCGGCGCGCGATTGGTTCGCTTCGAAACTCAAGGGCCTCCTGGCCATGGGGGTGGACTGCTTCAAGACCGATTTTGCCGAGCGCATCCCGACGGCTGTCCGCTACCACGACGGCTCGGACCCCGAGCGGATGCACAACTATTACACCTATCTCTACAACCGGACCGTCTTCGAGGCCATCCAGGAAGTGAAGGGCCAGAGCGAGGCGGTCGTCTTCGCCCGCTCGGCCACCTGTGGAAGCCAGAAATTCCCGCTGCATTGGGGCGGCGACAACTCGTCCAATTATCCATCGATGGCCGAGACGCTGCGCGGCGGCCTGTCGTTCGGCCTGAGCGGATTTGGTTTCTGGAGCCACGATATCAGCGGCTTCGTCGGCACGGCCACTCCCGACCTGTACAAGCGCTGGGTGGCGTTCGGATTGTTATCCAGCCACAGCCGGCTTCACGGAGGGGAAAGCCTGCGGGTGCCGTGGACCTTCGACGAAGAGTCGGTGGCGGTGTTGCGGCATTTCGTCGCCCTGAAAAAGCGCCTGATGCCTTACCTGATGGATGCGGCGGGGGAGGCCCACGATCATGGTTGGCCGCTCCTGCGGGCCATGCTGCTCGAGTTCCCCGACGACCCCGCCTGTCGCTACCTCGACATGCAGTACATGCTTGGTCCGGCCGTATTGGTGGCCCCGGTCTTTACCGAGACCGGCGAGGCCGAGTATTATCTGCCGGCGGGGAAATGGCGCCACCTCTTGACCGGCGAACTTGCGGATGGACCGGCCTGGCGCAGGGAAAAATACGATTATTTCAGCCTGCCCTTGTGGGTCAACGTCCGCCGTGCTGAAAGATGGGCCTGTTTGCAGCCGGCCCCTTGAGTTTTCTTCGCCTACATGTCGATGATCTGACTACAGGACTCCCGAACCCGGAAGCTGGGTTCGGGAGACTTTTGCAAGATGTAGTTTGTCGGAAACATAAATAATACTGTTGAAATATGTTGAAAATTGTAAATATTGACAGAATTCGACAATGCGGTTAGGATGGGTTGGTGTGGACATATCCTCTTCGATCGATTGTGAGCTAACCGTTGACCACCTTTGAGCGGCGACAGCGCCTGTTGACCGTTTTACGCGAGCAGCCCGGGGTGCGCGTCCCGGAGGTGGCTGTCCGCCTGGGGGTTTCCGAAGGGACCGTCCGCAACGACCTCAATTTCCTGGCAAATTCCGGCCAGCTAACCCGCGTGCGCGGCGGCGGCGTCCTGCTCGAGGAAGGGCAGGGCCGCGGCCCGATCTTTGCCACCTTCCTCGGCACTCATCGTAGCGCCAAACAAGCCATCGCCCGCCAGGCGGCCGCCCTGGTCCGGGATAACGACTCCGTCATCCTGGATTCCAGCACCAGCACGTATTACCTGGCCGCCTGCTTGAAGGAGCGCCGCGACCTGACCGTCATTACCAACGGGATCGAGTCAGCCCGGGAGCTGGCGAAGAATCCCTCCAACACCGTCATCCTTTTGGGCGGGGTCCTGCGCGCCGACGGAACGGCCATCACCGTCCCGCTGGAGGAGGAGTTCCTGGCGGATTACCACATCCGGATCGCCTTCGTCTCGTGCAGCGGTTTCACCCCCGAAGGCGGGCTGACGGAGGTGGACATCTACGAAGCCCAGATCAAGCGAAAAATGATCGCCTCTTCCGGAAGCGCCGTTGCCCTGATCGATTCCAGTAAATTCGGCCGGATGGACCTGACCGCCTTCGCCCGCCCGGACCAGATCACCCATCTTTTCACGGATGACTCCCTGTCTTCCGAGTGGGTCGATAAGATCAGGCAGGCCGGAATTCCCTTTACGCTGTGCGGGGGAAAAATGGACCCGGGCTGAGTGAATTCCCTGGCTGGCAGATTTCCCGAAAATTACCCCTGGATGCCGGATAATCATCCAAATCTTTCAAACCAACTAATATAAGGAGAGAAGATTGTATGGCCAAACAAGCAGGTAAAAAAGTACGTGTAGCAATCGTCGGTGTGGGTTGCTGTGCCTCCTCGCTGGTGCAGGGCGTGGAGTTTTACAAGAATGCCAAGGAGACCGACTCGGTCCCGGGGCTGATGCATGTCAACCTGGGCGGCTACCACATCCATGACATCGAGTTCTCGGCTGCCTTCGATGTGGTGGAAGGCAAGGTCGGCAAAGACCTCAGCGAGGCGATCTTTGCATTCCCCAACAACACGATCAAGTTCTCGGACGTCCCTCACCTGGGCGTCAAGGTCGAGCGCGGCATGACCCACGATGGCCTTGGGAAATATCTCAGCACGGTCGTCAAGAAAGCTCCCGGCCCGACCGCCGACATCGTCAAGATCCTGAAGGATACCAAAACCGACGTCGTGGTAAGCTACCTGCCGGTTGGTTCTGAGGAAGCCACCAAGTGGTACGTGGAGCAGGTGCTGGAAGCCGGTTGCGGCTTCGTCAATTGCATCCCCGTCTTCATCGCCTCGCAGCCCTACTGGCAGAAGCGCTTCATCGAGCGCGGCCTGCCGATCATCGGCGACGACATCAAGAGCCAGGTCGGTGCAACCATCACCCACCGGGTCCTGACCACCCTGTTCCGTGAGCGCGGCGTCAAGCTGGATCATACCTACCAGCTTAATTTCGGCGGCAACATGGATTTCTACAACATGCTGGAGCGCGAGCGCCTGGAATCCAAGAAGATCTCCAAGACCCAGGCCGTCACCTCCATGGTCGGCTTCGAGATGAATCCCGACGACATCCATGTCGGTCCTTCGGATTATGTGCCGTGGCTGACTGACCGCAAGTTCTGCTACATCAAGATGGAAGGCACGACCTTCGGCAACGTCCCGTTGAACCTGGAGTGCAAGCTGGAAGTCTGGGACAGCCCCAACTCGGCCGGCGTGGTCATCGACGCAGTGCGCTGCGCTAAGCTGGCCCTCGATCGGGGCATCTCCGGCCCGCTGCTGTCGCCTGCTTCCTATTTCATGAAGTCGCCGCCGGAGCAGTATCCGGACGATCAGGCCCGTCAGAAGACCGAAGACTTCATCGCCGGAAAATAATCCAAATTTGGTACAATGTCTCCCTCACTCCATCCCGGCACGCCGGGAGGAGTGAGGGAATTTTTTAGCCGGACCCTGCCTGATGTCCCAACCCACGCCGGAATACAATCCGCAACCTCCCGATCGTTTTTTCGCCGGTTATCTCTTCGACCTGGACGGCACCGTCTACCTCGGCGAAGCCCTGCTCCCCACCGCCGGCGAGACGCTGGCGGCGTTGCGCCTCCGCCGTGCCCGGATCATTTTTATCTCCAATAACCCCACCCATACCCGGACCGAATATGCCGCCAAGCTGACCCGCCTGGGAGTGCCGACCCCGGTGGAGGATATCCTCACTTCCTCGCAGGTGATGACTGCTTTCCTGCGGAATCGCATGCCGGGGGCCCGGCTGTACGTGATCGGCGAAGCGCCGCTCTGCGATGAGTTGCGCGCTGCGGGGTTCGATCTGGCGGATGATGCCCGCGGCGTCCAGGCCGTCATTGCCAGCTTCGACCGGTCTTTCACGTATAATAAACTGCAGATTGCCTTCGACGCCATTCGAGCAGGGGCGCGCTTCTTCGCCACCAACCCGGACCGCTACTGCCCGGTTCCCTCGGGCGGCGAGCCCGATTGCGCAGCCATCATCGCGGCCGTCGAAGCCTGCACGAACACCCGGGTGGAAGCCGTGGTCGGCAAACCTTCCCGGCATACCATCGAGGCGGCTTTGAAGCTGATGGACCTGCCGGCCGGGGAATGCCTGATGACCGGCGATCGCCTCGAGACGGATGTACGCATGGGCCTGGAGGCCGGCATGTCCGCCGCCCTGGCCCTGACCGGCGCCACGCCTGAGGCGGCCCTTGCGACCTCCACCCTCCGGCCGACTTATGTCCTGCGCCAGTTACAAGACCTGTTGTTGTAATCTCTTCATCAAATAATCTTTCGAGGATGCAGTGAACCTGTCTGCAATTATTCTCATCGTGTAGAAAAGGATTTCCTATGAATTCGTCCGCTCTGGATCAACTCAGTATCAATACCATCCGCTTTCTGGCTGCCGACATGGTCCAAAATGCCAATTCCGGCCATCCCGGCCTGCCGATGGGGGCCGCGCCAATGGCATACAGCCTGTGGCAGTACTCCCTCAAGCATAACCCGGCGAACCCTGGCTGGTTCGATCGGGACCGTTTTGTGCTCTCCGCCGGCCACGGTTCGGCACTGCTTTACGCCCTGCTGCACCTGACGGGTTACGCCCTGCCGCTCGAAGAGCTCAAGCGCTTTCGCCAGTGGGGGAGTCGCACACCCGGCCACCCCGAGGTCCACCTGACGCCCGGGGTCGAGACCACCACCGGTCCGCTGGGGCAGGGCCTGTCCAACGCGGTCGGGATGGCAATTGCCGAGGCGCACCTGGCGGCGGAATTCAACCGTCCCGGTCACCCGATCGTCGACCACTTCACTTACGTGCTTTGCGGGGATGGCGACCTGATGGAAGGCGTCACTTCGGAGGCCTGCTCCCTGGCCGGGCACCTGCGCCTGGGCAAGCTGATCGCCTTGTATGACGACAACCGCATTTCCCTGGCGGGCTCCACTTCCATCGCCTTTACCGAGGACGTTGGGGCGCGCTTCGCCGCCTATGGCTGGCACGTGCAGCAGGTCGAGGACGGCAATGACATTGCCGCCGTCGATCGGGCCATCCAGGCGGCCCGGGAGGCGACTGATCGGCCTTCCATCATTTTGGTCCGTACCCACATCGGGTACGGCGCCCCGCACAAGCAGGATACTTTCGAGGCTCACGGCTCGCCGCTCGGACCGGACGAGCTCAAGGCCGCCAAGGAGAAGCTGGGGTGGCCGGTCGAGCCGGCATTCCTCATCCCGGGCGAGGCGCAGGAAAACCTCCGCCAGGCCTTGAGCCGCGGCCAGGAATGGGAGGCGGATTGGAACAAGCGCTTCGCGGCGTACTCCAAGGCTCACCCCGACCTGGCGGCGGAGTTCGAGCGCCGGCTGGCCGGTGACCTCCCCGACGGCTGGGATGGCGACCTGCCGGTCTTTCCCGCCGACCCGAAGGGCCTTGCCACCCGCAAGGCTGGCGAGACGGTCCTGCAGCACCTGGCTGCCAGGCTGCCTGAGCTGATCGGCGGTTCCGCGGACCTGGATCCCTCCACGTTCACCTGGCTGAAGGGTGCCGGCGATTTCGAGAGCCCGGAACGCACCCGGGAAGGCGCCCAGGGCACCGTGGGCGGACCCTGGGGTTACGAAGGCCGCAATCTCCACTTCGGGGTGCGCGAGCACGGCATGGGCGCCATTGTCAACGGCCTGACGCTGCATGGCGGCCTGCGCGGCTACGGCTCGACCTTTTTCGTCTTTACGGATTACATGCGCCCGGCCATTCGCCTCTCTGCGATAATGGAGGTCCCCTCGCTCTGGGTCTATACCCACGACAGCGTTGCCGTGGGCGAGGACGGCCCGACCCATCAGCCGGTCGAACACCTGGCTGCCCTGCGGGCGATTCCCGGGCTGGTGACGATCCGGCCGTGTGATGCCAACGAGACCACCTGGGCCTGGAAGGCGGCCGTGGAAAATCGAGGCGGCCCGACCGCCCTGGTGCTCTCCCGCCAGAACGTCCCGACCCTCGACCGCTCGAAATTTGCCTCTGCGGAAGGATTGTTGAAAGGCGCCTACGTCCTCAACCCACAGGAGAAAAACCCGGACCTGATCCTGATGGCGACCGGTTCGGAGGTTTCCCTCATCGTTGCGGCTGCGGACTTGCTGGCTACGGATGGAGTCCATGCCCGCCTGGTCTCGATGCCAAGCTGGGATCTCTTCCTGCGGCAGCCGGAGGCGTACCGCCAGGAGGTGCTGCCGGTTTCCGTCAAGGCCAGGCTGGCAGTGGAGGCGGGGGTTTCCCTCGGCTGGCGTGAATGGGTCGGCGATGCCGGCGGCCTGCTGACGCTGGATCGTTATGGCGCTTCGGCCCCGGCCGGCACCGTCCTCAAGGAGCTCGGTTTCACCACTGAAACCGTCGCTGCCCGCGCCAGGGAGATCCTCAAGAAGGCATAACTGGCCAGGATGTACTTCGTATAGCCAATTAAAAAATAAACATAAAAAGTCCTCGCAAGAGGACTTTTTATGTTCGTCACGGCAGTCGTCGTGTCATTCAGGCTTGACGGTCTTGTCTTCCGCCTTCTCGTCTTTCTTCTCGCCGTCCAGGCCGTCTTTGAAAGCTTTGATGCCTTTGCCAAGCTCGCCGGCGACCTTCCCGATCCGGCCGGGGCCGAAGAGGATGACGATGATTACCAGGATGATAATCAGTTCAGGCAGACCAAAATCGCGCAGGAAACCCATAGAAATACCCTTTCGTTGTCGATGTGGATGTCAGAAATACGGATATGTTCCAAGAACCTAGTCCGATTCTTGCTCTTGCATGGCCCGTTTCTTCCGGCTCAACGCGGCCAGGTAGCTCAGTCCGATGCTGATGAAGTAGAGCCCGATCATCGGCCCCATGACCAGCGACATGTTGATCGGATCGGTGGTCGGCGTGATCGCCGCGGCGATGATGGCGATGATGACGACGGCGATCCTCCATTGTTTCAGGAGCGGCTGCGGCTTGACGATCCCGATCAGCGTAAGGACAAAAATGACCAGCGGGAATTCGAAGACGGCGCCGATCCAAAACAGGATTCCGGTAACGAAACTGATATAGGTCTTTATGGTCGGAATGACTTCCACGTTCATGAAGTGGAACAGGAATTTCAGCGCTGGCGGCAGCAGCATGAAATATGCGAATGCAATGCCGGAGAGGAAAAAGATCAGGACCAGTGGAATGCTCAACAGGCTGATGATCCGTTCCTTCGGTTTTAGGCCCGGGGCGGCGAACAGCCATAATTCGAAGGCGATGTAAGGGGAGCAGAGCGCGATCGCTCCAAAGATGGCGACGTTCATCCATGCCCCGATGGTCTCGGTGGGGGAGATCGCCTTGAGGACCTTGAGCCCGCCGATCGGCAGGGCCAGGATGTTGATGATGTCCTGGGTGAAAAAGAACAGGACGGCAATGCAAATGACCAGACCGATCAGCATGCGGGTTAGGTGCCGGCGGAGGGCGTCGATGTGCTCGATCAAGTTGGCCGGGCGTTGGACGGTATCGACCAGGACGTCCGTGATCGGCTGCTCTTCCGGCTCGGAGGTCAGGAATCGGGAGATTTTGCGAACGGCCCGGACGGGCAGGGTGATCAGCCACCACAAAGCGCGGAAAGGAAAGGTGACGACGCGCCAGAAGGCTCGGAAGAATTTGCGCATGCGGTTTACTCGGGAGCCTTATCATTGGGCGGCACGGCGGAGCCGGCGTCCGGCGGATCGGCCGGCGTGGGGATGACGCCTGACGGATCGGTTGGGGTAGGCGCGGCCTTTACGGGTTGGCGGATGGTCTGGTCGGCAGCCTGTAAATCCTGCCGGGCGTTTTTTTCGAGTTCCTCGATCCCTGCTTCGCGCATCAACCGCGTGGGCAGGTTCTTGAGCTCCTGGGTGGTCTGGTTGATGGTCTTCCAGGCGTCAGAGCGGATGAATTTGTTGAGAGTTGCCCCAATCGATTTACCCGCTTTGACAATATCCTTGGGACCAAAAATAATGATCGCCAGAAGGATGATCAAGGCGAGTTCCATGGGTCCGATGCCAAGAATTTCCATGATTGAGTCGATTGACCTTTCAGGGCGATTATAAAGGAGAAAGATAAGTGGTGGGTGAATGCGGAGCCCGGGATTTAGGTTTCAGTCGTGCGTTATCTCTGGATGCGCGCCGAACTGCCTTTGGCGAAGGCCCTGACCTGCTCGACCGTGGCCATGCTCGTGTCGCCGGGGAAGGTGGTCAGGAGCGCGCCGTGGGCCCAGCCGAGATTCACGGCCTCCTGCTCCGGCTCGCCGGTCAGCAGGCCGTAGAAAAAGCCCGCGGCGAAACCGTCCCCGCCGCCGACCCGATCGTAGACGTCCAGCTCGCAGGTCGGGGAGGTGAACGCCCGGCCGTTGATCCAGGCCACCGCGCCCCACGAATGGCGGCTGGTCGAATGGACCTCGCGCAGGGTGGTGGCGACGACCTTGATCTGCGGGAATTTCTTCACCACCTGCTCGATCATGGCCAGGAAAGCCGTCGGATCGAGAGCGGAGACCTGTTTCCGGTGCGGTTGCGACCCCGCGGCCGGTCCTGGCAGGCCGAGTCCCAGCTGGAGGTCCTCTTCGTTACCGACCAGCACGTCCACATTCTCGACGATCCGGGCGAGCGTAACGGCGGCTTTTTCCGACCCGCCCCAAAGGTTCCAGAGCTTGGCCCGGTAATTCAGGTCGAAAGAGACGATCGCCCCGGCGGCCCTGGCCGCCTTCATTCCTTCGATGATGAGTTCACCGGTGGTTTCCGAGAGCGAGGCGAAGATGCCGCCGCTGTGGAACCAGCGGACGCCGCCCGAAAAAATCGCTCCCCAGTCGAAATCGCCGGGTTTGAGCTGGGCGGCAGCCTCGTTGGCCCGATTATAGAACACCACCGGGGCACGCACGCCCTGGCCGCGGTCGCTGTAGACCGTCGCCATGTTCGGTCCGGTGACGCCGTTGTGCTTGAACGGCTTGTAGAACGCCCGGACGCCCATCGCCCGGACGCGCTCGGCGACCAGGTCGCCGATGGGATAGTCGACCATGGCGGTGACGATGCCGGTGTTCAGCCGGAAGCAATCCGAGAGATTGGCGGCGCAATTGAATTCGCCGCCGCTGACGTGAATCTGGCACTCGGTGGCTTTGCGGAAGGGGACCACGCCCGGGTCGAGGCGATGGACCAGCGCGCCCAGGGACAGGAAGTCCAGCGCCCCACTGGTCGGGATTTCGAGGCCGTATTTCATTGCTTCCCCTCGTACCATTCGGTGTGGAAGCTGCCCTCCCGATCGATGCGCCGGTAGGTGTGGGCGCCGAAGTAATCCCGCTGGGCCTGGGTCAGGTTGGCGGGCAGGCGCTCGCTGCGATAGGCGTCGAAGTATGCCAGGGAAGCCCCCAATGCCAGGACCGGGATGCCCAAGCCGACCGCCGTTTGCACCACGAAACGCCAGGCTTCCTGGCGGGCTTCCACGGCGGTACGGAACGTCTCGTCCAAAATGAGATTGGTCAGGCCCGGGTCACGCCGGTAGGCGGACTGGATGTCGCCGAGCAGGTCGGCGCGGATGATGCAGCCCGCCCGCCAGATCCCGGCGATTGCTCCCAGGTCCAGGCCATATTCGTTCTCGTCAGAGGCGATCTTCAGCATGCCCAGCCCCTGGGCGTAGGAGGTGATCTTGCTGGCGTAAAGCGCGGCCCGGGCCGCCTCGATCAGGCGTTTCCGGTCACCCTGGTAGGCGGGTCGATGGCCGTGGATCTTCCTGCTGGCTTCCAGGCGCTGGGCTTTCAAGCTGGACAGGATCCGGCTCTCGACGGCGGCGTTGATGGTCGGGATGGGTGCGCCCACGTCCAGGGCGTTTTGGGAGGTCCATTTGCCGGTGCCCTTTTGCTGGGCCTCGTCCAGGATCAAGTCGAGGAGCGGGCGGCCCGATTCCGGGTCGATTTTCGCGAAGATATCGGCGGTAATCTCGATCAGGTAGGACTTGAGCTCGCCTGAGTTCCAGTCGGTGAAGATATCGTGCAGCTCCGCAGCGGATAGACCCAGGCCGCGGCCGAGCAGGTCGTAGATTTCGGCGATCAACTGCATGTCGCCGTACTCGATCCCGTTATGGACCATCTTGACATAATGACCGGCGCCGCGCGGCCCCATATAATCCACGCACGGCTGGCCGTCCCCGGCTTTGGCGGCAATGGCCCGCAGGATGGGCGCCACCGCCTCCCAGGCGGAGCGTTGTCCGCCGGGCATCAGGCTGGGACCCCACAGGGCGCCTTCCTCGCCGCCGGAGACTCCCATGCCGATGAAATTGAAGCCCTCTGCCTCGAGTTCTTTATTCCGGCGCTCGGTGTCGATAAAGAACGAGTTGCCGCCGTCGATCAGGATGTCACCGGCCTCGAGGTGCGGTTTGAGCAATGAGATGGCCGAATCGACCGGCGCGCCGGCCGGCACCATCATCAGGACGAGCCGCGGCTTCTCCAGGACGGTCATCAGCTCGGCCGGCGAATCCACTGTGATGATGTTCTTGCCGGCGGCCGGCCCGGCCAGGAATGCCTTGGCCTTGGCGGTGTCCAGGTCGTAGCCGGCCACCGGGAAGCCGTTGCGTTCCATATTGAGGGCCAGATTGTGACCCATCACACCCAGTCCAACGATGCCTATTTTATAATTCATCGATTTTGCTCCTGTCGAAAGTGGATTGCCGACTTGTCCCGCCGGGGTATTCGATCGCGCGGTTCGAACGACTTCAATCCGCCTTCATCCGATATAACATTTCACCCGCCCGCGGGACGTAAAGGAGGCCTTCCCCTTCACGCCCCTGCCATTCCTCCGGGTCGATCGCGGTGGGGTCGAGATAGCCCAGGTTCAGACGGGCGCAGTCCTCGGCGGGTATTTTGCTGGCAAGGGTGACCATGACGTTTGGCTTTTCGACCTTGCCTTCCATCATCCCGGAGCCACGAAGGTGGGTACTGTGGGCCAGCACGCCCAATGGAACATGCCGGAAGCGCTCCCAGTCCTGCAGGAAATAGGGAAGGATATGATAACCGATTTCGTAGATGGATTGCCCATGGACACGGCTGACGGTTTCCAGGTGTGGGGCGTGGATGACGACCTCCCCGCCGACGGCGACCGCCGGCTCGAGCTTGTACATGGCCTTGGCGGCGGTCCATAATTCATCGTACATGGCCGGGGCGCAGGACAATACCCGGCGGTACGGACAGTCGACCCGGATCACATGGCGTTGGGCGGACAGATCTGCAGCGGCGTTCCAGGCGGAGATCATATCACCGATGAACAATCCGGCCAGGCCGTGGCCGTCACCGTCGGTGGGCGCAACCACAAGGGCAGCAAGTGTGACCGGCGTACGGAGCCGGCCAGCTGCCGCGTGGATCATCGCCCGGACCGGCGTTTCCTTGATCCCGATCGTTCCGACCACGCCGGCCAGCGCTCCCAGCCAGTGGGTGGCATGGATCATCTCCGGGCCGGAGATGCCGGGAAAAAGGTATTTGGCTCCACCCGAAAAACCGGCCACCTCGTGCGGAAAGGTCGGTCCGACGATCAGGATTTGATCGTGCTCCAGGGCCGCCCGGTTCAAGCGCACATCCACGCGATCCGGCAGGGTGGGATGCCAGCGTTCACCGGCAAGGGCTTTGATCTCATCCTGTTCCATGACGCCGATCGAGGCCAGAGCGGATGAATTGTCCCAGGCGTGGTTTGTCAGGTTGATCTGCCTGAAAGCGGTGCGGCGCTGCTCGGCCGGGATGCCAACCAGTTTTTCCAGGCCGGCCTCGCTCAACGGGGGGTGGGTTCCCAGGGCGACCATGAAATCGAGCTGTTTCGCATCCCGCAAATAGTCGACCAGGGATCGAAACAGGAATGGCAGCGGCAGGGAGCGCGTATGGTCGGGGATGAGGACCAGGACACGCTGGTGCGTAAACCGTCCTGCGAGGCCCCTGTGCAGGGTCTCGAGGATTGTCGGCTCGTCTAGCACGCGGTCTTGCGGGGCAGCGGCCTGGGAATGGATCAAGGGATGAATCCTGTCTTCATACGAAGGAAAGGGAATACGATGGGTCGTTCCAGACTTGATTCCTGTGATGCAGAGGAATTCCTCCCCATAGTGTACTTATCCGGGTGGGAAAAGTCAATTTATAAACCTCCCCGGCCTGGGTCCCCGGGCAATGGATTCCGGTTGACAAAAAGGGATAAGCGGGCATACAATTCAGACTAATATTATCGCAATATTGACACATCGCTGAGGATTGCATCGTCGGATTACGCAAACCCGAAAAGGCAAACCCACCGCGAGATGGGGACGCAAAGTCATGGGTCTGCTTTTGCAGATCGCCAGACCGCCGAGGTTGACATGGCGGTCTTTGTTTTTAAGGAGGTGATGCCAGGCAGACGAAAAAAACGAGACCATTTCCTTTCCATTTTCCTTACAGGCTTTTCCAATTTTAGAGGAGAGAATTATGAAAGCAAAGTGGTTCAACACCTTAGTTGCCGGTCTATTGCTCGGCGCTGCCAGCCTGCCGATCTCGGGCAGCACCCTCGTCCTGGCGGTCAACGCCGCCAAGACTGCCATGCCGTTCGTCGAGGTCGGGCCTCAGGTCTACCCGGCGGACGCCGCTTCGGCTCCCGATCAGACTCTTTTCACCTGCCAGGTGGGGCTCTTGCCCGGGGTCGTCTGTTACGACCCCTTCCAGATGAGACACGCCTATCACATTGATACCCTGATCAATGCTGGTTATACGGGCGCCGGCCGCACGATCGTGATCGTGGATTCGTTCCAGAGCCCGACCCTGTTGACGGACCTGGGCACCTTCGATACGACCTACGGTCTGCCCGACGCCTCGGTTTTCTTCACCCAGGTCGCCCCGGATGGCCTGACCGCTTTCGATTCGTCCGACCCGAACATGGTCGGCTGGTCCCAGGAGATCACCCTGGACGTGGAATGGGCGCACGCCATCGCTCCGGACGCCAAGGTCGTCCTTGACCTGGCCAAATCCAACGACGACGCCGATATTCTGAGCGCCACGAAGTACGCCGTGGATAATCACCTGGGCGACGTCATCTCGCAAAGTTTCGGTGAGAACGAGAGCTGCGTCGATTCGACCCTGCTTGCCCAGGAACACAAGCTGTTCGTCAAGGCGACTCTACTGCACATCACCCTGCTGGCTTCCTCGGGAGACCAGGGCGCCGCACAGCAGACCTGCGACGGCTCCTCCTGGGTCCAGGCTGCCTCTTCGCCCGCCAGCGATCCGCTGGTGACCTCCGTGGGCGGGACCGAACTGCACGCTGCGGATTACTGCCTGGCTGTCCTGGGCTGCGACCCCACCGCCAATCCCGCGCCCGGAACCTATCAGAGCGAGATCGCCTGGAACGAATTCAACAGCGAATCCACCGGCGGCGGGTTCAGCGTCCTGTACAACTCGCCGATCTACCAGAGACTGGTGACGCACAGCGGCAAGCAGCGCGGCGTTCCGGATGTGGCATATAACGCCGCGATTTATCACGGCGTCCTTGTCAATTACACCGGGCACTGGTACCTGTTTGGCGGAACGAGCTGTGGTTCACCCCAATGGGCAGGCATCGTAGCGATCGCCGACCAGAAGGCGGGACACAGCCTGGGCTTCATCAACCCGGCCTTGTATCTCTTCGCCTTGAGCCAGAAGACTTACTCGAAATTGTTCAATGACGTGACCAGCGGTACGAATTCCGTCGTCGAGACGGACGCCAGCAACAATCCCGTCTCCGTGACCGGTTTCAATGCCGGCACCGGCTGGGACGCCACGACCGGCCTGGGTTCACCGATGGCCGACCAGTTGGTCAGTTTCCTGGTCAGGTTCACTTCCGATAACGATGCCCGGAATGCCATCCCTGGTTCCGATCCGTTCGGGAACGGACACCACGGTCATCACTTTGCCGATCCTCATTAATCCGACGCGACTGGTGATCCCACTCGTTAGCCGGGATTTTTGAATTTCAGGCTTCGGATGGATTTGAAAAGACCGGGCACAGGTTTTCCTGTGCCCGGTCTCTGATCGGGGGGGTTATTTGAGTTCCCGGACGGAGTTGAGCATGTATTTATAGATGTCCACTGCGGCAGCATCGGTGGTCGACAGAACGACTCCACTCGATGGGCTTCCTCCGGATGAAAAAATGAACGTTGCGCTGTAACGGTTGGATGCGGATTCCCAGCAAGTATTCGCAGTCAAACCGGCTGCATTGACGATGAGCGCACACTGCAAGGTCTCCGAAGGGCTGACGGGGGAATCGCCCGCTGGTTGCAGGAGGACCGTTTCTCCCTGAGGGGAGGTAAATGTTGCTCCGTCCGCCTGGCTCAGGACGGACCAGTCTGCCGGGTAATCCAGGGCTGCACCAAGGGCCGGGCTTGTGTAAGTCAGCCATCCCGGGGGCGAAAGCGGCGCCGGCGTTCCGGATCCAGGTCCAAGCAAAAGCGTGGGCGGCTGGACCGTGATCGCCAACGGATTCGACGAGACTCCCGGGCGGCGTGGAGGCACAGCCTGGGTCGTTGCCGCAGCAGATGTCGGGACGGCAGGCCCCCGGTCCGGGCCGAGGGTGGGAGTTGTGGAAACGATACTGGATTGTGGGATACGCGGCGCCGCGTTGCAGGCGGCGGCCAACAGACAGGCCAGGAGAATGGTTGTACGCATTTTCATATCTACCTCTAAGCTGGATATTATTTTAGTCCCTAGACGCTCGAACTTCAAAAACGTTCCCGGTTCGGCACCGATAATGAAAGGATCCTCGCCATCAGGTGAGGATCCTTTGTGCCAGTCTCATCCTTTATTTATTTGACTTTTTCTCTTCAGGGGGAGCCGCGTCCTTCTCGGACTCGTTCTTTCCGCTCATTCCATCCCTGAAGGAGCGGATTCCCTTGCCAATTTCTCCGGCGACCTTGCCGATACGGCCTGGACCGAAAAGAATGACGATGATCACCAGTATGATGATTAATTCAGGTAGCCCAAAATCCCGCAGGAAACTCATAGCTGCTCCTTTTCAAGGCGTTTCATTCGCCTGCATGGATTAAATTTACCACAATAATGGTCGGATTTCAGGGTTCGGACTCTTTTCTCATAAACGATGCAATCGAGCGGTCAAGTCCCTCAGCTGGGAGAACGTGATCGGCTTGATCAGGACGAAATCGGCGGTGTCCGTGATTGCCTCCCCCATGCGTGCGTCCGCGGTCGCGCAGACCACGATGGTTTTTTTCAGACGCTCGTCAGCCTTGATCTGTTTTAATAAGTCGGCTCCTGAAACGATCGGTAGATGCATGTCCAGGATAACGACATGCGGCTCCACCTGGGAGACCCGTTTTTGGGCGATCAGGCCGTCCCGAAGGGTCTCGACCTGATAACCAGCCGATTGCAAAGCCTCGGTGAAAATTGTAGCCAGATCTTCATCATCTTCGACAATAATTGCCAGTTCGTTCATTTGGGACTCCTTGCCTGGTTGATGGGGAGGGTGATGGAGAATGTACTGCCAACTCCCAGCTGGCTTTTGACAAAGACATTCCCTTCCATCAATTCCGCGAGCTGCTTGACGATGGCCAAACCAAGGCCGAAGCCGCCGTATTTACGTGTGGCAGTGCTGTCGACCTGCCGGAAGGCCTCGAAGATTTTGGGTAATTCATCCTCCGGTATTCCGATGCCGGTATCTTCCACTTTCATCGACCAGTGTTGCTTGTCTGTGAGGAGGATGCTCATATGGATCGAGCCTTTTTCAGTGAACTTGGATGCATTATTGATCAGGTTCACCAGGATCTGCTGCAGACGGGCGATATCTCCGTTGATGTATTCGGGCAATTCCGGGTCCAGTTCGCTGGTTAATTGCAAACCCTTATCGGCTGCGATCTTATCCAAAACGCCGTGTACGTTCTCGATCAAGTCGGCAGGGCGGAAAGGCCCGATGTGCAGGGACAATTTGCCGGCTTCCATCTGGGCCTGGTCGAGCAGGTCGCTGACGATATCGAGCAGGCGCAGTGAATTGGTCATGATGCGATCGGCAGCCCGGGTCTGTTTTTCATTGACCGGTCCGTAAATCGCCTCCTTCAACATTTCCGCGTAGCCAAGGATGGCATTGAGAGGAGTGCGTAATTCATGGGAGACGATCGCCAGGAAGGTGTTTTTCATCCTTTCCAATTCGGCTTCGTGCGTGTAATCTCGGAAGACAGCCACAGTGCCGATTTGATCGCCATCCCTGTCCACCACCTGGGCGGATGTGACCGATAGGGTTTTCTTCCCCCATTGGATGCGATAGTTGGATAGCTGCCGGCTGGGGTTGGTCAAAAGATTGTTCAGGATGCCGCGATTATAGGTATCCATGGTTTTGACATCGCTGAACCCGGAGATCGTCGCTCCTATCAGCTGATCGTCCTGCACTTCCAACAGGTGTGTCAGGGAAGGGTTAGCAATGATCGCGATGCCCGATACATCGAAAACAAGAACGCCGTCGGCGATACTTTCCAAGATGGCCTTGATGCGGCCGGATTCGATCCGTTCCCGGGAGAGGGCAGCGGACAGCTCAAGGGTCCGTTCGGCGACACGCTGGTCGAGCTCATGGTTGAGCTTGCGAAGGTCACGCAAGGCTACTTCCACGCTCCGGGAAGACAACCAGGCCAACAAGGCAATGAAGCCCAAGGTAAAGAAGGTGGGAATCAGGGCGATTTGATCGCCCGCCATCCGGATAACGAGAAAATCCAGGGTGGCAATGCTCATCCCGGCTGCGGCAAAGGCAGTCCAGGAGGGGAGAAGCATGCTAGCCAGGACGATTGGCAAAGTGAAAAGGAACAAACTGCGTCCGGTCACCAATTGTTCCGGCTTGTCCACGAATGTGATTGCGATCGTCATGACGAAAAGGAACAGGGAACTGGCAAGCCATCCAGGCCCGAACCGGTTGAGGATGAACAACGCGATCCCGGCTACCAGGAGACCCAAGGTGACCCAAAAGATATTGCTTGCTCCGGCGATCCACTTGGCCCGTGCCGTCGTGAACCACAGCCAGATCGTGAAGGCCTGCATCAAAGCGGAAAGAATAATGACCCCCGCCAGGATGATGTTCAATAACCTGCGGCGACGCGCGTCGTCGGGATCGCTGGAAGGCACCTCCAGCCAGCTGTTTATCCTTTGAGTTATCTTCACAACTTACCTCCTGTATCTTGACGTTTCCCTATTCGTCCGGGATTGCCGCCCTATGAAAGACAGGTGGATCAGGGGGAAAGACTAGCTCGTTCATGCAGTCCTTCCGGGCGGAAAAGACGTTATGCAAGAAATTCGTTTTTATCAGCTTGATTCAGGCTCCTGCGAGTGCCAGGGCGCTCAAAATGGCTGACTGGATAACATTCTCCGGACAGTATAAACCTTTTCCAATCCATAAGGGAAGATAAGGCGGCTGGGCATGGTCCATCAGCCAGGGAATCGCTTTCTTGATTGCGGCCGCAACCTTTTGCGTTTCCCGCCTGGTCCTTACTTCTTCCCAGGTCGCTAATGCCTGGACACAGTATGCCGTCTCTTCTGCCGTGGCGATTTGAATGCCCCAGGAACCATCCTCTCGTTGGGTATCCAGTACCCAATCGACAGCTTGGAGGACCAATTCGGGAGCATATCCGCTGCAGGCGATAATCACATGACAAGTTACATAATATGGGCTAAGATGCCATTTGTCAAACCAATATCCTTCCGACGTTACCATGCGGGCCAGGAACCCCAGGGCTTTTTTGACAGAAGGGGCATCCGACGGCATGCCGGCACTCCGGAGTGCACCCAGGATGTGCGCATTGGTGCTTGTCGAAGGGTTGGCCTCGAGCGCCAGACACTGGAAATATTCGTCGAGTTCATAGGACAGGATGGCTTCGATATCCAAGCTGACGTTGTATCGTTTCATCGCCTCGAAAACTATGCCGGAGGTATCCCCATCCGGGACCGAATAGCCGGCGCCGAACGCTGCGCCACGCCCGGGTAACCAGGAATTACGCAGGAAACGAGCATGCTTGGCGACCATTGGATCCCGGGTGATGCTTTGCTTGTTCATCGCCAGATTCCATAATATCCAACCGACTTCGAAATTGTCGAAGGGGGCAACATTCGGCAGGCCGCCGTCTTCGGAAATCTGATTCCTCAGGTAGGCCAAAGCATTCGGATCCCCGGGTTTGGCAATGAGTGCGAAATAAGCAGATGCGGCAGGGCTGTAGCCAACGGAACCGTTCGATTCAGGCAATTCATCGATATTAAGCATATCGATGTCCGGCCCGGCCATTTCCGCAGAAAAAGCCGGCGTGACGTATCGACTGATGCGTTGTTTCAGTTTCGTTTGTTTTATCTTGCGTACATCCCCCATCCGCCCAAGGATGCGATTATCCTGACTCGGGATCAATCCCAGCCGATGCGCCTCTGCAACCAGGGTGGGGGCGATCATTTCGAATCCGATCGTCTCACCGTTGGGGTCTGCAGCCAATCCTTGTGTGGCGCCTCCAACAATCCTGTTCAAGGCAGCCAACCCTCGTTCGACCAATTTTTTATCGGCAGAGCGCCGGCCTCGTTGCGCGATTGCGATCATCGCCGCAAGTGTACTGATTACCCGGTCATGGTAGTAGAACGGTTCGGCTGCGCCCCAAGACCCGTCAGGGAGTTGGTGACTGCAGATCCAGTCCAAAGCCCGGTTGCTGATGTCCGGAGCGATATCTCCCAGCCTGGCAACCCAGGCAGTATCGTAGGCAATCGCAGGCATATGGCCGGGGCCAATAATTGAAAGCAGGTCGTGAACAGAATCAGTGTAATTCATTGGTGTATTCTCTCTGTATCACATCAGGATGAATTCTTCGGTGCTCGCTGGCAGAAGTGCATCAGCACTTGCCTGCCAATTCTTTGCCTGTCTGTTCGGGAATCCAGACGTTATGGAATATTCTTCCAATCCCGAGTACAGTCTCTTCCTCTTTCTTATAATAATTGCGCAGGGCGTTCAGTTCAGTTTCCGGCAGTCGGTCCCAATCAGGATCTTGTATTCGGCGGCTGAAGAGATGATCGTAGAGTATTTTGCGGAGGGTTGCAATCGTCAAATATGGAGAGGGAACCGCCGTAAAATACAGGCTCTCATTCCCGAGACTGAGCAAAGGATAATCGAAGACGGCCGGCTTTTCGAACCCAATGAACATCGTCGCCGTTTCGATGAAATCGCCGTAATACTGTCGGATAATCTCCTTCCGGTCAGGATATCTTTTCTCCTTCAGGTAATAGTTTATCGCGAACTCCCCAACCTGTTCGCTGGCATCGTTGGAGAACAAGCCGAAGAACAAACGGCGCTGTTTGTTCTGACGAGTTCGATCTGAAATGCGATCTAAAAGCTCCAGTTGCGGAGCATAGACGGCTTTGCCCATCACAGACCGATAATTCCCATAAAAGCGAAAACGAATATTGTACCGTTCGTAAAAGGCCAGAAAATCTGGTGCTTCCAGGACCGGCAGACCATTGGCAAGCGTGGCATTGATATATTCATCACCCCGGGCAAGCAATTCCTCCCCATACGCCGGGGACAGGATCGTATCTATTCCGTGGTCATAGAGCATGGAGAAAAGGCGAATATAGGTCCGCGCAGCGACGTCTACATAGCGATCAAGCGACATGTCTGGTTCATTCGAATGTTCCAGCCAGAACCAACGTCGTGTCCCGTTGACAGGGAAGACGCAGACCTGAGGGCCAGCAGCCCGAACCAGACGGGCAATTTCCTCAGCCGGTAAGTTTTGGAATGTTTCTAGATCTATCGTCACGATACTCCTCGGTTTGGGGTCCCTGGCGACCGTCCTGAAGATGGCGGGACCGTCAGACTGATTGAAACTCGTCTGGAGCGTAGTCTATGAGACTGATGACCAGTGTTGCCACGAGACACATGAGCAATGTGTTCATCCAAATGGACCAGCCGGCACTAAGCAGCCCGCGAATACAAATTAAGACCAAGGGTGAAGCAATTCCCAGGGCCAGGCAATGGACCAGATTTATTTTCTTCCTGGCTGCCAAACTCTGGGCAATGCCTAGACCGGTTCCAACCAGCACACCGATGACCAGGTCGGTCAACCAGCTGCTCCAATGGGTGGTCAGGTAGACCGCCATAACGAACATAATGAGTGTGATGCCAAGAATATTTGTCAACAGCACGGCTGGAGGCTCCCGGTATCCAACCTGTTTCCTGGATTCGGTCAGGGCGATCAATACTGCGCCGGCAATACCACCCGCAACGAGGCAGGCGACGGCAATTCCGAACCTGCCTTTTTGCCAGAAGGCCAGCGCCCAGGCAAAACCGGTCAGAACGGGCAGATTTTGCAGATATTCCCAGAAAAGTATCTTGAGAAAGTTCACCACAGGGTTTCCGTTTCATGCAGTCGGAGCACAGGCATTCGCTGTTGCTCAGACCTTGGCCGTTGAGATATCCTTTGTCATCCGCCACACGCGTCTGACCAGGAAGGCATAGAAAAGCAGGATGATGAACAGAGTGAGAGGGACGTATATGCTGGGGTCGGTCAAGACATATTCCCCGTCCATTTGCAGCACGCGATCGCCTCCGATGGCGAAACTGACCAGGCGGATTACATCCAGGAAAGCGTAGAGCAGGAAGAGACCCCATACCGTCCATTTTTGCCAGGTTTGTTCGAGCGTTGCCAATAGATACGTGAATATGACGATGCCGAGCAGGAGCTCCCACACTATGTCCAGCCAGATAAAGGCTCCCAGATAGAGGATGAAAGCCAATTCCAGGTACAGGGATGCGGATGGATTCTCGTATTTGGCAACCTCGCGGGGGTGACGGTAAAGACGCCAACTTACGACAATCAGTGGAATCAACAAGACCAATTTCAGGAGCGTGGCTAATTGTTGGACCCAGGGCTTGTCTCCCAGGATGAAAATCACGGTCTGTTTTACGGAGTGATTCAACCCAAAGTAGGGGGTGACGCTCCACACATTCCACGGAAAGTCGGTGGTTAATCGGCTCAGGTGGTTGAAATACTGGCCATATTGT